>NZ_CP084580.1:3424714-3736052 GCF_021869765.1 Chryseobacterium sp. MEBOG06 | reverse complement strand
AAAATATTTCGTGTTGCTCCGCCTACTGCTGCTGCTGCTGGATCAACTGTATATGGTGCAGGTGTTGCTGAAGAAGCGAAAACCAATGCCATTAATAATTATAATGGCATATCCAAGATTGTTAATAGCAATATAAACAATACGATTATTGCTCTAAAGGCAATTTCTACGATTGGGATAACAGTTGCTAATCGTGTCTTGCACAGCGAGGGTGAAAGTTCTGCAAAAGAGGAAAAGAAAGAACAAGATAAAGCAAAATCGAAAGCGAAAGGTGATAAACCAGAGAAGAAAGGAGTTATTTATGAAGTTCCTGAAGATGGAACTGAATCGGGAATACCATATGTAGGTAGAACTAAAAAAGGTGATCCTGCTAAAAGAGGAGGACAAGATGATGGTAGGGATAGAAAAAAAGCAAAGGTTATTGATAAATATGATCCCAAAAATTCAGAGGAAGGTGCATATAAAGAACAAAAAGCCATTGATGAACGAGGCGGTATAGATAAATTGGATAATAAAAGAAATGAAATGAATCCAGAACGTTTTAAAAATGCAAAAGAAAAATATGAAAAAAGAGATAATCAATAGTTTTTGGAGCTGGATTAAAAATAATATAGAATATCTGGCTCCAAAAAAAATTACAACTGAATATATAAATCTTTTAGATGAAGAAATTGGAAAGCTTGCTGATTTCTCTTGGGAAATTGGTTTTGATAATATTGTAAATAAGAATTTTTTAACAATTTCTCCAGAGGGTGATACTGAGTTATTAGAGCTTTCAAGAACTATCATAAATGAAGCGCCTACAATTGAAGGCTGGATTTTTTATTCTGCTAAGCCTCCTAAACAATGGAAACTAATCTTTAATCTATTAATAAATGGTGAAAAGATTCAATTTAATGCAACCGAATGGAAATATATTCTTTATAAATATCCTGATAATGTCTATGATATTGTTATAAAAGTTCCCCAATTTTATATGCCTTATAAAGAGTATTTTCATCAAATAGGAGACATTGCCGTTACTGGTGAGTTAGGAGAGGAATTTGTAATTGAGTACATTAGTGAAATTGAGCTAGTTTATGAATTCAACGAGCTGGACAAAGTAAAGGGAAAAGATTTTGTTCATTTAAAAACTGAAATATTGATGTAATAATAGCTAAAATGAGCAATAGAATGGATTGAGCAAAATAAAGCTGTGGAAACCGGTGGCGGATTTGGATGCAAGAAACCCTAAAATAAGAGTAACTGTTTGAATTTATAATTGCCAGGTGAGGTTTCTAATCCACTTGGCTTTTTATTCAATATTGTATTGTTCCTGCCAACTCAATCTCCCAAAAATACAGGTATTCCACCCAGGGACAGGAAAAACAGGAGGATACTAAATGGAGCTCTTTTAAATGGCGAAATTATGATCCGAGTTTTGGAAGGTTCTTTAGTGTAGATCCTCTTGCAGAGCAGTATCCTACATGGTCAACCTATGCCTTTAGCGGAAACAGGGTTGTTGACTCCAGAGAACTGGAAGGATTGGAGCCTAAAAAAGTGAATGAAGTCAGCCTTCCATCCGATCCTATAGAATTTGGGGAGCTTATTTACGGGGGAATCAATAGTGTAAGAGCTGCGGTAGCTAATTCAGTAGGAAGAACTGTTAACGTTTTTACCAACGATGCAATAAGCAATCAATATAAAGTTGAGGGCGGAACTCTTACTTTGGAAACGGGCGTTCCAAAAGAATCTTTTGTAGAGAAAGTAGTCAATGGATCTTTTGATCTGGCAACTATTGCAATGGCAGTAGCTGGAGGACCTAAAGGTGCCCTGACGGGAAAGGAGGAAAGACTCCTGCGATAAAAGCTGTTGAGGAAGTTAAAGCCTTGGCTAAAGCTGGAAGATCAGGTAAACAGGCAAGATTAAAAGAATTAGGGAATGATTCCAAAGTAAGTAGCTTTAATCGTGGTTGGATTAAGAATGAAATGAGACATATAAAAAATGGGGACAGAAAAACCATACGTAATCCAAGAAATTCACGAAATTCAAAAACAAGGGGAACTGAATTAGCGCATCCACGGAAGCAAAGAGCTAAAGATGGTAATAGTTATGAGAATGCAAAGTTCCAAGACGCAGATTTACATAAATTAGAACATAAATATGGCGGATACAAATAAGAAAATAGAAAACATTTTACAAATGTCAGAAGATGAAAGGTATAATTATTTCATCAGAAAAGTAGCAGATTTTGAAGAATTATGGGGATTAAATGATGATGGATGGGCTTTACTTGGAGATAGCGATGACAATAGAATATTTCCAATATGGCCGGAAAGAGAATTTGCAGAACTGTGTGCTGTTGATCAATGGAAAAATTATAAACCTGAAGTAATAAGATTAGATAATTTTATTGAAAAATGGATTCCAGGTATGACCAATGACAAAACATTAGTAAATGTTTTTCTTACTCCAAATGCCAAAGGAACAATAATATCTGCAGATGATCTTTATGCAGATTTACAAGAAGAATTAGAACAGTATGAATAACCTGTAACGATAAAGGAAGAAATGAAACTAAGACTTGTGAAGAACTTGTGAAAATATATAAAGGAGAATTAGACAATGCAGAAGAAAATTACAAGATTGAATTTTATAAGCTTAAAGAGCTATTAGGTTCTGACAGATATAAACAGGTTTGAAAATAATTTAGATAGCTTCCAAAGTAGAAGTGCTTTGGAGGCTATTTTATAGTAGTTGTTTTATAGTTGATTAGCCTTAGATACTATGGGTGAAGTAAAGGATCCTAAAATATAGTAATCATGTATAATAAAGAAATTAATGAATTTATTTATAAGTTTTCAAACTTAGGATTAGATAGTTCAAGTGATGGAGCCATAATGATTGGTAAAGCTCCATTTAAAGGACCAGAAGCTTGGCTGAATATAATTTATCCAAAGGTTAAAGAAGAAGAAATAGCTATACTTGAAAGAGAATTAAACACTACAATTCCTGAAAGTTATAAGCATTTTTTAATGGGTTATAGCAATGGAGGCAACTTCTTATCATCTACTCTTAGTTTATATGGATTTAGAAGGCAACTAACAAGAGACCCTAAAGCAAATTCAAGGCAACCTTTTTCTCCAATTTCCGCTAATATATATGAACAACCAGATAATGCAAAAGAAAGCTATTTTTTTATTGGAAGCTATCAATGGGATAGATCCCGTCTGTATATAGATAAAGATACTAATATCGTTCATTGTTGTGAAAGGTGGGACGCGACTTCAAAAGTTCAATGGAGTTCTTTTGAAGAAATGTTACTATCTGAATTAAAACGTTTGTATAGATTATTTGATGATAAAGGAAAAGAAATTGATGAGGATGCTTCAACAGTTCCATACTAAGTAGAGTATAAAAATTATGGTAAATTTAAAGAATGCAGTAATAACAACGCGATTTGTGTTAGAAAATAATTCAACAATTGTTTCTGTATTTAAATATGATGGTTATGATTAGCAAAATGTATAAATTTGAAAATTCGCTGCAGGTGTGTAACGGCTGATACTAACAAAAAAAGTAAAATATGGGATGTTTAGGTGTACTTTTTTCGCTTGACGAAAAAATAGCTTTAAAACTAAAATCTTTTAAGTCTGACGAAGACAGGTTAGAATTCCTGCAAGAAGATATTGAAGAAGAATTTATGGAAAATGAACCTGAAAGATTTGCAGAGGTTGATCAATCTTGGGACGGATTACATAGAAGTTTAACAGATGGGAAACTTGAGTGGGACAATGGAACTTTTCCACTTAATCATGTCATTTTGGGTGGACAAAAAATTTATCATAAAAATGATTATATTATGTCTTTAAAAACACCAGAACAGGTCGTAGAAATAGCCAAAGCTATCGAAAAAGTCTCTATAAAAGATTTAAAAGAGGGATACGGTCAAATTAAATCTGACGATAAAGAGTATGCGGAATTCTTAAGTGAAGATGATTTTGAATATACATGGACATGGTTTAAAAACTCTGTGGAATTTTGGAAAAATGCAGCATCTGAAGGACGTTTTGTGTTATTTACAGCTGATCAGTAAAAAGACAATGAAAAAGAAATGTCTTATAGTTAACAAGTTTGGCAATAGATAACAAAATCTCAAAAACGATGAAGTAAAAGATCCGGGGATATTTTAAAAATTTTATTTTATGAAACTACCACATGAACTAGAGGATAAATATGTAAAAGAAGTTCTCTATAACCATTCCTTAGAAAACCTTCCTGGTGAACAATGGAAGGCGATTGAAGGTTTTGAGAATTATGAAATATCCAATTATGGAAGGTTAAAGAGCCTGAGTCGTCTTTCTCATATATCATTAGGAGTAGAACATTGGGTTTCCGAAAAAATCCGAAAGTTGCGTTTTACCAGACAGTATAATAAATATCTTAAAGAGTATGTTTATAATGTTCACTGTGGATTATCTCTGGAAGGTCATAAGTATACAAGATCTGTTGCTCGCTTGGTGTACTATCACTTTGTAGAAAAATTTGATGTCGAGGATCGTTCTTTTGTGATTTCATGTAAGGATAATAACGTATTTAATAAACATAGCAGCAATTTAGAGAAAATTTCAGTCAAAGAGAAACGTCTTACTATCTTTCGCAAGAACCGATCAAGAAACGTACATATTGATTATATGAAGCCTGTCAGTCAATATACTGTAGAAGGAGAATTTATCGCTAGTTTTGAAAGTATATATGCTGTAGAAGAAAAATTAGGTATTGCTTGCGAAAGCATTATGGATGTTATCAATAAAAATATCCTAACCTCAGGAACATTTCGATGGTTTTTGCAAAATAATCCTCCCAAAAAAGAGGATTTTTACATGGTCAAAATGTCAGATACCTTAAATGGTTCACTTAATAAGTATCTTTGGGAAAAGCTAGGTAAGCCCATAATCGACAAGGGTAATCCTCCTTCCTGTTTTAACTTGTCAGTTAAAGATCTTCCCGGAGAGTACTGGGCTCCAGTTCCCATTTCCGGTTTTGAATCTCGATTTGTCTTATCTAATAAGGGTAGGATAAAAAGATTAAGTGGTTGGATTTCAAAAGGACGAATTATGTTTTTGCAGGAAAAAATATTATCCCAAAAACTGATTATTAATAATGAAAAAACGTATTCTCTATCATGTACATTAAGTAATGAAGGAAAATATGTTCGGGTTGTAATGAGTAAATTGCTCTATTGTTGTTTTGTAGAAAAATTTGATTTATCAGACAGAAATTTGATGGTGGTCAATGAAAGTGATCCTTTATGGGATATTGATATTTCAAAACTCTCGCTGCACCCGGCTAATTATGTGCTGAAGGAAAAATATAGAAATTATGATAGACCTGGTTCTTAGCGCAGATATAAAAAATGAACCCCGACTGTTTGGTGAGGATGATAATTTCAAAAATGAAAAATAGAAAGGCAGAAAAATTACTTTGGAACAAGTGAAAGAACTACAAGAGGATATTCAATCAGCTATATTGAATTTTTAAATCTAAAATAAAAACAATATGAAATCTAAAAATAGAAAAGTTGTTAATGAGGTTGTTTAAACTTTTAATTAGTCTTAAGGAAAACGCCAAAAAGTACAGATTCTTCTGGGATTTCCCATCGAAATCATTTGACCACGATTGTCGCAAAGGAAAATTATTTTGCTGGTTTTCGCCGATTTTCTGCTTTGATATCCTGTTGATTCTCCGCCCATTCTACATCGGGTTTGGCTTCCGTCAAGCTGAGTACACGACATCTCCAACATCCTCTTGTTACGATTCAAAAGATGAATCCAAATATTCCTGAAGCTGCCATCCTTGCTTTATTTATTAAAAAAAATACACATTTTGCCGGCTTATTTTTTCTTCCCCGAAATAGTCCTTTAACGAAATTTCCCGCCATTGGCAACCAGTTTTCAGCCGTTTTATAATGGTCTGAATTATTTTTACCAAGTCAAACTTCGTAGAAAATCCTCTTTTCCCTTTGCTTAAATGGGGTAAAATCCATTTCTCTATTTTATCTTTGCTAATGAGTTCCAGATTATTAGTCTTTTAAATTGCAATCCAAAATTGCTGATTTTCTCGGAACTTTTTTTCAAAATAAGTTTAAACAACTTCAATTTATAGAATAAGAAAATGAATAAAATAGCAGGTATCTTTTTGGTGCTCGGCACAGCTTGTTTCGGGCAGCAAAATCAGGAAATAGAAAAGCCTGTCCGCAATCTCTTTCTCGCGATGAAAAATGCAGATCCTGAATTATTGAAATCTGTTTTCACAGAAAATGCAATTCTTCAAACAGTCGCAAAAGACGGAAGTGTAAAAAGTGATCATATACAGGATTTTATCACATCTATTTCTAAATTTTCAAAGGGTGATCTGGATGAAAGAATTACGATAGAAGCCATTCATACAGATGGGATTCTGGCAAGCATATTTACACCCTATTCCTTTTATTTAAAAGAAAAATTTTCACATTGCGGAGCCAACAGCTTTCAATTGGTAAAGCAAAATAATGAATGGAAGATTCAATATATTATTGATACACGAAGAAAAGATCAATGTAAAGACATTAAATAATTAAACCAAGCTACGTAAGACATGAAAATGAAGATCCATCATATAGCTATTATCTGCTCAGACTATGAAGTATCAAAAAAGTTTTATACAGAAATTTTAGATCTGAATATTATTCGGGAAGTATATCGGGAAGAAAGGCAGTCTTATAAACTTGATCTGGCTATCGGAGATCATTATGTGATTGAATTATTCTCGTTTCCAGATCCTCCTCAGCGACCTTCACGCCCGGAAGCCTGTGGTTTAAGACATCTTGCCTTTTCTGTAGAAAATGTTACAGAAAAGCGAAATGAATTGATAGAAAAAGGGGTAAGCTGTGAGGAAATACGTATAGATGAATTCACGGGAAAAGAATTTTTCTTTACCGCGGATCCGGATCAGCTCCCACTGGAGTTTTATGAAATGTAAAAATTAATGAGCGTAACCTGCAAAGAAACTTCCCGCCATAATAGCAAGGACAATTGAAGAAATGACTACATATACGTAGTCTTTTTCTTTTAAATAGCCTATTAAAGCAAAAACAATTCTCATCAGCGGAGTAAAGATCAGCAGAAGTATTCCCAGCTGGATAATAGCCATTCCTTCACCCTTACACAAAGAATTCCAGAAGTGTGCCCATACCTGTTCTGAAGAACTGCCTATGTCCAGCGAAGTGTACTTTTTAGGCATTTCAAAACCTTCCAGAAATAATTTGATAAAACCGATCAATGATGTGGCTACGGATAAAATAACACCCAGTCTCAGAAGATTTCCTACCGAACGGTTAAGATCTACGTCTGTAAAATTCTTTTTCATTATCTGAAACTTTTGTTGATACCGTTATACATCATATAAATGGACAAAAGAGTGATCACAATGGCAAAAAATACTTTTAATTTCTTCGTTTTCGAAACCATCAGCGTTTTTGAACCTATGAAACTTCCTATCACCACCCCGATTAATACAGGCGCTACAATTACGGGGATGATTTCACCTCTCTGGAAATAGATTAATGCACTTGCTACAGCAGTTACTCCAATCATAAAATTACTTGTTGTAGTAGATACTTTAAAAGGCAGCTTCATCATATTGTCCATTGCCAATACTTTCAAGGCCCCGGAACCTATTCCTAAAAGCCCGGACATTGCTCCGGCAAACATCATCATCAAAAATCCAGGAACTGTATTTCTTGCGGAATAGTTTTTCAAAATTCCTTTATCGGGAAATGTCCCGTAAAGTTTGAGCTTTTCTTCGATGCTTCCTTTTATTAGAGGTTCCTGATGATCGGGTTTTCCTTTAAGATTTAAAACAACTGTCAAAAGGAGAATGCTCGCAAAAATGATCCCAATTGTATTGGGATTAAGCATTCCTGAAACTAGGGCACCCATAACAGCACCTGTTGTGGTGGCTATTTCGAGAAACATTCCGATCCTCATATTGGTAAAGCCTTCTTTCACAAATGCCACAGCTGCACCGGAAGAAGTTCCGATTACAGAAATAAGCGAAGCACCGATTGCATAGTGCATTGGAACGCCGAAACCCAGCGTTAATAAAGGAATGATAATAACTCCTCCTCCTAACCCCGTCAGTGAGCCTAAAAGGCCGGCGGAAATAGCACCAAGGAAGAGTATGATAATTTCTGACATACTACAAATAATGTTACAAATATAAAATTATTGTGTTAGTCTGCCAAACATTTGAAAAAGATAAATTTAACGTATTTTTGTATGCATGAAAAATGAGGTCAAATTATTTTATGTCATCCTTGGGGCAACCCCTGCAGGAAGAAACATTGAACAGCACGATGTATTTTTCGGAATTGCTGAAAATCTAAAGGATTTGGTGCCTGATATGAAGGATTTCTGGAAGGAAGCGGAAGGAAAGATCCATATTGACTGCCATCAGGAAGTGAAATTTGCAGACGGATACGAAGTGAAAATTGTGGAGAAAGGAGAAAAATCATCTGAAGAACAGTTGTATTTCCTGAATCTGGGAGGGTACAAGCCAGGTTTTTTTGAAGAATTTCATGAACAGCATTTAATGGTGGGACAATCCATGGGAGAAATCGTGAAAAGAGCAAGAGGTACAGAATTCTACCAGACTATGGGATTTGAAGGTGCCGTAAGTCATATTGATGACAAACATGGAGTAGACATTGATGATATTTTCAATGTAAATGATATTCTTCCTGCAAGTATGAAAGAAAAATATTCCATTGTTCTTACAAAATCTGATGTAGAAAATCAGGAAAACACAATAGGACTGGGATATTTAAAAATAGATAAAGTTCAGTAAAAGTAAATCTAATAAAAATAAAAAATGAAAATAGGAATTCTGGGAGGCGGACAGCTGGGAAGAATGTTGATACAGAGTGCATTAAAGTATGATGATGAGTTTTATACTCTGGACCCGTCTTCTGATGCTCCATGTCATAATATCTCGTATTTTACACAGGGAAATTTCAATGATTATGAAACAGTTTTGAACTTTGGAAAGGATAAAGATGTTGTCACTATTGAAATAGAACACGTAAATGCGGATGCTTTGGCCGAGCTTGAAAAACAGGGAATAAGAGTTGTTCCCAATGCAGGTATTATCAAAACGATTCAGCAGAAGATCCTTCAGAAAGAATTTTATAAAACTCATGATATCCCAAGTCCGGAATTTCAGGTAGTATGGAGCAGTGAGGAAAAGATCATCATGTCTTTACCATTTGTACAGAAAATGAATACAGGCGGTTATGACGGAAAAGGGGTACAGGTCATCAAAACTGAAGAAGATTATCAGCACTTATGGAAGGAAGCTTCAGTGATTGAAAGTCTTGTTGACATAGATAAAGAACTTTCTGTTATCGTTGCCAGAAACGGAAAAGGGGAAACTAATACTTTTCCGGTAACGGAAATGGTTGCCGATCCAAAACTGAATCTGTTAGATTTCAATGTATGCCCGGTTCTTCTGACAGAAGATGTTCAGCAGCAAATAGATATTATTACTGAAAAGTTTTTAAACGCTGTCAATTCTCCAGGCCTTTTTGCTATTGAATTGTTCCTTGATAAAGAAGGAAAAATCTGGGTGAACGAGACCGCTCCAAGACTTCACAATTCAGGACATCAGAGCCAGGAAGGAAATACCAACTCACAGTTTGAGCAGATGTACCGTGTGGTGAAAGATTTACCTTTAGCAGATACGGATGCTATTACTTACAGCGGAATGCTGAATTTGGTAGGTGCGGAAGGATATTCAGGAAAAGTAGTCTACGAAGGAATGGAAGAGGTTCTGAAGTTGCCTGAAACCTATATTCATTTGTATGGGAAAACAGAAACTAAACCAGGAAGAAAGATGGGGCACATCAACGTTTTGGCAGATTGCCGTGAAGAATTAATGGAAAAGCTTGTGATGGTGAAAGGAATGGTGAGAGTGATTTCTGAGTAGACATTTTGAAAAATATAAAAAAGCTGTAGTTATTTCTACAGCTTTTTTTGTTACAATTTTTCTCCTTTTTCAATAGTGTCTTTTTTGTAATTGTATTTCATATATATTCCCAAAGCGGGAGAATATACACTAAATTCATCTAGTTTAGTTAAGGGTGCATACAATTTAAAAGTACAGATATCTGTCGCGGAAATAAACGGAGTAGTTCTCAAATGACTGTGAGTTGACATTGTAACTGTACCTCCATTTTCCATTGACGTCATAGTAGGAATTAATCTTGAATGAAATTTTTGATTTGAAATAATATCACCTTTTGAATCTGAAATGAATAAATAATCATTGCCAAATGGAATTATTCCAGATTGTGAGGTACCTGGAATAAGGTATACTTTGTAGTTTTCGTTGAAAGGAATAATAACCAAATTTAAATTATATCCCTGAGGTACAGTTATGCCATATTGTGGATTGGATAATTGCGGAATAATTGTGGCACGAATGTTTTTTAATTTTTTTTCGGTCTCATTAAGTTCTCTTTGTACAAGAATTTCTTTTGAAGTCTTCGTTTGATTATTTTTAAAAGAATACTCGGCTAGAATAGATGTTTGATCCTTATTTAGAAAAACTGTTTTTGTAGTATCTGATACTTTGTAGGTTAAGTAAATACCTGTGTTTCCATTTATTTTTTTGTTTTTAGCCATCAAGTCACCGGCTTGCCATGAGGCTTTTTCATAGGAAAACAGCGTATTTCCTTCTACTTTGATTGAATCTAGTTTCTTTTGAATTTCCTGATCAGAGTATTTCAAATCCTGTGCGGAAATAATGACTGATACGAAAATAAAAAGAAATTTGAGAGCTTGTTTCATGAGTTATTTTTTTGCCAAAATACAAAATTGATATTTAAAATTAAAGATTAATAATAGAGTGAGTTTGTTTATTATTGGTATCACTTAATTTGTAAAATTGGCAAAGAGTTTTTTTGTAACACAACGGTCTCATTAGCAGGAACCTTTAACCCATCCATCTCTATTTATTTAAAAATTTTCTGAATTACATTTCCGATCTCCACAAAATCCCCATGATTTCCTACAGAACGGATTTCCGGACTGTTTTTATCATATTCAGAAAAAGGGAAGATCAGAAGATAATTATTATCATTCAGATTTCTGTTCAGAAGTTCAGGGATCAGTCTCATTCTTGGAATATAGGACTGCATACCACGTTTCGCCATGAAAATGATCAGGGCTTCATCTTCTTTCAGCTGGGCAGCAGTTCTTTCCCCATCCTGCCATGTATTCATAATGATGAATTCTGCTTCTATGTTGGCTTTTTTAATGATTTTCTGAAGGATGTCCAAAATATTTTCAGGAGCATAAAAAACAAGGGTAGCCCCGGAGTTTCTGGCAATGTTCCAGACTCTCAGCAGGGCATGGAAGAATCCTGCTTCTTTATGGGCATTCTCAGGAATCATCACTGCATACCGTTTGATGGTTGAAAGAGGCTGGGCTGCATGATATACCAATACATTCACATCATCATTCTGAAGATATCCGTTATAGAGATTATAAACAAATGACGGCGAGAATCCTTTTTCACCTTCCAGCCCGATAATAAGATCTGTAATTTTCTGTTCTTTAATTACATTATTTACCCCATTGATGACATCATTATCATACCTTTTAAGGGCCTGTAATTTAATATCAGCAGCAGCGGCAGTATCTGTAGCCTGATGAAGAAGTTTTTCTGCATTTTTTACTGAAGATTCATTTTTGTCTTCGTTGATGACATTTAAAGCAAACATATCTTCTGTATTGGAATGGGCTTTTATTAAAATACCAAGATTGACCATTCTTTCAACCGTTTTTTCATGATTGATCGCTAAAAGAATACTTTCTTCTTCGTGGCTAACCCCTGAAACCGTATCTTCATTGTCGCTTTCTGCAATTTTCTGGGCACTGGCCATTGAAATAAAAGATGAAATGGTACATGAAACCAAAATCAGTAAAATACTTCCGTTCAGAACGTGTTCATTCAGTAATCTTACAGGTTCTCCTGTTTCGGTTTCAGAAAGAATAATATTGTAACCTACCATTACGGAAGCTAATGTTGCTGCGGCCGAAGCAGAACTTAATCCGAAAATAAGTTTTCCTTCTTCCTTAGTCAATCTGAAAGTTTTCTGGGTAGCTACTGCCGAAAGATATTTTCCGCCGATAGAAGCTGCCATCATAATTCCGGCTACTTCCAGAGTTTCCCAGCTTTTAAAAAATACTTTAAAGTCAATCAGCATTCCCACACTGATCAGGAAGAACGGAATAAAGATGGCATTTCCTACGAACTCCACACGGTTCATCAAAGAAGAGGTATGGGGAATAAGTCTGTTTAATGCCAACCCTGCAAAGAATGCCCCGATAATAGCTTCCACACCTGCAAGTTCAGCAAGCATTGCTGCAAGGTAAATCATCACCAGTACAAAAATATATTGAGATATCTTATCATCTACTCTTTTGAAAAACCAACGTCCTATAATAGGGAATACAATTAATACGATCAGTGCAAACACTATAAAAGAAACAGATAATGTAACCCAAAATTCTGTTCCTACGTCTCCCTGAGACATTCCGACAATTACAGCAAGTACCAATAAGGCCAGAATATCGGTAATCATTGTACCTCCTACAGTGATGTTTACTGCTTTGTTTTTTGCAATTCCCAGTTTACTGATCAATGGATAAGCGATGAGGGTATGGGAAGAAAAAAGACTGGCAAACAGGATCGATGTTAACATTGAAAAATGAAGAAGATAATAACCTCCCAGATATCCCAGTACAAAAGGGACAGTAAAGGTATAGATACCAAAGGTGAGACTCTTCCATTTATTTTTTTTGAAGTCACCCATATCAATCTCCAGCCCTGCGAGAAACATGATGTAGAGGAGTCCGGTAGTTCCTGTCACTACGATGCTGCTGTCTCTGGACAGTACATTGAAGCCATTAGGGCCAATGACCGCTCCGGCAATGATAAGCCCCAAAAGGTGCGGAACTTTGATTTTATTTAGAAGCAAAGGTGCAGCAAGGATGATGATCAGCACCAACAGGAATTTCAGTACCGGATCTTCAATAGGAAGACTCAGATTGTGTATACTCAGTAAAATCATAGGTGTTTTATTTTGTGGAACGTACTAATTCAACAGAGAACTTGGCAGTACAGCCATCAGATGTGATTGTTCTTATTCCCTTGATCTTATTGTCAGAAATATCATTCAGAAGAACGCTCATCTCTACATTTTTTTTAGCAGTGGAATCTGTTTTGAAAGAAAGTCTGATTTCGTTGTTTTCAAATTTGCCGGCGTAAAGCCTTACGAGGTTGTTATTATTGATGATTTTCGCAATAGGCTGGGTAGAATCGTTATCGAATTCCCACAGATCTGTCCGTTGGTCACCTATAGCATAATCACTGCAGTTGGATTCTGTACAGATCACTTTTCCATTCCAGTCTCCTGAAATTTCTGCCGGCCAGGCTGCAATTACTACTGAATCCTTTTTTGCGTAAATACTGTCTCTCATTTTTAAAAGGGACTGGTATTCGGATTCTTTTTTCGCGAATATTTTTTCTTTCTCTAATAATTGTTTCTCTCTGTCTGTCAGATTTTTCTCTTTTTCTTTGTAATCACAGCTTATCAGAAGAAAAGAAGCTGCCAGCAATAAAAAGAATGTGTTTTTCAGCATATTGGTAAAGTTGGAGTATCCAATATAAGGAAAATGAATGGAATTTAAAAATAAATTCATCTGATTACCGGTATTTATAGATCTATTTCAGGAGGTAATACAGCATCCATTAAACTGATTTTTTCTATTCTATTTTCTGCCTTTTGAACATTTCGGGCTTATAATTAATAATAAATACCCCGCAGATAATAAAGACTGCTGCAAGAATAAACTTAAAAGAGATTTGCTCATCCATAATTAACCATCCTAAAAATATAGCAATGATGGTATTGATATAGGCCATAATAGAAATCTGTACGGGAGAGATCTTGGTTAAAGCATAGTGGAATGCAAAAAAGGCGGCTACGGAACCAAAAACAGAAAGATACACCATAGCAGAAATACTTTTTATAGTCCAGTTTCCGAAGTTATAATCTTTGGAAAATAAAAATGCAAGGATGATCTGAACAATTCCTGCAAAGAGAAACTGATAAAACAGATTCAGTGTGATATTTCCGCTTTGGATATTTAATTTTTTCGTGAAAATAGTTCCGGAAGCCCATCCTGTAATGGCACAAAGCAGAAAAATCATTCCCATTCTGTAATCCGGATTGGCAAGGTCTTTAAGACCGTCCCAGAAAATAAAAACAACTCCGCTAAAGCACAAAAGAACTCCCGTAAGAGCCCGAAAGCTGAATTTCTGTAACCCAATTGCTACACTTCCCAGAAACACCAAAATAGGAGAGCATGCACTGATCAGCGAGGCCAGACTGCTGGAAACGGTTTCTTCAGCTACGGTAGTCATCCCATTGGCAACAACCAGCATCAGGGAAGAAAAAATAATCTGATAGCCTAGGCTTTTCCAGCCAATCCATTTGAATTCTTTTCTTGAAAGAAGGACAAAAAGCATAATAACAGAAGCCAGAAACTGACGTATTCCCGCTACGAACCATGCCGGGATGGTTTCCACAGCCACTCGTATGGCCAAAAAGGTAGTGCCCCAAACAATGGCAACGGTAAGAACTGCGAAAATAAGTTTATAATCTTTCAAGGTGAATAAAGTGTAACAAACAAAAATAGCAGTTTTCACATGAAAAGAAAGGGTACAGTTGTTTCAATTTTTGATGATACAGATAGAAACCGACTTTTAAAGAATAATGAGAGCTGGCATTTATCTTCAGGTTTCCCGGCCTCGATTTAATTTTTTATCTTTGAACATCTAATAAAAATTGAAGATGGTAGGAATTATTATGGGCAGTCAGAGTGATCTGCCAATTATGGAACAGGCTGCAAATTTTCTTAAAAGTATGGACATTCCATATGAATTGACCGTAGTTTCAGCACACAGAACGCCGGAAAGGATGTTCGATTATGCAAAGACTGCTAAAGAAAGAGGTCTGAAAGTAATCATTGCGGGAGCTGGAGGAGCTGCACATCTTCCTGGGATGGTAGCAAGCTGTACTACGCTTCCTGTGATCGGAGTTCCGATTTTATCCAGTAATTCCATAGACGGATGGGATTCTGTATTATCCATTCTTCAGATGCCGGGTGGAATTCCTGTAGCAACAGTAGCTTTGAACGGAGCTTTGAACGCCGGTATTCTGGCTGTAAAGATTTTGGGAAGTGCAGATGATCAGGTGGCTGAAAACCTTCAGAAATATCAGGATTCTCTTAAAGATAAAGTATTGGGAACTGTAGATGATATTAAGGCACAGCATCCTAATCATTTTGATAAATAATGTACATGTAAGTCAAAATAAAAGCCTCACTTTCCAGCGAGGCTTCTTTGTTTTATTTTTTAATGAATTTTGAAGAGATTGTTTTCTCTTTCAGAATCAGCTGCAAAATGTAATTTCCTTTTGGTAAAGACCCTACATTAATCATGTCCTTATTAGGATTTCCTTCCATTATAAGCCTTCCGCCTGCATCATAAATTTTATATCCCTTAATATCCTCTAATCCTTCAATATGAATATCATCCACTGCGGGATTAGGATAGAGTAAAAGTTTTTTTCTGAATTTTACGTCTGATGAAGCCAGTAAGCAGTTTCCTACAGTATCACCCGACATCATCCAACCTTTATTGGAAAGAATATTTCTTTTATCTATTACATTGGAAGCATAGGTCAAAGAAGTTACATCATCTAAGTGAATGTTATTGACAGTATTAGGATTGTCTGCCCATCCTGCCAGTGTTTTACTAAAGTTTTCACAATCTATTCCTGTCTCTGTGAAAGCCTGGATGCCGTCATTAAGGGTAGCCAGATTCCAGTTGGCAAGTGATTGATTAAAGCTCGGAGTCGTCTTGAGGATTTGATCTATTCTGGTAACATTGGTCATATCCCAATTTTCTAAAGACTGATTAAAGGATGTACAACCATGGAGAGCATGAGCCATAATGGTAACTTTGGAAGTATTCCAATTGCTTAATGACTGATTGAAAACAGGAATAAAATGGAACATAAAACGAATATCTTCAAGACTTGAAGTGTCCCATTTATCCATAGGTTGATTGTAGCTTGAACAAAGAGCAAACATCCATTTCATATCAGTTACTTTCGAAACGTTCCAGTTGTTCAATGTTTGGTTAAAGAGTCCTCTTCCTGCAAACATAAAGGAGAGATCAGTTGCTGATGACATGTTCCAACTATTAAAATAAGGTGGATTGAACTGATCAGGAAGTGAGTTAATGATGGTATCAAATAGAATAGCAAACGTATACCTGAAATTCTTAATTCTGGAAGTATCCCAGTTTTGCATGGAGCTGGCTCCTGTAAAGCTTTTTGTACCGTAAAACATATAAGAGGCATCTTCAACATTACTGAGATTGGGAGTATCTGTAGCAGTGATCTGAATGAGTTTACATTGGGTGAAGGCACTGTTCATCGTTGTCCAGGCAATGTTTCCCCATTGTTCTATTTCCAGGATCTTATCAGCGCTTCCGTTAATCTGCCAGACCGGGAAAATCTCATCCGGCAGTGGAATTTCCTGTACATCTCCAAATTTTATTTGTTTAAAAACTCCATTTCCGTTACTTACTTTTACTCTGTATTTGACATCATTTCCATCTTTGAGTGATGTGCCAAAATCAATAAAAACCTGCTTTGTAGATGTTACATTGGTAAGGTTGCCATTGTGTTGCGGAAAATCTACCTCTTCCCAGTAAATATCGTAGTTATCGCCAATTCCTGGAAACCATATTTGTTGAGAATTTGCCTGATAGGGAGCACTTACATTTATAGGCTGCATCACGGTAGAAGCGGGCTGCCAGATCGTGATAAATTCATCCTGGGCTTTCACTATAAATACCAGTAAAATAAAAAAGCTGGCCAACATTTTTTTTAATATCATATGGGGGAGTTTATCGTTAATTTTTAATGAATTTTGAAGAGATTGTTTTTTCTTTCATGATAAGTTGTATCATATAATTTCCTTTTGGCAGCGAGCTTACATTAATTATGTCTCTGTTAGGATTTCCTTCTTTTACCAGCCTTCCACTTGCATCATAAATTTTATAATTCTTAATGTCACTTAATCCTTCAATGTGAATATCATCCACTGCCGGATTAGGGTAAAGCAGAGGTTTCTTATTCAACTTCCAATCTGATGAAGCCAATAAACAGCTTCCGACTGTATCACCATCTATTATCCAGCCTTTGTTGATAAGGATATTTCTTTTATCTATTACGTTTGATGCATATTTAAACCCGGTTACCACCCCTAGTGGAACATTGTTTGCCGTATTGGGATTGTCTGCCCATCCCAAAAGTGTTTTGCTGTAATTTTCACAATTAATGGCTGTCATATTTAAAGCAGAAGAAGCTTCGGTAAGAGAAGCTAAGTTCCATTTTCCTAGCGGCTGGTTAAAACTTGAAGCACCGGTAAGGATCTGATCTATCTTGGTTACCTTAGTTGTATCCCAGTTTTCCAAAGGCTGATTAAAGGTCGTACAGCCATGAAAGATATGGGCCATATTAGTAACATTGGACGTATTCCAATTGAGAGGCTGATTGAAAACCGGAATCATATGAAACATAAAATGCATATCCTCAAGATTGGAAGTATCCCAATTGTCCAGACGCTGATTGAAGCTTAGGCATTGGCCAAACATCCAGCTCATGTCGGTTACTTTGGAAACGTTCCAGTTATTAAGAGTTTGGTTAAAAACGGTCCTTCCTCCAAACATATAGCTGAGGTTGGTAGCCGAAGATATATTCCAGCTGTCCAAATAAGGAGGATTAAAAAGATCTGTTAATGTGGATGGTGCAGGATCAAATAAAAGGGAAAACATAAAACTGAAATTCTGGATTCTTGAGGTATCCCAGTTTTGCATGGAAGCAGCACCGTTAAAGCTGTTAGTACCAAAAAACATGAAAGAAGCATCTTCAACGTTCTCAAGTTTGGGAACATCAGTTGCTGTAAGCACCATAAGTTTACATAGGCTGAAGGCACTGTTCATCGTAGTCCATGAGATATTACCCCATTGCTCTATTTCTAACAATTTATCAGCACTTCCATTGACCTGCCATATAGGAATGAGTTGTTCAGGAGCAACAAACAGCTGAGGAGATCCGAATTTTATTTGCTTGAAAGTTCCGCTGCCGTTAGTAACCTTTACTCTGTATTTGACATCATTTCCATCTTTGATGGATGTACCAAAATCAATAAGAACCTGCTTTGTAGAAGTTACATTGGTAAGGCTGCCATTGTGCTGGGGAAAATCTACCTCTTCCCAGTAAATATCGTAGTTATCGCCAATTCCTGGAAACCATATTTGTTGAGCATTGGCCTGATATGGGGCGCCTACATTTAACGTCGGCAGTACAGTAGAGCCAGGTTTCCATATGGTTATAAACTCATCCTGAGCTTTCACAATGAAAACCAACAGAAGAAAAATGAACGTTGGGATTTTTTTTAAAATCATGTTTATTGTTTTATGGTATTAGTTTTATGGCTATTTTCTGATGAAAGGCAAGGTGTGAATTTTATTCTTTGTGATAATCTGTAGAATATAATTTCCCGGCGTCAGAAATCTCACAGGAATTTCATCATTTTTCAAAGGGTCTTTTGTTACCGTTCTTCCACTCATGTCTGTGATTTTATAATGGGTAGCCTCCGGCATATTTTTCAGCATAATAATATCTTTTACAGGATTTGGGTAAATGCTGGCTTTGTTTCTTGTATCAGCTTCAGAAATTGAAAGATTGCATGAAGCATTATAAGTATCCCCAGAGATAGTCCATCCTTTATTATTAATTAAATTATTTCTTGCTGAAACAGCCGCAGTGTTAGAATAAATTAAAGGATAAGCGCTTGATATATTAATATTATTAGGTGTTACAGCGTTTTGGCTCCATTCTGCAAGTGTTTTGTCATAATTTTGGCAGCTCATTGAAGAATTCAGAAACATATTAGTGGCTGTTACCAGGGACCTTAGATCCCATCTTCCAATATTTTGATTAAAAACTGTATCATGGAATATTTCATTCATATTGGTCACTTTACTGGTATCCCAGCCTTTAAGATCCTGATTAAAATTACGGGCTTCATGGAACATATGTTCCATGGTGATAACTTTTGAAGTATTCCATCCGCTAAGAGGCTGGTTAAATGCAGTATTGTCAAACATATATGACATATCTGTTACGTTGGATGTGTTCCAGTTTCCCAGGGGCTGATTAAAGAGGTTCGTATCACCAAACATGTAATACATGTCTGTAACGGTTGAGGTATTCCATGTGTTGAAAGAAGTATTCCCCACCAATGTTGAGCATAGATAAAACATCTGACGCATACTGGTCACCAGCCGGAGGTCCGGAGCATCAGTAGCTGTCATATCCATTGAATCACAGTATACAAAGGCATTGTCAAAGCTTTTCCATTTTATATTTCCCCATTGTGTAATTTGGATGATTTTTGAACGGTGTGGACCATTGTAATTGGGGATTATGGTATTGTCAAAGAATCTCACCTGATCAAAACTTCCGTTTCCGTCACTTATTTTGATTCTATAAGTGGCTTGAGCCGGACTGGGGTTTAAAGGAGTGCCAAGGTTGATGAGAAACTCTACTGTTGAGGTTACATTATTCATCATTCCGTTGTGCTGGGGATATCCGATTTCTTCCCAATATACCTGGAAATTCGTTCCTCTTCCCGGAAATTGAATTTGTTGGGTGTCCTGTGGTTTCCAAATGGTGATAAACTCATTTTGAGCTTTTGTTATCTGAAATAACAGGATAAAAAAAATACATAGTAAAAGTTTTTTGTACATATCATTTAGATGTGATATAAATATAACTAAAATAAATAAAATTTAGTATATTTTTAACCGAAATAACCTTGTATTAAGAATTTTATAAACAAAAAACACTCCATGTATGGAGTGTTTTTTATCTTAATCCTGCATCATATTGTCGCGGGTATTTTTCTGGACAGCAATGGCTCCGAAGAGTGCTAATAGAAAAGCAAAAGCATAGAATCCCTTTTCGCTCGGAAGTATAGTGGCATTCCAAAGCCCGATGGCCAGTAGTACAATTGAAGATAATGTTGCAAACCAGCAGATTCCATAATAAATATCTGTCACCTGAATGTTCTCTAATTTGTCACGGACAGCTTTTTGAAGAGAGACAACTGCAAATAAACCATACAAAAGGATGGTGAAATAATACCCTTTTTCGTTCAAAAGCATTTCAGCTCTCGCAAGGCCAACAATAAATCCAATCATTCCTGCTCCTAATGCTACCCACGATGCCGCGATGAATGCATTCGATACTTTTTGTTTTTTCATGTTAATGTTTTATTTAAAGGGGCTAAGATATTCATTTTTTCTAAATAGAATCTGTAATAGAACTGAGATATGGGTAAAATACGGTAGATCTGTATTTATTGATTTTAAGTTTTGGCTAAAGCCAATGGATTCTATTGAGTGCTAAAACGGGCTAAAGCCCGTTCCTGTTGAATAGGAGTGGGGAGTGAAAGAAATTACTCTCATTCATTTCCATTGTATATTATTAATTAAAATTATCTCAATTATAGCCCCGATAGCAGCGGTTACCCCGGAACAGGAGGCAGAAAGAGTAGGGGACAGTGTGCTGGAAAGCTAAGGCGTGAGGAGTATGAGCGGATAGCGGGATCAGCTTCTGAAAAAAAAACTCCCCATGACTGGAGAGAGTTTGATATTATTGGGTAATATATTCGTAGGTATGCAGAACGGAAAGCTTGCCGTCACTGCCTGTTCCTGTTGCTTTAACGGGGAGTCTGGCAGTATTGTATTCTAAAATATAAGTAGTGGTTTCACCGGCTGTCCAAGTTGTACCGGTTTTTGTACTGCTTTTATCTATTATATAATTGTTCTTACTGATGACATCCGGGCTGCCCATTACAAGTCGCAGGTACTTATTGGTGTTGGTGTGAGGATTCAGCTTATTGTCATAGGAATATTCTTCTTTATAGACATAGCTGGGAGATCCTGGCGTTGAGATATTTTCTGTTGAAACATTTTCTCCGGAATAAGTATAGGAAGTACCCGGATCAGTACAATTGGCGGACATACAGTTGGTAATATTAGTAAGCTGGCCATTTGCGGCATAGGTGTAATTTGTGGTTCGTGACAGCGAATTGGCATAAGTCTGCTGAGTCTTATCCAATAAAGCTCCCTTGTAATAAAAGACAGAAGAATAGGATAGTTCTTGTTTATTATTATAGAAATTGGCTTTTACCGGCTTCCCGTCGATATATTCAAAAGTCGTTGCTAATCCTTTGTGCAGGATTTTTATAAGTTCTCCTTTATTATTGTATTCGAATGTTTGATCAACGGTTTCAGGTTGAGAAGGATTATCATAATAAACGGTGGTGAACTTGCTGAGTAAAAGTTTTTTTTCAGGTTCAATGTTGGTTTCGTCATTACTGCTGCTACAGCTGGAAAAAGATATAACAGTGCCTATAAGTCCCAGAAATAAGTAATTTTTCATGTCTTTTTTTAGGCTGCAAAAATAAGAAATAGCAGAGCGGTTTGAAATAAAAAAATCCCACTATTTAGCAATAGTGGGATCATATCATAAGATTGTTTAAGTCTAGTATCTGTAGTATTCAGGCTTGAATGGCCCTTTTACGTCTACACCGATATAATCAGCCTGTTCAGGAGAAAGAGTTTCAAGTTCTACACTTAATTTTTTAAGGTGTAAAGCTGCTACTTTTTCATCTAAATGCTTAGGCAGCATGTAAACTTCGTTTCCGTAAGCTGCAGAGTTAGTCCATAGTTCGATCTGAGCCAAGGTCTGGTTAGAGAAAGAGTTAGACATTACGAAACTTGGGTGTCCTGTAGCACATCCTAAGTTGACCAATCTACCTTCTGCAAGGATGATTACTTCTTTTCCTTCAATAGTATAGATATCTACCTGAGGTTTAACTTCTGATTTAGTCTGACCGTAGTTTTTGTTTAACCAAGCCATATCGATTTCATTGTCGAAGTGACCGATATTACAAACGATAGCTTTGTCTTTCATTTTAAGGAAGTGTTCTCCTCTTACAATGTTGAAGTTACCGGTTGTAGTAATGATAATGTCAGCATTATCTACTACGGTGTCTAATCTTTTTACTTCATAACCGTCCATTGCGGCCTGTAAAGCACAGATTGGGTCAATTTCAGTTACAGTAACGATAGAACCTGCTCCTCTGAAAGAGGCTGCAGTACCTTTACCAACGTCTCCATATCCGCAAACTACCACTCTTTTTCCAGCAAGCATTACATCAGTAGCTCTTCTTACAGCATCTACTGCAGATTCTTTACATCCGTATTTGTTGTCAAATTTAGACTTAGTTACAGAGTCGTTTACGTTGATAGCAGGCATTACCAAAGTTCCATTCTTCATTCTTTCGTACAATCTGTGTACTCCGGTAGTTGTTTCTTCAGAAAGACCTTTGATATCTTTTGTGAATTCAGGATATTTATCAAAAACCATGTTTGTTAAATCTCCACCATCATCCAAAATCATGTTTAATGGTTTTCTGTCTTCACCAAAGAATAAAGTCTGCTCAATACACCAGTCAAATTCCTCTTCATTTAAACCTTTCCATGCATAAACAGGAATTCCGGCAGCAGCAATTGCCGCAGCAGCATGGTCCTGAGTAGAGAAAATATTACAAGAAGACCAGGTAACTTCAGCTCCTAAAGCCACCAATGTCTCAATAAGTACAGCAGTCTGGATTGTCATGTGAAGACAACCTGCGATTCTAGCTCCCTTAAGCGGTTGAGATGGACCGTATTCTTCACGGATAGACATCAAACCTGGCATTTCTGCTTCTGCAAGGGTGATTTCTTTTCTTCCCCATTCTGCAAGGGAAATGTCCTTAACTTTATAAGGAACGTATTGTGTTGTAGTACTCATATGTAATGAATAGTTTTTAAATTCAATTGATAACGAAATGCAAAATTACAATTAATAATTAAAATAAAAAAACGCCGGATTAAGTTCTGTTTTATGAGATTAAACATGATTTAATATTATTTAGTCTTAATATAAATAACTACTTTTATGACATAATTTATATTCTATGGATCATACAAATACAGAGAAAAAAACAAAGCCTGTAGCTCCTAAAGTAAAGGAACTTATTGCGAATACAAAAAGCGTTATTCTGGCAACAACTGATGCTGAAGGAAATCCTACTTCCAGCTATGCACCGTTTGTTCAGGCAGGAAATACATTTTACATCCTTGTATCTTTTATGGCAAGACATACCAAAAATCTTTCAGAAGGGAGAAAAACTTCAGTGATGTTTATTGAGGATGAATCTGCTACTAAACAAATTTATGCCCGCGAAAGGTTGACCCTGGAAGCTGCAACTTCTCAGATTGAAAGAGATTCTGAAGTTTGGAACCAGGTAGTTGGCCAGCTTAAAGAAACTCACGGAAAAGTAGTGGATATTATTTCTGAGATGAAAGATTTTATTTTAATTGCACTACAGCCTGTAAAAGGTTCATATGTGAACGGATTCGGGAGTGCTTATTTTGTAGATGAAAATCTGGAAATTATTGAGCATAGAAATGATGCGAACCATCAGTCTAAATAATTAAGAAAACAGAAGATGGAAGTTAACAGGCATTAAATAAAACACTAAAATGTTTTTAACGGATAGTTTCAGTTAAATATAATGCTGCTCGCAGATCAATATTGACTTCCATCTTTCTGTCTTCTCTCATCCTTTTTACAAGTGGTTTCTTTTTAGTATTTTTACCGAATAAAAAAAGAATGCCCCTTTACCGAGATTTTTCAGATGATAATGCGACTATCCTTGTTTGGAAGTATGATGAAAGTGAAGAGCTTGATATCAATGAGCTTTTGGAACCTGAAAATGCTGAAAAGGTAAAAGACTACCATCCCAAGAAACTGCTGGAGGTATTAATGGTTCGTAAATTGCTAAAGGGCCTTAAACCTCATTCTAAAATTTTATATAAAGAAAGAGAACCTTTTCTTTCTCCCAAGGATGCGGAAATTTCCATCACCCATTCTTTTCCATTTGCTGCTATTGCTATTTCCCAAAACAAAATAGGTATAGATGTAGAAAAATTCAATCCTAAAATCTTAAGGGTAATTGATAAATTCACCTACGAAAATGAGCGGGATTTCATTCCGGAAGACAAAGCTGATACTTTTTATACCATTATATGGAGTGTGAAAGAAAGCATGTACAAGATTCACCATTCAAAATACTGGTCTCTGAAGAAAAATTACGAAGTAAAACCATTCGAGCTGATGCACCTTCATAAAATAAGCTGCAGGGTATATGATGAAGAGTTTTCGGACGAATTCAAAGCCAGGGTAGAGTTTTTTGATGACTACTGTTTTACGATTGTAGAGGAGTAGATCATATTATGGCCTCGGTTATATAAGGAATAAAAGAATACTGATTATTCAGTTTCAGCGACTTTTTCAGCTTTATATTTTTCGATCACTTTACGCTGTTCTTTGGCAACATCGTAGATCAGTTCCAGAATATCGTGAATGTTTTTAAGCTCCGTTAAATGCGAAATTTTATCGGGGTCTATTTTTTCAATGCTTTCACTTTCCTCAATCTCTGTTTTTCTTTTCAGAAGCATATCTTCAATGGACGAATCTTCCGGTTCAAGACGGCTCTCCATTTTCAGGGTTTCATTTATTTCATTACCCTCCAGAAGGGTAGAGGTCTGCTGCATTTCTGCTTCAATTTTTCTGCTCCAGCTTTCGGCATCAATTTCAGGATACAGCTCATTATTTTGAGAGTATTGAGAAAGAGAAGCTGTGTAAGCTGTGACAAGATGCGATGTAGCAACGAATTGATGAACCACTTCCAGTTTTTTCTGTTGATTTTTAGGGTCAGAGATCATTCTCTGGAAATTATCAGAAAGATTGGCCAGTGAAATAATTGCATTTTTCCGTTTTACTTTATAATCTTCAAGATCAAAATTTCCGTCCAAAAATTTAGAAATCACACTTTGGAAATAAATCAGATTGTCTGCTGCAGACTTTTTCATCAGGTCCAGATTTTGTGTGTGTTCCCAGACAGGAAGTACAATATAAGAAACTAAAAATGCGATGATGCCAGCGATGGCTGTATCTACAATCCTGTCTTTAAATATCACATCTATTTTCCCCGGATTCAAAAAGTTAAAACTCAGGAAAACATAAATGGTCATGAATAAAACTGCCCAATAATAACGTCCTTTCAAAAAGCTGAAGCACATTATCATACTGATCAGCAGTATAGCGAGCAAAATACCGTTGATATGGATAAAATGCAGAATGATATAGGCAATGGTGGCTCCTGTAACAGTACCGTAGAGACGGAGTAAGTTACGCTTTTTGGTAATGGAATAAGCAGGCTTTAAAATAGCGGTAATGGTAATTAAAATCCAGTAAGTATGCCCCAGCCCGAGAGAATCAAACATAGAGAAAAGATAACCGAACAGTAAAGCAGTGGTAATTCTTATTGCATGTCGGAAATGAGATGATGATAAGGAAATACTATTCCTTAAGACTTTAGAATTAAGCTTAGGCTCATTAGGCATAAACTTTTTCAGGTCTAGACCGGTAGATAAACTCTTTGCCAGTTTTATGTTTTGGGAAAAAACTTTATAAATTTCATTAATCTCCTTTGTGATTTCATTGATACGCATCAGGATCTGACGCAGGACCATAAAGTTTTCCAGACTTTCCGAAGAAAGCTGTTTATTTCTAAGCTCGAAGTAATTATAATTAAGGTTCTTTAATTCAATTTCAAGGTTGAATATGGGTTTTGCTCTCGTTCCACTTTGAAGAGCGATTCCGATGTTGGTGATTTCTTCAGCCAAAAGATTCAGATAATCGTGGATGTTAACCAGGATCATGCTGTCTTCAAAACTCTGCTGCAATTTCTGGTAATCACTTTCTGAGGTCATCAGTTTCTCATGAAGGTCCATGGAGTTCAGAAACATCAGCATCAGCAAACGGCTGGTGGTGGTAGATTCATTGACAATGGTTCTTGTTTTAAAAACGGTTTCTCTGGTATCCTCCTGTAAGTTTTTTATTTCGATTTGTTTGGCGATAACCTGCGTTGTCAGTTTATCAAAATCAGGATTTTTCTGATAATAGTTGGCTTTGATCTTTAAAAAATCAGCCAGCTGCAGATAGTTCTCACCAATCATCTGCCCCGCCAGTTTGTAAGGCCGGATGGTTGTCACAATAAGGAATATGAGCAAAAACCATATACAGCCACTGGCAAAGATCAGCAAGCTCTTCGGGATATTACTTCCTGTAAGATGCCCGTCAATAAAGATGGCAAGTACAACCAGAGATAATGAACCTACAGCGGCCAGTCTCTGGCCATAGACTCCAATGAGTGAGAAAAACATTCCAAATACAACGATTTCCAGAAGTACCAGTATTCTGAAATTCATCACAAGACTGGCGATCAGGGCGACAAAGACAAAACAGCAAATGGCAAAAGTAAGAGCATTTCTTCTTCGGATGAAAGGACCGGGTTGATCTGTCAATGCCACAAAACTCGTTCCGAGAGGGAAGAGGAAGTATTCTTTTAAAATTCCAAAATGAGCGAGAACCAAACAAGGCAGAACAGTTGCTAATGTAATTCTGATTGCAGAATATACATATTGACTGGTCACAAATTTTTTTAGCTCTGCCGAATAGTTCATATTACAAAAATAGCTATTGGATTTATAAAAGACGCCATAAAGAAGAGACTTTTGTCAACTTAAATGTTATATTTTTTTAATAATCGGCTTTTGTGATTGTGAATAGTGAATTTCTGATGTGTAAAATAAACGGAGAAGCTTGCAGGGGGATCATTGATTACAGTACAAAAAAAGCCTCATCCATGTTGGTGAGGCTTTTTGTATTGCTGTTGTCTTTTTTTAACGATCGTTATTAGATGTTTCATCTCCTATGTTCCAGGTAAGACCGAAACGAAGAGTGTTATCCAATGCACTGTTGATTTTAGACATATTAATAAGATAAGAAAGATCAAGACCGAAAGAACGGTACTTTAATCCAATACCTGCTGTTGCAAACTGTCTCGCTCCCTGTTCTTCACTTTCATGGAAGTAACCTCCTCTTACAGAAAAAGCATTATCATATGAATATTCCAAAGCACCACTATACATGATACTGTTTTTGTTTTTGAAAGATTTTCCGATACCAGCCATTGGTCCTACGTTTGGAATTTGATAGATAGGCTGTCTTGTATTAGGATCTATTCCTGCATATTCAGATCCTGGAACTAAAAGTTTTGAACCTTCCACTGTTAATCCGACTCTATTCATATCATCAAGGAACATGTCATATCCAATCCCCAATCTTGCCATCGTAGGAAGATAAGATCTTGATTCTTCATTTCCGGTATAGTCCAATTTCGGACCTAAGTTCTGAATAGCTAAACCGGCATTTAATTTACCATCATATCCTCCAAAACTGGAAAATCTAGGTGAAGTGTAGTAACCTGAAACATCTACAGCAAAAGAGTTGGCAGGTTTAAGTGTAGTATCTGTGTTGAATCCTCCGGCTAAGTCTGAACGGATAAATCTACCAGTTACAGCCATAGAGTAGGAATCAGAAAGTTTCAAAGCATAGGCAACGTCAATAGAGAATTCGTTTGGTTTTGATGTACCCATTGAAGCAATTTCTGTACCTACCAACTGAGTAAGGTCTACTTGCCCCATATTGAAATAATAGATACTTGCAGAAATGGTAGATCTTTCTTCTTGCCCCAGGAACTTATGAAATGCACCATATAATAAGAATACATCATTGGTAAGTTTTCCCATATAAGGTGTATAGTTAAGACCTATGGAAGAACTTGTTCTGCTAAAAGGATATTTTGCAGCATTCCAGAACTGTGAAAATGCATCCGGAGAGGTTACTACCCCTTGGTCTCCCATACCTCCAGACCTTGCATCAGGTGCAATTCTTAGAAATGGAGCTCCGGTAAGTACTGGGTTTACTTTACCCAAGTCTTGCGAATAGCCTAAAAAACCAGCACTCAAACCAAATCCTAAAAGCAGTTTAGTAGTTAAATTCATATGTTGTCTTTTATATATTATCAGTTTTTTATTAATATTATTATCTATGTATAAGTTAATTTATTTCAAAAGTACCATTTTTTCTACAGCTGTGGCACTTCCTTTGCATTTTTCTTGATTTTGACTTTTTGCAAATATCTTAAAAATATACGTACCTTTTGCTACTGTTGCTCCAAAATCATCTCTTCCGTCCCATTCTATTGCCTGACGAGGGGTTCTAAAGCCCTGTAGGAAAGGTTCTGCAACCACCGGCTGAGATAAAGTTCTTACCAATCTTCCGGTAATTGTATAGATCTGTACATTCACATCCAGAATATCATCACAGTTGTGTTCAAACTGTACATAGGTCTTATTAGTGAATGGATTTGGCCAGTTCAGCGGACGGTTAATGATCAGGTGTTGGTCAGATTCATCCTTAACTTCAAAATTTAACGTAGCAGATGTAGAATTATTGTTTATATCCCAAACTTTAAATGCTAATTGATGTTGTCCAATGGCAAGATTCTTGAAAGGATATGATACATTTCCTTTTTGATAGTCTGCAAGACTTGGATTCAGACATCCGTTTCCTTCACCCGGAGCATAAAAATCATTTAAAATTACCGTATTAATAATCTGCCCATCCAGATAAACCGTAATATCATGTCCTATTCCTGATCCGGTAGAGTTAATTCCTGTATCATCCGTAAGACAGGCAAGAAGCATTGGGTTCTGATTGGTAATACCACCATCTGCAAAGTTGGTATTATTCATATACAGTTTTACTTTTGGAGGCTGGTTATCATTGATTCCGTTGGGGTTGATATCACCTACCTGTACAGTCTGGTTGTTGAATACATCCGTTGCCTTATTGTCTGCATATGCCAGTATTCTTCCGTCTCCTACAGTGTAGTTAATGTCTTTAGGTACATAAAATTCTGCATTGAAAACTCCGTTTACTGCCGTTCCTGCAGCTTTTACGATAGCACTTCCTTCTTCAGTATAGTCTAATACAGGAGATAAAGCACCGTTGTTATTTAAGGTCTTTTTATTTAGTCTCTTATCAAAAATGTTGATGGCTACTTTTCCGTTGAAAGTACTGTTTAGAGTTCCGTCAGGTTTATTGATGTGTCCTTTTACTTTCACAAAATCCAATCCTCTGATTAATCCGGGAACAGGAGTTTCAATATTATCAATAGTCAGCAATCTTTGTGGCCTGCTTAGTTTCATAGCAGGGTCACCAAGGAAATTTACCTTCAGGTGGTTATTATTAGGACCTTTCTGTTTTTTTGCAATTAAATGAGCATACCCTAAAGAATTGAAATCATCATTGGTTAATTTAAATATATTTCGGGTATAGGTGTTGGTGAAATCACGTCCGTAATCTACACCAATAGCACGGCTGGAAGTGATCATTGCCGAAACGCCCCCTTGTTTTAGCTTAATAAACTGCTCTCCCACAGAATTTGTTCCCGGCTCATCCCATAATGTGAACTCACATGTTATAGTAGAAACAAACGGAAACCTGCTGTATACATTAGAGAAGTTGTTTGAGTTTTGAACTTCTGTACTGGTTAATACTCTTTCCTGTGCCCAGCCATTGATTCCTCCATGTCCGAAATAGAAAAGATATAAGCTGTTTCCTATAGCATTGGAAATTGCCTGATTCACCTGCGGATACCTTAGTCCTCCTGAAGTACTTTGAGCAGGGAAGGCATCCATATATAATTTTTTTACATTGTATTCTTTCAGATCCAGCTGGCCGGGCTGTTCGAATATACTCGCCAAACTAGAGTTCATAACATTGTGGAAAGGACTTCCTCCTTCATTATTATCATCCACTACAAAGTCAAGGCGCATACGCCACTCTCCAAAAGGACTTGACTGCCCGGACAGAGAATTGTAATAAGCTAGGGTCTTGCTGATCATATCTGATGCTTCAGTGACATTAGCAGCAGGAATTCTTCCGACAGGCACATCGGGTAAATTATTTTCAATTAAAAGGGTATTCTGCGGCTGGTTCATTACAATATAATCATCGGTAACGAATGACGATACATAATCTGAAGACTGCTCACTTTGATAGCTGGGAACAATGTTTGTATTATTTGAGATTCTGTTTTTGTAATCAAATGATGCGTCTCCAAGTATAAATACATATTTAAGCCTTCCGGCTGGTGTATTCAGTTTGGTAACGAAATCTCTGATAGCAGTAAGGTCTTTGCTTCCACTTCCGAATTCTTCATAGATTTTACTGATATCTACAATCTCTACCTTATAGTTATTGGCTGTCTGATGATAATTGGCAAGTCTTTGTGCCTGGCCCATCATTTCAGGTACAGTAAGAATGAGATAATCAATATTCTGTAATATGGAAAGATTCTGGTTGGAAATCCTACCTACAAACTGTGGGTTGAAGGCTGCGTCAGAACGGAAAGCTACAAATTCATTGTTGAAGTTCTGATCAGCAGCAATATAGGCAAAGTTGAAAGAACCTGCTCCCGCTTTATTTACTCTTCTGTTTGCGTTGGTGATATCTGTCACATCCCATACCTGCTCTATATTTCCGGCATTGGTTATACTGAATCCATAGTTGGTATTGCTTCCGCTTACAATAGAATAATCTCTGAAGTTCATCTGTGAACCATTAAATGCAAGATTCTCTTTGTATTGCAGCTCAATATAATCGAAGTAGAAAGTTCCGTTAGGGTTTTTACCAATATTAGGATTATAATTAATCGTAAGCTGATTTCCGGTAAGATTGGTGATGGTCCCCGAATAGGTTATGGGATAAAAATTATATTGAATCGCTCCACTGTCTGCAGGTACAGTTTTTGAAGACGGTGCCAGATTGTTGATTTTAAAATCAATGTTGTTCTGTTGTGATCTGTATCCAACTACCTGAGTTCTGTATCGTATAAGATCATTAGCCTGTATAGGAGAATTGGTAGTGATGGTTACATCTTTTTCACTATTGAAAGGAGTGTCTTCTACCCACGTTCTTCCCACTTTCAAAAGATTTTTCTGATCTTTATTGATGACCTGATAGCTGTCATACCTTGTGATCAGCTGTGCAGGGAGATTTCCGTCAATGGACTGAACTCTTTTTCCTGCTCCTTTATCAAAATTGATATAGTAATAAGAAAAATCTTCGTATATATTTTTTACATTATTGCTTCTCTCAGAAAATCTTGTGTCTTTTCTTTTGAAGCCATTTCCGTTGTTGGTATCATAAAGATTATATCCGTCAGGTCCCTGTGCATAGAAAAGAGCATAATCATTATCATTCCATACCCCGTCATCTTCACCCACAACCTGAATGGCGTTTTCCTGCAAAGCACCATACTTGGTGTCCTGATTGTATTCGGGAAGCATAATACCTCCGTTTCCGTAAATTCTGAAATTTTTAGGATTTACAGAAGAAGGATTGATCCCGTTGTCTTTTAAAAACTGTGATGTGATTTTAAATATACCGGATTTGTCAACTTTTATTTTGTAAAAATTACCACTGGATAAGGGATTACCTGTAGTTCCTACCTTATTAAATGTGCTTGAAGCATTAATAGGAGCTGCACCTTCAGTAACATTAAATGAAGAAAGTCTCTGAACACGGCCTTTCACATTTTTAAATAAGGCAACGCTGATACTGGCATAAGTGTCCCCATCCAATGTATAATAGGAAACATCTGCCACATCATAATCAGGAAGGCTGCCTTTATCCAATTCAAATAAATCCTGGTTGGAAACATTCTCCCAGGAAAGGTCTGAAATTTTTAACTGCTTTTCTCCGATTTTTTGCTTAGTTACTATAAAAACATTATTTTGGCTGAAAGAAAAACCTTCATTTTTGAAAATGGGAAGATTAATTTTTGTTTCACCAAAATCCTGAATTTTAGAACCATTCCATTCTATGGTGTTTCTTTGGGCGTAAAGTGTTGATGCAAAAGCGATTAAGGATAAAAGAGTGATTTTTCGTCTCATGTTTATTATTGAAATTGCTAAATTACAAAATAAATGAAAATTTTAGAATTAAATTGCGATACAATAAAATTAATTTGTTAACGTTTTTCAAAAAAATCAAATGTTTACTTGATTTATTGAATAATTTATTTTTTCTTTGTACTTTGAAAATATTTATATCGACTATGAAAAAACTAAAGTTGTTTTCATTAATAGCATTAAGTTCTACACTTGCATTAACCAGCTGTGGCGGATCAGGAACCAGCAAAGGAGGCGGTACTAAAAAATTTGTCAGCAAGACAGGTTGGAAACCAAACGAAAAACAAGGTTGGTTTTTTGCAGGAAAGCAACAAAAACAGAAGGGGTGGCCAGGAATGGTATATGTAGAAGGTGGAACTTTTACAATGGGATTAGTGAAAGATGATGTTATGCACGATTGGAATAACACGCCTCGCAGAATGCAGGTAAGTTCATTCTTTATCGGTGAAACTGAGATTACTAACTACGAATACCGCGAATACCTTACATGGTTGAAGTATGTATTCCCTCCAAGTGATCCTAGTTTTAAGGAGATCTATAACGGCGCCCTGCCAGATACTCTATTATGGGACAATAAATTAGCTAGAAACGATTATAATGAAACTTATCTGCGTTCTCCGGAATTCGATTACTACCCTGTAGTAGGAGTTTCCTGGACTCAGGCAAACAGATATTGTGAATGGCTGACAGACAGAGCAAATGAAAAGGCTTTGATGCAGGCAGGTGTTATTGCTAAAGATTTATATATCAACGAATCCAACAACCAGGGAGGAACTGCATTTAATATGGATAAATTCAAAGCGAATGATCCGGAGATGCAAGGATATATTAATGAAAAAAGAATGCAGCAGAAATCTGGGATGAAAACAACAAACCAGAGACTATTATCTGCAAACAGAGCTCCAAATTCTGCAATGGTACAGAAGTTCAGACTTCCTACTGAAGTAGAATGGGAATATGCAGCTCTTGGAATGGCGAAAACCAGAGAATATAACCAATACCTTGGAAAGAAACCTGAAATTGAAAGATTAAGAGGGGTTAAAGGAAAAGAAAGAGGAATGTTCCTTGAAAACTTTAAAATGGGTAAAGGTGACTATTCTGGTATAGCAGGATGGAAAAATGACGGTTCTGCACAGACTTCCGACGTAAGAAAATATCCATCTAATGATTTAGGAATCTATGGTATGTATGGTAACGTTTCTGAATGGACTGCTGATGTGTACAGACCAATCATTGACGAAGATTACAACGATTTCAATTATTACAGAGGAAATATGCCTCAGGCTATCGTAAGAAACGGTGACGGAACTTACAAAATGATCGACGAAGGTACTATTAAGTATGATACTTTAGCTGACGGAAGATTAGTTTACAAAGGACTTCCGGGACAATTTGAAAGAGAAACGATTGCTGATTACAGAAACTACAGAGATGGTGACAGACAGTCTTCTTTAGAATATTACAGAGCATCAGATTCTGCTTCAGGATTTGATATGTATAATTCTCCTAGAAAAAGATTTGTTGTAGACGCTACAGGTAAGGTGAAAATGCAAAAAGATACCAAAGACAGAACTTCTGAAATGTCTAACGATATCAGAGTTGTAAAAGGGGGGTCTTGGCAAGATACTGCATATTGGCTGGATCCGGGACAAAGAAGATATAAGAACCAAGGAAAAGCATTTGGCTGGATTGGTTTCCGTGTCGCTCAGGATGCAAGAACAAATGACAAGAGTAGAACTCGAAGATAATATTTATCAAAAAATACTTATATAAAACCTTCCGGATTTCCGGAAGGTTTTTTTATTTTTGACCTATGAATATAGAACAGTTTTATCCTTTGTTTCTGCAGGCTGGTAAAGTGACCATTGATAGCAGAAAAATCGCAGAAAATGATATTTTCTTTGCCTTCTCCGGAGATAATTTCAACGCAGCAACTATAGCCGAAAAAGCTATTGACGAAGGTGCCTTGGCTGTAATAGTTGAACAGCAGGAATTTGAAAACAGAGATAAAAATATTTTCTATGTTCCATCCACTTTGGATTTCCTACAGCAGCTGGCAATCTATCACAGAAGCAAGCTTAGCATCCCTTTTATAGGTCTTACAGGGAGTAATGGGAAAACAACTACCAAGGAACTCATTCATGCCGTACTTTCAGAAAAATACAATGTACAGTATACATCGGGTAACCTCAATAATCATATCGGGGTTCCTCTAACCATCCTATCTATCAAGCCTGAGCATGAAATGGCTGTGATAGAAATGGGAGCCAATCATCAGAAGGAAATTGAATTCCTGTCTGCTATTTCAAAACCTGATTTTGGATATATTACCAATTTTGGAAAAGCCCATTTAGAAGGATTTGGCGGATTTGAGGGAGTAATCAAGGGGAAATCTGAACTGTATGATTATCTTAAAAATAATCATAAAACAATCATTGTTAATGAAAATGATCCTATCCAAACTGAAAAAACAGAAAATTATTCACCAGTTATTACTTTTGGAAAGGAGAGTTCAGATTATAATTTTGAATCTTTTTCTGAAGAACATTTTGTAGGATTGAGCTATAATGGAATGAAAGCTGTATCAAAACTGACAGGAGATTATAATTTTACTAACCTTTGTGCGGCAGCCAGTCTAGGACTTCATTTTGGAATCAGTTTTGAAAAAATAAAATATGCTCTTGAGCTTTACACCCCGACGAATATGCGCTCTCAGGTTGTGAAGAATAACGGCAGAACAATGGTGCTGGATACTTATAATGCCAATCCAAGTTCCATGACAGCATCACTGAATAATTTTGTTACTTTTGAAGGGAGTAAAACCATTATTATCGGTGATATGCTTGAATTAGGTGATGAAAGTGAGAAAGAACACCAGAATATCTTAAAACTGGCAAAGGATTTAGGGTTTAATGAAATTATCACAGTAGGAAAACACTTTAAAGCTGTTAATCCTTCAGATCTTGCTTTCGAAAATACCGCAAGTGTAATAGAATATTTAAAAGATCATAAAATTCAAGCCGAAAATATATTGTTGAAAGGATCAAGAGGCGTAGCGCTGGAGAAACTGATCGACTTCATTTAAGATATTATATAGGAAGCTGATTATATTTACAAGACGGCAGGGTAGAGGAGGGGTTCAATGCTCCTCTACCGTCCTTTAGACTTTTGAAATTTATTTTGCCTTTGAATCCCAAAATTCTTTTACAATCAGCTTAATATTCTGAAATGTACTTGGAAAGACTTCATTTTCAATCTGAACGGTGTTCTTCCAGGCAACTTCAGTAATGCCTTCTTCAGTCTGTGGCTTGGAAGTATCATTGCCGCTGAATTTCATTTCAAACCAATGGGTGCATTTTAATATTTTTTCCCCATTTCTCTCCACATAAATATGGTAGGTTGTATTGATGAATTGAACGAGTTCAACATCTTTAAGACCTGTTTCTTCCTCTATTTCACGTACGGCAGATTCTTCTCTGGATTCTCCTTTTTCCATTTTTCCTTTAGGAAGATCCCATCTGCCTAATCTTTTGATAAAAAGTGTATCTCCTACCGGATTATTAACAAGTCCCCCCGCAGCTTCTATAATTCTGAAAAGCTTCTGGAATTCATGCCAGATTTCTTCAATATTCTCACCAAAAACATTCAGTTCATTCACTGAAGTATTTTCCAAAATATCCAATGCAATCTCTAAAGTCGTGAAACTTTCATACCCGAGATTTTTTTCAAGTCTTTCGGGATGCTTAGATATCAATAATTTTTTTTCGTTCACAAAAACTTTATACATTTGTAAGAATTAAGAATTTAAATACAAAAATAAAAAATGAATTTAGAAGGACGAAAAATTATTGTCAATAAATCATCTAAAGAGTTGTCGGAATTGTTAAAAACTCCTGAAAACTACAAAGATTTTATGCCGGACGGTCTTCAAAAGTTTGAAACAAGAGATAACGGTTTTAAATTTGGATTACAGGGAATGCCGGAAATCGCTTTGAAAATAGATGAAGTAGACGATCAGAAAGCTGTTTTGAGATCCGCAAGTTCAAGCTTAGATTTCTCATTGACGGCAACTTTGAACCCAATCAACGAAAACCAGACTGAAGTTCAGATGTTATTTGAGGGGAAATTCAATCCGTTCATCAAAATGATGGTAGAAAAACCATTACAAAACTTTATCAATACGCTTACTGACAAAATCGAAGCTTATAAATAATAAAAAAACCTTCATATGTGAAGGTTTTTTTGTTTTTTTTATAAGATTGTCAACAACTGGATCGCTCTTATATCTGCTTTGTTTATTTCACTATGGTAGTGTCTCACTAACTGTGTAAGTTGAAAAGTTATTCTGGAAAATTTTGAGCCCTTAGAGCTCAAAAAATTTTACGGAAATAACTTTTTATTATTTTTAACCATTATATAGTTATGATAGACAAAGAAGACTTATTAAACAACAAGGATTTCTATAAGTCCTTTAAGAATGGGGAAGATTTAACATCCTTCTTCAAAGAACTACACAAAAAAGCTGTGGAGCACATGTTGGATGCAGAGCTGGACAGTCATCTGGACAACGAAAAGCATGGTAAAACAACTAATGGAAATTACCGAAACGGTCATGGAACCAAAAAATAAAATCTTCTTTTGGGGAATCCGAGATTAAGGTTCCCAGAGATAGAGAAGGTAGTTTTGAGCCAGCATTAGTTCCCAAAAGGCACAACATTATCGATGGTTTGGAAAACATTATCATCTCATTCTATGCCAAAGGAATGAGCGTATCAGACATTGAGGAACAAATCCGTGAAATGTATGATTTTGAGGTTTCTACTTCCACCATATCACGAATCACCAATGCGGTTGCAAGTGAAGCAGTAAGTTGGCAGAACCGGCCGCTTGAAGATGTGTATCTCATTGTCTGGATGGATGGGATTGTTTTCAAAGTAAGGGAAAACTCCAAAGTCATTAATAAAACCGTTTATCTGGCTGTGGGATTAAGCCGTGACGGGAGAAAGGAAGTATTGGGAATGTGGCTTGGAAAAAATGAAAGCTCAGCCTTCTGGATGAGTGTTCTCACAGATTTAAAAGCTCGTGGTGTAGAGGATATTCTCATCACCGCCACCGATAATTTAAACGGATTTACCCAGACCATACGTTCTGTTTTTCCTGAATCTCAAACCCAGATCTGTGTTGTCCATCAGATCAGAAATGCCTGCAAATATGTAGTTTGGAAGGACAGAAAAGAATTTTCTGCCGATATGAAGCATATTTACACTGCTCCAACAAAACAAGCAGCTGAAGCAGCTCTGGACGATTTTGCAGAAAAATGGGAAAGCAAATATTCTTATGCTATTGCATCCTGGCGGAATAATTGGGATGAGCTGACTGTATTTTTTGAATTTCCTTTAGAGATCCGAAAAATCATTTATACAACTAATTTAATTGAAAATCTCAACGGAAAAATCAGAAAATACACCAAAAACAAAATGTCTTTTCCTACAGATGATGCCGTAATGAAATCAGTGTATCTCGCTTTAAAAGAATCTACTAAAAAATGGACCATGCCAATTCAAAATTGGGGTATTGTTCTTAACCAGTTTATGCTTATTTTTGAACAAAGGCTCAGATTATAAAATCCAAGCCCTAACTTTTTAACTTACACACTTCGTGGGATAGTGTCTTCACTATATACTACCATTGTAATTATCCTTTTGTGGATACTAAAGTTTAATGGATCTGAAACAGGATTCTATATCTCTATAGCAGCAATGATTCCTTCTAATACATTTGCTCTGTACTTTTATCGATCCAACTACGAAAATGTACCACCTAAAAATATCGCAACGCTATAATACACAAAACCCACCGCTTTTGCGGTGGGTTATTTTTATCTACTCAAAGTCATAGAATGCGTAGCGGCTTACCAACACATTTGATACATTACCATCTTATTCTTACAAATTATCTAATCATAAATTTCTTTATACCATCCGTTTTTTAGAGAAATACTTTTTACAAATATCTTTTTTCTATATTCTTCTGAAATAAACTTCCCTATGACTGGAGAGTGTTCATCAGCAGATGGTTTAACATATACATTGCCTAAACTATCTACTTTTAAATAATAAATATTCATATCAACAAAGTCTGCTGTGAGTTTTTTCAGTTGATCATTAGCATTAATTTTTAAATTCTCTTTTAAAGAATCTTTAGGATAACTCTCTTCTATATCAATAATACTCTTAGACTGTTTATTATAATTTATCGTAAGTCGTACAAAATTATTATTCTTGATACTTTCTAAAAATATTATTGGGGAGTTTCTAGAAGAAAACCCTCTTACGTAAATCTCACTCCCTTGATAATTTGAAAAATCATAATTCGAATATCTGTTAATAAATTCTTTTTCATAATTACTTTTACAAGATATTATAAACAATAGACATAAATAATAAATAAATTTTTTCATTTTTTAATTTGATTTAAGTTTTATGGTATATTAGCTGGTGTAGGAGTTCCCACAGTTACTTGAATTTGCATATCTCCATAATTGTACTTATCTGAAAAAAGCACTCCACTAGATATAGAAAGTTGATCATCAGAAGAATCTAGCTGACTACTATAACCATTTGTGCTAGAATTAACTACACTATTATAATGTGCTCCTAACGATAATTCAGCTCCTGTGAATTGCATAGCACGACCTGATGCACCAAATAAAAAATTCCCAAAATTGTTCTGATTATGAGCCAAACCTTCAACTAAAAATATTGTATTTGAAGTATTGGTCGTAGGGTTACTTGGTTTTGCATTTGGAAACATTTTAGGTACTTGTGTATAAGCAAAATCCATTTTTCCTCCGCCTATTCCTTCTTTTTTTATATAATCATATCTTTCAGAAAGACTCCTATTACTCGCTTTATTTTTAGGATCAAATGCTCCTGACCATCTAACTAATGTACGGACTTGTTTTTCTGTAACAAATTCAAGTTTATTTATTTTACCTGATTGTATATCAGCAACATCATTTTTAGGATCAGCAAATCTAAATTTCTGCTGTGTACTTCCATCACTTTTTACAACTCTTCCCTTACTTCCATTCCATAAGTTATGCCACCAATTATCTTTTGTAGTACCAGTATAGTTTCCATTTTCGTCAAAATTAATAAATTTTCTTCCATCTGGGTCTATATACCTTATAGGGTTATCGCCTACATAAGTGTAAGGGCTATATCTTCTCATTTTCTCCGCCAGTGGATCCATAACTCCCCATCTACCCAAATCCGGCATATACATTCTTGCCCCATAATCATACATTCCTGTCTCTTGCAGCTCCTTGCTGTTATACTTATAATTCATATAACCTCCTAACAAGCCTTTCACTCCTCCAATATGATTCATTCCAAATGCATAATAATTATTCGTATCCGTTATTTCAGGGTTGCCTGTGCTGTCTTTGGCAAAACTTACCCTGGCATTTCCGAGGTGGTCTTTATACTGATAAATATAGCGGTTTTCTATGAAACTGTAAAATCCTTCTGCAGTGGGGACAAAATCAAGCAGCCATATAGGGGATATGATTCCGGGATCAAAAATATTCTTATCTCTGTAAGCTTCTGCTTCAAAGGCAACACTGGTTTTGCACCATAAACAAGGACCTGAGGTTTCGATATAATTATATTGAAATCCATCCAGATAGTCTGTCATCTTTGTCGTTTTGTTTTGTCCTTTCCCGCCTCCAGAGGTGTAAGTCTTACGTACTTTTGTGCCATCTGCCCTATAAAGATAGCTCAGTCCGAAACTGGTAAGCCCTCCTAAAGGATTATTCTGATTGATGGAGAACAGGTCCGGCAGGTTCAGATGATTATAAGCAATATTCTGAATTCCTTTATCCTTCATCGTGGTCATACTCCCATTCAGGTCATAATCTATGATATTATTACCTCCTTCATAACCGGTATCGTTCATGGCATTTTCGATCACTTGGGTCAGGCGGTTGCCATTATAGATATAATCAAGATTATCTACCAAAGTAGCCGTATTTCCTGGCATAGCTGCCGCTGTACGCTTGAGATTACTGATGTTTCCATTCAGGTCATAGGTCAGGTATTCGTCAAAATTACCGCTGACTCCCGTTCCCGGTTCTTTATAAAAAGCATTGGTAAGCCTGTTTAGGGCATCATATTCATAAACATATCTTTTGAGATTGTTTTCAGAACTGTTATTCCAGTCTATTTCTGCGATATTTCCGTTGAACTTCCCAGTTGTCGATGGGTTTTCAGGGGTATTATATTTGATCTTATACCCAAAGAGTTTTCCGTTCAGGGTGGCAGGATCATTGATCTGGGTCATCCATCCGCGGATATTGTATTTATAGTCCATCTGCTGAAGCGGGGATGCCGCAGCAATTCCGCCCACTTTCTTAGATTCCAGTTGGGAAAGTTCATTGTATTTATTCTGGGTAAGATATTCAACAGGATTATTGTCTACCTGATGTTTATGTACCAGTAATCTGTTTTGTTGATCGTACTCAAACGTTTCTGTTAGCACTCTTTCTGAATCTGAGTTTAGGCGCTTGTGTTTAGTAATAACCTGTTGGGGAGTGCCTGTAAAATCAAGTTGAGATTCTGTTCTGGTATACCCTCCCAGATGATTGATAGAATGAGTGCCAATCACTCTTCCTTTGGTATCATAATAGGTGTAAGTTTTTGTCCAGTTATCATCTTCAATATTTTTCACAAGGCTCATCACAGGCAGTCCTTTGGTGCTTCTCCCGTCAGCGGTTGGGTTTTCAGTCAGTACAGGTTGACCTAGAATGCTTGAAGGGAAAGGAGGATTAAAACTATACTGCTGAGGATAAGAATCGTAATAGGTAACAGACAGCAGAGTGTCCAGCCCCCAATGCATATTGGTATAATAATAAGGCATTCCGTTTGCCGTCAGGGGGGTATTGTCTCTGCCTTCAATAATAGCTCCGCCACTGATCTGGTTCTGCATTCCGATTCTGGTATTATCAGCCTTTAGTATTCCTGTATAGATAGGCCTTCCCAATAGATCATATTTAGAGATGATCCAGCTGGATGAAGCTCTCTGGTTAGCATCCTGAGAAAGGATCAGTCTGTCGGCTTTATCATACACCATATATTCCCAGCCTTTACCTGGAAGCTTTTTTTCTACCAGCCTGCCTCTTCCGTCATAACGGTACTGATAGGCCAAAGCATCATGTTCCGCCATACCCCAGGTCTCTAACTGAGAGAGAAGCGGAGGAATTACAAAAGCTAACTGATTATATTCATTGTAAACATAATACGTATCTGCATTTTTGGTTACACTCAGCTCTTTTCTGACTAATATAATCTGGCCCTGACCGTTTTTAAATTCAATAGTTTTATTACCATCTTCATCGGTGACTGTATTTTTGTACAATTGGGCTTCGCCATACATCCCGTTATTACTGATTGATGAGAACGTAGCTCCGTTCACCCAGCTGGAAGAGGTGGCAAATTTCCTTACTTTATCTGTCGTGATATTGGCTTCATAGCCAAATTTCACAGGTTTAACAGCCCAGTCTGTACCCACCTGAATCTGCTGCTGAATCCGGTCTAAAGGAGAGTTTTCCAGTATTTTCTCTGAATAGATCTTCTCATTACCATACACTGATGGAGCGTTACCCAATGGATTGGGAACAATAGCTCCGTTTGAAGTGTTTCCCTGGGGAACGGGAAGGTAGTCTTTTACCTGTCTCCCAAACTGATCATATTCAATATGGGTAACAATATCTTTTCCTAACGGTGATGCTTTGATATTCACGACCTGCTTGGGTCTTCCTAAACCGTCAAAATACTGAACGGACTGAACCTGTCTGGCATTGGCATCACTCTGGGTTTTAGGTTCAAGGTAAGTCCTTGTGTAGATATAATTTTCATTGGTACTGCTCAAACCGGAGGGCAGCTGTACCTGTGCTTTTACAGTGCCCATTACAAGAAGTACACCTATAGGAATTATTAATTTTTTCATCAGTTCTTAGTTTTTATAGTTGTACTTTATTTCCTTCAGGATCTTGCCGTCCATATCGGTTACTTTTTCCAGTCGATTGGCAGAATCATAGATATAGTTTTCTCTGATTCCGGAAGGAGATGTAATGGTTCTTACTCCTACTAATGGATCATAGGTATAAGTAGTGATCTGATAAGCAGGCAGATTATCCCTAAATGTCTTTAATGCATTTAATAGTGGAGTCTCATCGTTATTTGCAGTAGCTGAAGCATCTATATTGGAAGCTGTAACAATAGCATCGATTAATGACTGCTGAATGTCTAATAGTTTCGCGCCTTCTATTCTCGCAATAGGTTGGGTCTGATTATAGCCCCAGATAATGGCCGTCGGAATACTTCCCCTTATGGTATACTGCAGGATATTTCCAGTGGCATCATACTGGTCATAGCTTACTACATTTAGTGCGGAAGCCATATTGTCCGAATCAAATTTTTGCTCCAATACAGGAAGCACCAAATTGCTGGTCTGGGCATTCCTTCCATAGATGCTTCTTGCCTTGGAAATCACCTTTCCATTTTCCTTTACCTCCGTCTGAAGCGGAATACCAATCATGTTGGCGGCTATCATATCGGCATTGTTCTGCTCATGGGCATATTGGTAGCCTGTCTCCTGAATGGTCTTGTCCGGAAAGGTGGTGACACTTTTGGTAAGGTTATTATGGACGGACGAAGTATAGTCCAGCTCCTCCTTGGTAACCAATGCTCCATTGTCAAGATATTTGGTGGATGTCTTTCTAAGCAGCTTATATGGCGATGCCTCCAGGGAATAAAGTCCCCAGTTAAGGTTAAGGTAATCCATTATATTGCTTGTATTAGTTATATTGACAATGTCACTATAGGACAGTCCCTTGAGGATTGTATTACAGTTACCAGTCGGGTTATCAGACATACATTTTTCAGGATAATTATAAAAATAATTACTCTCTTCAATTTTCTTGAAGATCCCATTCTTGAATTCAAAAAACTCTTCCTTATTAAGCTGTCCATAGGTATGGGCCTTATCATCAGGCGGAGGAAAAGGTATTTTATTAAAGTTATTGTTGGCAATAGGCTTTGTGAAATACTGAACCGTTTTCCCATTGGGCAGGCCGGATGCATCCTTTTCCATTCTTTCTACTCTTCTGTACACCAGATTTTGTCCTTTTAGCTTGGACAGTGGATTGGATCCCTGAGAGTAGACGATGCCAAAGTTATTCGTAGTAGCCACAAATGGAAGTGTCAGTATAGTTCCGGATGCCGTTCCATCTTCATTAACATAGGCAAATTCCTGGGTATAGGTGTTGGTATTATCCTTCGAGGTGATTTTTTTCACCCTCTGGCCTCCTATCACTATAGGAGCAGTATCCGATTGCTTTTCCTGCCACTGCATTCCAACGGAAAAGAAATAGGGTACCTCCACGTTATCAGGGTCTTCTGTATGCCCATTTGATTTTGCGGTAAGCATGTGGTTCCCAATCGTTAAAGAATTTGCATTAAAGGTTGCTGTACCAGGATTAAGCCAACTACCATCTATCATAACCTTATAGTTACAGGTGGTTGAGTATACTGTCCCTGGACAATTGCTAATCTTAACCTGCGCATCAAAGGAATTTCCAACTATTGGTCCATCTACGATAAATGGAATCTCATATTTGCCATTTCCCTTATAATGCATGGGCATCCTGTTAAGACGTATTGCCTTGGGAATTCCATCGATGGCTGAGGGCATCATTAAGTTGTAATTAGCAGGACGATCTGCCACATTGCTTTCATAGGTATATTCTGAAAAACCTCCTGTTGGGTAGGTGACCCTTGTTAATAATCCGGTGGAAGCATACTGTGGATTGACTGTGAGCTTTTTCTTATCAATATTGGAAAACATATAATCCCCATTATTTTCATTGTTATAATATCCCCATATATCTTGTGAGGCAGAGAACCTGTTGGGTAATGTATCTGAATTATAGTCAAATGAGTAATAATTTTCGTAATTGCCCGTTTGAATATTCAGTCTTTTCACCGCCCTGAGTCTTAGTCTTTTATTTTTATAAATATTTGCAGCATTTGAGACAATGGAGACATACGAGGGCAATGACTGTGCTTCATTGTAGTAGTCATAGACCAGCTGAAACTGCTTCACAAGCTTTCCATTATTGTCATATACCTTGATGAACTTCAAAAGATCAGCCTTGCCGGTTTTACTGATTAGATCCTCCCTTTCAGCACCGTATTCAAATGCTACCTTTTCAAAAGGCGTGGTAATTTCCTTTATTACCTTAAAGTTTTCCGTACTTCTTATAAGGGATAGGGCATCATTTGTTTCGTCTCCCCTGGAAACATAAATACTGGAAGAGTCCAGGTATCTAAGGGTGGCTGCCTGGCCCCTGCTGGTTATTCCTGTAAGGTACCATGAATCATTGATATTGGGGGAGCTATTCGCTTGTTGTGTTGACGGAGGTTGCTTGATAATTTTAGTGGAAGACACGGATTTACTCGAATACTGCTGATCAAAATTAAATTCTGTCCCCTCGTTGAGGGTCACCTTCCATGTATTGGCTTCTTTACTAATCTTCGTATCGTCCTTTTGCTGGGGAATGTACGTATTGCTATTGTAGTTGTAGAAAAACGGAATCGTATTCCCAAAATAGTTAATGGTATAGCTGTCTGTTTCCAGATCATCCCCTGTATAGGGTTGGGTAAGATGCTGATGATTGTATAGAATGGCATTTCTTCCATCATAGGTAGGCGTATTGATGTACTGCTGAATAATATTGGTGGATTGTCCATCTATCTTGTCTTTAACTTCCTGGGTCAATACTCCAGTGTTATTAATTGACCAGCCCAACCCTACGGAGGTAGCCATTTGCCCAACCTTAATTCCGGAGGCATCATACTGCAGCTTGATCGGCAGTTCCATATCCCCCACACGAATGGCGTGAAGCAACACCCCTATACTTGGAGTCCCTGTGGACAGATTTACGGATTGCTTGCCAAATACCCCTAGGGCATTGGCATCAAGATTGGGTATTATAACTCTGGGAACCATTTTGGGTGATTCCTGCTGTGCATGTACAGTTCCAATCATCAGCAGTATGCCAATGGGTATCATTACTTTCTTCATTATTATTGGTTTTTTATTTCTTAATCAGCTTCGCATTCGCCGTTTTATTAGTATCCGTTTTTATCGTCACCAGATAAGCGCCCTGAACAAGAGCCTGCGTGTTAATCTTGGTTACTTTATTCTTTGTTTTCAAGCTCTGAAGCTGCCTTCCGCTCATATCATACAGCATAATATCAGCCTCTTTAAAGTCGAATCCTATTTCTATATAAGCATAATCGGATACCGGATTCGGATAGATCTTGATATCAAATTTCTCCATTAGCTGATCAACCTTTTTGTCTCCCAGTTTTACAATCTTCCAGTTTTCTTTGCCCAGTTCCTCAGCACTGGTTCCTGCCAGAATAATAGAGCCGTCTCTGTTCAGTTTCAGATCTGAAAGTCTCTCTTCTTTCTGTCTGGATTCTCCTTTTACATATTTTCTCCATTGTTCATTCCCATTATGATCAAGGTATAAAATCCAGAAAGTCTCGTCATTTTCTTCTATTCTTCCTTCAGCCTGCGTATATCCCCCTATAAGCAATCCTTTAGTTAGGTCCTGGTTCCTGGCTCTTGAATCTTGACTCTGAATGACACTCATTCCCATTAAGAGATCACGGTTCCCAAAATTGTAAGATTTCTGCGACTGTTCTTCTCCTCTCTCGTTTAAAAAAATCAACCACAGGTCAGTACCCTCTTCAATGCCTACCGATTTGTTTCCTGATATTTCCGATCTGGATTCACCTCCGATAATGTATCCTGTGGAAGTCAAAGCAAGCGTTCTGATGTGATCATCACCTTTTCCACCAAAGTTTTTTTCCCACTCAATTTTTCCGTTTTTATCTATTTTAAGGACGGTATAATCTCCTTCACCGAAATTGTCACTTTGTTTTTGTACAATAGTCAGGTGTCGGGTGTCGGATGTATTTTGGGCATCTTTTATGGGAGATGTCTTACCTTGTACCGCTGAACTTCTGGAATAAATTCCGAGTAAGGCTCCGCCGTCTTTCGTTGGAATCATTTTTTCAACTTCATCAAGTCCTTTTCCGCCCCAGATTAATTGGGACAGTTCTTTTCCGTCTTTGTCGAGCCTGATGATCAGGACATCTTTAGAACCGTAGCCTTTGGAAGAATTCTGAACATTTCCGGCGACTACGAATCCTAAGTCCGTGGTTTGAATAACCGCTCTGGCTTCTTCGTCAGCAGCAGTACCTAATGTTTTCTGCCAAATCTCGTCTCCAAATTCATTGATTCTGATTAACCAAATGTCTGAATTTCCTTTAGAATCTTCTTTTTTGTCAAGACCTTTTCCTGAATGCGAAGTCCCTGTGACAACGAATCCTCCTTCCTGCGTAGCGACTGTTGCAGACAGATAATCATGATTGGTTCCGGAGAAATATTTCTCCCACACCCCTTCTCCATTCTGATTTAATTTGACTAATCTAAAATCGTAACCATTATTTTGTTTGCCGCCTGAAGCCTGAAGCTTATTGCTTTGAATAGAACTTCCGCTGATCAGATACTGACCGTCAATGGTAGTAGTCACCTGGCTCAGAAAATCCTGCGTTGAGGATTTTATATTTTTCTGCCATAAAATTTCCTGGGCTGATCCCAGAATACTGCATAAGGTAAATGCACCGAGGTAGATTTTTTTCATTCCCGTGTTATTTTTTGAGTTAGTAATTAGTTAATAAAATTATGCAGATTTAACATTTTTTTAATATATTTTAAGATCATATTAATGGGATTTAATGTGAATTTTATCACCAGACTGGATATTATATTTTCACCAATCGCTGATCTTTGATGTACAAATCTATGACTGTAAAGCGACAAATTACGTCGTTTTATAATGAAATAGGCAGCATCAATTTGTTAATTCTTAAAGACAAAATTACATATCTAATCACTTAATGTAGAATTAAATTGCATTAATTTTATTTAAATGCCCTTTTCGTAAGATTGGAGTAAAATTGGTTGATAAAATAAACCGAAAGAAGAAAATTATAATAATAAAATAATATTTTTCTTCTTGTTAACCATTTGGTAATTAGCTGAATGAGGTGTTTTAGCTATACGGTTGTTGATTTTTGTGAGATCAGTTGTAAAAGGTATAGAAGTATCATACCTTGCTCGGATTTTATAGCTGAAGTACTGGATATTTTTTTATGGAAACTAATAAACGAAATACATTGAAGAGTTCATCTAAGCGATTACACCGGAACAATGATCAGTTATACTTCCTGTTGCTGAAGATAGAACATTGATCTCATTATTCATCTTTAAAACCCCCATGAAAGCAAAAATCAAAGCTTCTTTGTGGTCAATGATCTCTTTTTCGGGAAGGATCACTTCAGCTTTTGTTTTTGTTCTTATTTTTTCAATCAGAAAAGAGTTGTAAGCGCCTCCTCCGGTGATCAGGATGTCTTTTATATTATTTTTATTAATGACATTCGAAATCTGCTGTGCAGCATGTTCTGTAAAAGTAGCGAGCGCATCTGTAGTTTCTGTATCCTTGAGTATTGGATAAATATATTGATGACACCATTCTGCTCCCAAAGATTTTGGGTGAGACTGTTTATAGAAATCTAATGAATCCATTTGGTTAAGCACCTCTTTATCTACTTTTCCCTTTCTTGCCAGCTCTCCATTTTCGTCAAAACTTTTACCCAGCTGTTGTGCGAATTCATTCAGTACAATATTGACAGGAGCTATGTCAAAGGCAATTCTTTTACCATTGGATGACAAAGAAATATTAGAAAATCCTCCCAAATTAAGGCATGCAGAATATTCGGAAAAGAGTAATTCATCACCTATAGGAACCAATGGAGCTCCATTTCCTCTCATAAGGACATCCTGACTTCTGAAATCATAGATAACGGGGAGATTGGTCTCTAGTTTTATGGCCCGTCCATCTCCAACCTGCAGTGTGAATTTTCTTTGAGGCTGATGGAAAACCGTATGGCCATGAGATGCTATTACATCAATATTTTCAAGCTTATATTTTCTGATAAATTCTTTAACCTGCTGGCCAAGATAGAATCCATAGTCTGAATTCAGTTCCAATAAATCATCTGCTGAAAGATCAATAGCAGTACGGAGTCTGTTTTCCCAATCAGGAGAATAGGGAAGGGTTTCTGCTTTTAGAATCTGAAAAGTCCATTGTTTCTGTTTTTCAAATTCAGCCAGGCAGATATCCAAACCGTCCAGACTTGTTCCGGACATCAATCCAATAGCCAGCGATTTCATTATAACAGATTTATTTTTTATTTTCGGAAATTCTTTTTGAACTGAAATCTCCTGAATTATTATAAAAGGTGTATTCAGAAAAATCATCCTTGGCAGTCATACCACTGGCGCCTACCAGCGTAGAGCCATCTTCCATAGTAACATAAACCGTATCCTTGGTATAGATTCTTTTTTTTCTCTGATCCCAATAAATACTCTGCATAGCAAATTTCTGACCCTCATTTGTAGTGATCCTAACATTGCCTTTAGCTTCATAAAATTGCTTATAGTCAAAAAATTTAGCATATTTAGCTTTAATCGTTCCCGGAATTTTGGGCTTTTTCTTATCAAAAAACTCAATGTCAATTCCTTTTCTGGCCACAGTATAAGGACTGTCGATCAACTCATATTTTTCTATAATGGGAGCTTTTGCCTTTAATATCACAAACCCGGAATCACGTTGTACAATATTGGCATTATTGATCACCTGTGATGGAAAGTTTTTACTCTGATTACCTTTGTTTTTCGTAAGGTCTTCTTCACAGGATGTCAATATAAAAAATATAGCACAACTAAAAAGGCATGCTATATTTTTATATGATATTTTTTTTGAAAAATTCATTCTAGTTATAAAGACTCTTTCTGAACCATTTATCAGCAAAATTGAATCCGATTTTCAGGTTGATATAATTCTGGTTGATCAGGTTATCACTAAGCGTTCCTCTTTTACCGATTTCTAATCCTAATTCAAGCCCGCTCATTCTTGTAATACTGCTGTTTTTGAATGGAAGCATTACTCCGGCAGTGATACCGAATTTATTGATACTGTTACCATCTAGTTTAAGATTTCCTCTTTCATAGAAAGCTCCATATCTGTAGATTACTCTTGAGAAGTAGTTTCTGAAGTTATTGTAGTTAGGAAGGTACCATCCACCGGCAGAAACTCTGTAAGTATCCTGAAAATCAAAAGATTTACCGAAATAGGCGATATCTTCTCCTTTTTTATAATCAAGCTGTCCTGATAAGAACCAATGGTTTTCACTTCCATATCCTACCCCTAAAGAAGCTTGAAACGGAATAAGATTTTTAGAACTTACACTTTGTTGATCCAAGATACTTTCATCCATTTTAGTACCGGCTTTTGCATCTGCATACCTGTATGTACTGTTGGTATAATCAGTAGTTGTATTACTAGTATTTCCAAAAGTAGCTGTAGCACCTATGGTCAGTTTTTTATCAGTACGTGTATTTATAGTCTGATAACTTGTACCTAATGTAAAGTTAAAGTTTCTGATTCTGTTTGTCGTTTGATATCCATTCACATATTCACTCCCATATGCAGTAAACTCATTAAGATCACTAAGATCACCAAAATAGAGATTCGCTTTTGCTCCTACCGAGAATTCCTGATTGATCTTATAAGCAACAGCCACCTGTGCAATGTTTACAGTACCGCTTCCTTTAAAGCTGTTTTGAGAAAGAGGACTTCCCTCTGCCGTTGTTTGTTGAGTTACAATATCATAACTTTTAGAACTGTAAGGCTGATAAGAAATTCCCATTTTCACTTTTGAAGAGATAGGAAATGCCAGAGATATATTGGAAAGATACGTAGAATGCTTTGTAGATTTCGTATCGTTGAAATTCGATTTGAAATAATTGTTTTCATTGGTAGCTTCCAGTTTGATACTCGTAAGTTCAAAATTGGCATTGTTTGCCGGGTTGGCAAAATTGAAACTACTGGTAAAATCACTTATAAAAGCAGTTGATATACCTCCCATGGAAGCAGTTTCGATCGTATTATCATATTTTACATCTCCAATTCCATATGCTGCATAAGGAGAGTTGCTTAGACTCTGTGCATTCAGGAAGTATCCAGCTGATATGAATGATACTACAAAGATTTTTTTCATTCTTTATTTTTAAAACAATGCGCAAATATCTTAAATATTAATGAATTGTAAAAATTATATGTGGTTAAAGTTTGTTAAGGGCCGTTCTTTAAACGAAAAATGCAATTTTTCACCCATTAGAATATCAATTTTATTATATAAAAAAAGACTGTCTACGGCATAGAACAGTCTTTTTGATAAAGGCAGACGCCCATTATTATTTTACCTGAAGTACAGAACGGCTGTGGCTGAAACTTTCAAAACTGAATTTTCCATGATATTTCCCCATTCCCGAAGTTCCTACTCCTCCAAAAGGTAGAAAATGTGAACCTACATGAATGATTGTACTATTGATTTCAGCATCTCCGCTTGTAGTATGGTTTAAAACCTGATCAGCAAATTCCTGATTTTCTGTAAAAACATACAGTGCTAATGGTTTTGGACGGTTATTGATCTCTTCCAAAGCTTCATCAATATCATCAAATGTCATAATAGGGAGGATGGGCCCGAAAATTTCCTGCTGCATAACCTGATCATCCCAGGTTACATTATCCATTAAAGTAGCCTCGAAATGTCGGGTCTCAAGATCATATCCCCCTCCATAAACTACTTTTTCAGGGGCTGCTTCCAGATAACCTGCAAGGTGTTTAATCTGGTTCTGACTTACAATTTTTCCGATTTTTCCTAAAGACTGCCCCTCATAAATAGTATTTAAATGAGCTTTAAACTTCTCAATGAAAGCATCTTTTATAGATTCGTGAATGTAAAGATAGTCAGGAGCAACACACGTTTGTCCGCAATTGATCCATTTTCCGTAGGATATTCTTTCCACAGCCTTATCCAGGTCTGCATCTTTATGAACAATTGTCGGGGATTTACCTCCCAGTTCTAAAGTCAGAGGAATCAGTTGCTCAGCAGCAGCTTTCATGACAATCTTTCCAACATTTGGGCTTCCTGTAAAGAAAATATAATCAAAGGGAAGGCTCAGTAATAATGTGTTTTCCTCAATCGCTCCCTGAATGACTGCTACATAAGACTCGTCAAAAGACCCTTTTACAATATTTTCAAGAACTTTGGCCACATGAGGGGTATTTTCGGATGGTTTTATGATGGCTGTATTTCCGGCAATCAAAGCTCCGATAAGGGGACTGAAGGTCAGCTGAACGGGATAGTTGAAGGGACCAATAATATAATTGACTCCATAAGGCTGATAAGTCACCCTGCTCACAACTTCAGCTCCAGATGGATGTGGTTTTGAAGGTACAGGAGTAGGCTTTGCCCATTCATCAATGTTTTCCAGCAAATAATCCAGTTCACTGATGACAATCTGGATTTCCACGTACTCTGCCTCTTTTCTGCTTTTCCCCAAATCAATAGATAAGGCTTCACAAAGATCATCCGTATGAGCTAAAAAAACTTCACGAAACTTTCTTAGGGCTGCCTTACGGAATTCAATATCTTTTGTCTGATTGGTTTTGAAAAAAGCTTTCTGCTGCTGGAATATTCCTTTTATTTTATGCTCTAATTCTTTGTCCATTTGTTTATTGATTTTAAAATTTGAAACTTGATGAAATTCTAACGGTAATTTACGCTTAAATTTTCTATCACAAATTTATTGTTTAAAATTAAATTGTGTAAAATTTAATTTTACATTTTATTCTAATAAGATTATTAATATTTTCTATAATATAAAAGGTATTGCAATGTCTGGGAAAGTGGAATATGCAGTTTTATGCATTTTAACCAGACTTAATTTTATAAATTGAAATAAGATTTTTTATCTTTGAAGCATGAATTGGGAGAATATCGCAGGACAGAATAATCTAAAGAAACTTCTTAGAGAAAGCATTGCTGAAAACAGAGTGAGCCATGCCCAGCTTTTCGTAGGAAAAGAAGGATATGGAACATTACCTATGGTTTTGGCTTATGCAAAGGAGATTTTCAGAAAGGAAAATGAACATGCTGCTGCGAAGGTGGAGCATCTTAATCACTTGGACCTGCATTTCAGCTTTCCCGTTTTTACAGACCATAAAAATTCTTTAAGCAAAAATAAATTTGATGAATTCAGAGACATGATCATGGAGTCTCCTTATGCGAGCTATGATGACTGGGCGGCTTTTCTGGAATCTGAAAATAAGCAGCTCTTTATTTCTGCCGATGAGATTGATGATCAGAACCAGAAGTTTTCATTAAAAAGTTTTGAGGGAGGAACTAAGATTCTCATTGTCTGGAGAGCAGATAAAATGAATATTTCAGCCTCAAATAAGTTTTTGAAATTTCTGGAGGAACCACCTGCAAAGACAGTTATTCTCCTTACAGCTGAAAGTACAAATGATATACTTCCTACCATTCTTTCCAGAACACAGGTAGTGGAAGTTCCGAGAATTGATGACGAAGACCTTGAAAAGTATCTCAAACAAAGTCATTCTGTTGCCGAAGAAAAAGTCAGAGAGATTGTGCATGAAGCTCAGGGAAACCTGAATGATGCACTGAAACTACTGAACTCAGGAGACAAAACCAGTGAGTTTGAGCAGTTATTTGTGCAATGGGTTAGAGATGCATTTATGGTAAAGAAGAAGCCTGCCTACCTTAAAAGTATTATTTTTTGGGCAAGGGAAATAGCAGGATGGAACCGGGAAAAACAGAAAAACTTTTTGAACTATTGTTCTGAGATTTTCAGATTGGCACTCCTTCAAAATTATCAGTCGGAAAACCTGGTATACAAAAAGATTGATGTCAACGGATTCAACTGGAGTGGGTTTTCAAAATTTATCAGTGGGGCCAATATTGAAAGCATTCTGGAAGAAATCAATAGTGCTGATCTGCACTTAACAAGAAATGGAAATCCTAAAATTGTATGGACAGACCTTGGGATAAAATTATCAAGACATATTCATAAAAATACATAAAACAAAACTCCGGTCAGACGATCGGAGTTTTATTTTTTATTTCGGCTGTTAAGCTGTCTTTTTTACTTTTGCCGCTTTTTTATCTTTTTCAGGAGCATTTTCAGCTGTTTTCGACTTCATATTACAGTCTTTATGCTGTGACTGAGCACTTGCCTTTTTATCTTTTACAGCACATTCTTTTTTGTCTTTGCCGGCACAGCAGCCTCCTTCTTTAGGCTTCTCCTGAGCATACCCGAATGCAAATAAACCTACAGCTAAAATTGAGATTATTTTTTTCATAATTTTAATTCTTTAACAGTGACTCAATATAATGCTTTTTGATTTATTAACGAAAATTTAAAAAAACATTAAAATAGCTAATGTTTTTTTTCGTAAATTCATATTTGATTGTACTATCGTTACCAGCTTATAGAAAGCGTCTCTTATTTACCATAAATTAAATCTATATTAAAAAACCAATCAATCGTTTGATTTGAATGAAAACTTGTGTAAATTTGCGCCCTGAAAAATGAGTAATGACATGATTTCAAAAGAAGAAAATATATTATTCGCCGCCGAAAAGCTTTTTGCTGAAAAGGGGTTCGAAGGAACTTCTACCCGGGAAATAGCCAAGGCAGCACATGTAAATATTTCTATGATCTCGTATTATTTCGGTTCTAAAGAAAAACTTTATGAGAAACTAGTGGAGTACAGAATGAATGAAGGACAGTTTTTTTCAAAAGATATTTTAGAAAGAACTGATATGAACGAATGGCAAAAGATGGAAAGGGTAATAGATCAGTTTTCTCACAAGATAAGAACTCAAAAATGTTTTTACAGGATTATGCAGAGAGAACAGCTGCACACTAAAAATCCTCAGATTGTAGAGTTTTTGAAGCAGACCAAAATGGGATTTCTTTCTATGTATTCGCAAATATTGGAAAGTGGTCTCAAAAATGGAGTTTTCACGAAAAATCCTCCCATTTATCTGCTTCATTCAACGGTGAGCGGAACTTTATTTTATGCATTCAACGCTAAAGAGATGTATAAAGAATTCCTTAATGATACTGAAGAAGAGAGCGTTTTTGACGAGACATACTATACAGAACTTAATAAACATATAAAATATTTACTAAAAGACCTTTTAGGTTATGAAGAGAATAAATAACTCAGTGATTGCATTATCACTATTCGTAGGAATAGCAAATGCAAATGCTCAGGAGAAAAAGACACTTTCTCTTGATGAAGCTGTGCAGCTGGGAATCCAGAACAGCAAGAATCTTAAGATCGACGCGGCCAAGATCGAAGAGGCTACGGCTGATCTTCTGGAAGCCAAAAACAAACAGCTTCCGGAATTGAAAGTCTCTGGGAGCTATATGTATCTTCCCATAAAACCAAATGTTGATATCAAACTCGCAGGACTTTCCGGGGGAGCAGGAGGTCCGGATATTCATCAGGTAGCTTATGGTTCGGCGAACCTTAGCGTTCCGATTTATAGTGGTGGAAGAATCAAATATGGTATTCAGTCTGCTAAATATTTAGTGGAAGCTTCAAAATTGAGTACGGAAAACGATAAAGTAGCTATAGCTTATAACGTTGCCCAGGCTTATAATAATCTGTTTAAAGCCAATCAGTCTATCAAAGTTTTTGAAGAAAATCTGTCAGCTTCTCAAAAAAGGGATGAAACATTTCTGAAAATGGAAAATAATGGATTGATCGCAAGAAATGACAGATTAAAGGCCAACCTTCAGACCTCGAATATTGAACTTCAGTTACTGGAAGCTAAAAACAACTATAATATCGCCAATATCAATATGGACTTATTATTAGGGCTGCCTGAAACTACAGAACTGGAAGTTGATCAGAATTATATTGAAGAAGGTTCAGACGTAAAACCTGTAAGCTTTTATGTGAACGAGGCCAGAGAAAATCGTAAGGATTTACAGGCCCTAGTTCAGCAAAGAAAAGCTGCAGAATTGGGAACAAAAGCAGCAAAAGCAGAAAATCTTCCCTCAATAGCTTTTACCGGAGGATATGTAGCAGCAGACATTCCTAAATTTCTTACTGTTTACAACGCTGTGAATTTAGGAGTAGGTATTTCTTACAACTTATCCAATATCTGGAAAGAAAACTCATCATTGAGACAATCACAGGCCAGAGAAAAACAATTGGCAGCTACAGATGAATTGCTGAATGATAACATTAAACTGGATGTCAACAGAGAATATCAGAATACAGATTACTCCAGAAAGAGAATTTCTGTTTTTGAAAAGACAGCGGAGCAGGCTAATGAAAATTTCAGAATTACAAAAAACAAATACGACAATGGTCTTGCTACCATGACAGAATTATTGGATGCAGACGCAGCTCAGATTGCAGCAAATGTTGGTGTGATTAATGCAAAGGCAGATGCTGCATTGGCCTACAGAAAATTATTACAGACAACAGGAACTTTAACATTTAAATAAACTTAAGAACGATACCAACAATGGAAAACAATAATACACAAGCGGCTGAACCTAAAAAGAAAAAAAGTTTAGTCTTTCCAATAATTTTGGCGGTTGTTTTAATCGGTGGAGGAATCTACGGTTATAGAGCTTACTCTTACGGACAATATCACGAAGAGACTGATGATGCTCAAATCGCTTCAAATATGTCACCTGTTATTTCTAAAATTTCAGGATATATAACTCAGGTTAAAGTAAAAGACAATCAGTTTGTGAAGAAAGGAGATACTTTGGTTGTTTTAGATAACAGAGACCAGAAAATGGCACTTGAACAAGCTCAGGCAGCTTTGTCTACAGCTAAAAGTAATATTTCAAATGCAGAGGCTTCTACCACTGCTACTTCAAAAAATATAAGCTCTTCTGAGGCTGCGGTAGTAACTGCCAACGCTCAAATAGAGGCTGCAAAAGTAAATGTCTGGAAAACAACTCAGGATTTAAAAAGATATGCAAACCTTGTGAAAGACCACTCTATTACAGAACAGCAATATGAGCAGGCTTTAGCGGCAAAACAAACAGCTGACAAGCAATTACAGGTTTTAGTTGACCAAAGAAATCAAATTGCTCAGCAAACTACTATTGCATCATCTCAAACAGCTGCAAGCTCTCAGCAAATCAGTGTTGCAGGTTCTGTAGCTAAGCAAAGAGAAGTAGATGTAGAAAATGCTAAATTGAATTTATCATATACTGTAATATTGGCATCTGAAGACGGATTCGTTGGGAAAGTTCCTATCCAGGCCGGACAATATTTACAAGCTGGATCACAGTTGTTTTCTTTAGTTAAGGACGACCAGAAATGGGTAGTTGCTAACTTTAAAGAAACTCAGGTTCATAAAATGGTAGAAGGACAAAAAGTGAAAATTGAAATTGATGCATTCCCTGATAAAGAATTTGAAGGAGTAGTAAGTTCGTTTTCTCCGGCTACAGGTTCTACATTCTCTATTCTTCCTCCGGATAACGCGAGTGGTAACTTTGTAAAAGTAGTTCAGAGACTTCCTGTAAAAATAGATTTTGTAAACCTTGATAAAGATATTGCAAAAAAACTGAGAACAGGAATGAACGTGAAGGCAGAGGTTGCTTTGAAATAGTATTCATGTATTGGCGTAATATGTATTCAAGAATGATTTAAGTAATCTGGTAACTCTTTCAAAGAAATTGGTTTTATCAGAATTTAAATTATTGATACATTTTACATTACATTGTACATTTTACAAAATTTTTACATCAATACATTGTACAAAAAATTATGCAAGATTCATTAGTAGAATATGGAGCCCGAAGAGTGATCATCACGATCACAGCGATTCTTTGTGCTCTGCTGGAAATTGTGGATTCCACGATTGTGAACGTTGCCCTGAACGAGATGAAGGGGAATCTGGGCTCTACACTTTCCGAAGTGGGATGGGTAATTACGGCTTATGCCATTGGTAACGTAATTATAGTACCAATGACGAGCTGGCTTTCCCAGCAGTTTGGGCGTAGAAATTACTTTGCAGCTTCTATTATCATTTTTACTGTATTTTCATTCTTATGTGGTAACGCAGATAATATTTGGGAACTGGTATTTTTCAGATTATGCCAGGGAATTGGAGGGGGAGCCTTATTGGTAACTTCGCAAACAATCATTACAGAATCCTATCCGATTGAAAAAAGAAGTATGGCCCAGGCGATTTATGGTTTGGGAGTAATTATCGGCCCTACTTTAGGTCCGCCTCTTGGAGGGTATATTGTCGATAATTATAGCTGGCCATATATTTTCTATATTAATATTCCAATCGGGATTGCAGCGACTTTGATGACACTACAGTTTATAAAAAGTCCAAAATATGCTGAAAAACGTAAGGTATCAGATGTAGACTGGTTAGGAATTGCTTTATTGGCAATTACGGTGGGATCATTACAGTTTATTCTGGAAAGAGGACATGAAGAAGACTGGTTTGCCAGTGGAATGATTGTGACATTTACAGTAGCAGCAGTATTAGGATTTATATTATTTCTCTGGAGGGAGCTTACATTCAAGTACCCTATTGTAGAGCTGAGGGTTTTAAAGAACGGAAATTTACGGATCGGAACCGCAATGTCCTTTGTATTAGGATTTGGTCTGTATGGGTCTACATTTATAGTTCCTTTATATACCCAGAGTATTTTGGGATGGACAGCTTTGGAATCAGGAGCATTGATGATTCCAGCTGCGTTGACAACCGCCTTTATGATGCCTATTATTGGTAAGCTCCTTTCCAAAGGAGTGAAACAGCAGATTTTGGTTTCTTTAGGACTGTTTACATTCTTTGTTTATAGTTTCTGGGGATATAAAATTCTGACTCCGGATACCAGTAAAGAGGCCTTTTTCTGGATGTTGATGGTAAGAGGAGCCGGATTAGGATTGCTGTTTATTCCAATCACATCCTTATCGCTAAGCACCTTGAAAGGTCAGGAAATTGGCCAGGGAGCCGCATTTACGGGAATGATGAGACAGTTGGGAGGATCTTTTGGGATCGCAGCAATTACAACCTTTATTGCGAATGCCAGCCAGAAATACAGGGTTAACCTGATCTCCCATCTGGACTCCAACGATTTTGATGTCCAGCAGAGATTAAATGCATTGAAAGCAAGTTTTATGGCTAAAGGGATGACTCCCGATGCTGCCATGAATGCCGCCTATAAAATGCTGGATCTTACGGTCACCAAACAGGCAACGGTACTTTCCTATATGGATGTTTTCCTGTATTTAGGAGTTGCATTCTTAATCTGTATACCGTTTATCTTATTTATTAAAGAAAGAAAGAGTAAAGAAAAAATAGATTTAAGTGAAGCCATGCACTAAATTTTTAATTAAAAACCTTCGGAATTTCCGAAGGTTTTTTTATGGGTGGGTATAGTGGATTTCTATAAAGTATTAGAAGCCAAGTTGTTTATTTTAAATTTCAGACCGATTTCTTACAATAAAAATAATATCACTTATTGGAGAGTTTATTATTTTTTATAGCTTTACAGTACCAAATGAAAAAATATGAATAGACTTCCTCTCCCTCAGACGTCCTTTTCAAAAGGCACAGCCAGAATAGATTTTTTGATTCTTGTGTGAACATAGATTTTAGTATACAGCACTTTGTGCTCATTATCCCTTTATTTTATGTGAAGGAAAAATTCTCAGTTTCCGAAGAAAGAGCCATAAGCCTTTATTCATTTATATTACTGATCCTAACCATGACTATGAAAACCTTACAAAATATTAAATATGAATCCAATACAACTACCGGAAACCTATGTGGCATTATCCGATTTCAGAAAACATGATGTATATCTGCCTGAAATGAATCAGAACCAGATTATTTCAGATTTCTTTCCGGGAACTTTTACTGAACTTACCCAGCGTCTTTCAGATATTACAGGAGCTTTTTATGGAGGTATGCTTAAGCAGGCAGGAAAGCTTTATGGAGATGAAGCTATTGAGCAGCTTTCCAGTGCTTTTATGTATGATCTTGGATCAGGAATGGGCATGAGAATACTGAAAGCAAAACCAGATCTGAAGCCCGGAATCCCGGCAGTTGCAAAAATACTGATAGGAGCTATTTTTACATCCAGTCCCGAATATAATTTTGAATTTAAAGAATTAAATGACCACAGAGGCAAACTACTGATCAAAGGATTTGACCGGTATCATAGAATTACACATAGTCTGCAGATTGCAGACCAGTTGAAATGGCCGGTTATAAAACCTTTTATCCATGGAGTTTGCGATACCATGGGACTGGATGTTTTTATTGATGCAAAGGTGCTGAAACTTGATACGGACAGCTCGTGTATTTACGAGATTACCGTTTCGAAAAGTTGAAAATTGAAATTGAAGAGCTGAAAATTTAAAACTTGAAGCGATACACTTTAAATCGCATTATCACCCATCAACAGGAGCGGACTTTAGTCCGCTTTTATTATGAATATCTCATCCAAATGGCTCCATCCGAAATTTAAAATGCAGATGATCTCCAATCAGTCTTTCATTACCTATTATCAACCATTTAATTATCCACTTTCAATTATCCAATGACAACTTTCAACTTTCAATTCTATCAAATTTTCTCTATCCACTCAATACCACTGATATCAATCAGTTTTATCGAGTGAATTTCACTTTTCAGAATAATATCATCAATACTGATTGTCACATCGGCTTTAGCTCCCAGTGGAATTACCAGGCTGTGTTTGCCGGGCTTTACTTTGGCAACGTAGTGATTTCTTATATTTTCTTCAGAGAGTTTTGAAAGGTCCTTTTGAAAAAGTTCCTTTACTATATTTCCATCTTTATCCAGAATTTGAATTCCTATTAAAAAAGAACCATAAACGTCTGCCCCTTCAGTCCTATAAACTTCAAATGTTAAATCCGAATTGTTATGCGAGATATTTGAAATTTCCAGCTTTGGTTTTACAGACTTATTATGAAGGGTTCCCCATACCCCTCCATGGAAATATTGATTGGTATACAGAGTAAGTCCGAATATGATAAATGAACCTGCCAAAACAAGACCTTTAGGATTTGAAACAGGTAAACTTCCTGACCCCATCCATTGAAACCATTTTGTTTGAGTGAAACTCCTGTTTTTTTTCATGAAATAGTAATCAAGAGAATAAGGTCCGCTCCCTGTAAGAAACAAAACAAAACCTCCTGCAATCCCAAGAACACCTATCTGCCATTCATCTACGCAGGTTGTCCCCAGCCAGCCGGAACCTAATAAAATTCCCAAAGCAAGACTGAAAATCCCGATACTCATCAGGCGGGTAAGCAACCCAAGAATAATAAGAAGTCCTACGACTGCTTCAATAATAGTGAACATCATCATCGACTGCTGTAAAGTATCCGGGTGCGTAACCAGATATTCGATGATGGGTTTAATTCCTAATGCATTAGGTAAAAAATGATTGAATTTTTCTCCGATATATCCCTTTTCATCGGGAATAAGTTTGTTTTCAAGTATAAGTCTGCGCCAGAAAGCTGAAAAGTAGGTCCATCCGATAACCATGCGGAGGGATAAAGTATATAATCCGGCCAGGTCAGAAGACTGGCTGTTCATGCTATGTTTCATTGAAATTAATATTGTATTGTAAAAAACTGATTTTAATCTGATTTAAAAAAAATTAAACCAGGCTTACTTTCAGTCTTTTAAACAGAATATATTTCGGAGGACTGTTTCCCGTGGAATGCCCTGAATAATCATTGAATAAAATCTTCTCTTCTCCGGTGTTTTCTGCAGCAGAATTAAATTGTGAGAAATCCCCTTTGTATCTGTGTTGAACTCCAGCTTTTGACACAGAAATGCTGGAGGAAGCAGAAGCCGCATCGCAGCCAAAGGAAAACGCAGAGGTTGCTTTTACTTTATTCAGGCCACTGATGTACTGAATGTCAAAAATATCAAGAACATCCCTTTTCAGAGAACATGGTGATAATGAAAACGCCAATATTAGCATCGTGACGACAGCTTTATAGGTTTTCATATGGAGTCCTGATTTTGACATTATTACAAAACTACACTTTATTTTAATGTAAGCTTTATAAATTTAAAAAATTCATCCTGCTGATCTACAAATAAGTAATGTGAACAGTTATCTATAAGCTTAAAATTACCTTTTCCAACTATATTTTTAAGGTCATTCAATTGTTTTTCGGAGAATATTCCGTCATTTTTGCCATAAATACAGAAGATAGGCACTCCTTTTCTTTTAATCTCCTTTAAAACAGCAGTATTATCAAGATTGTTCAGAGGTTCATTCTGATAAAATTTGGCTGGCGAATCAGGATTTCTGATATTGTTTTTATAAAATTCACCAGCCTCATATTCTTCCCTTAAATTTTCACTTTCGGGAGTAGGAGAGGGCATCTTGAAGAAATTCATTTTACCTGCAATTTCATAACATCTCTTTCTGTAAGCTGCAGTGTTTTTATCCAGCCTTTCTATTTCTGAAATTTCTTTTAGCTGGGCAGGATCATTTTTGAAGTATATTTTTGCTTCTTTTAAAATATGATCATAGGTTTCCTGCTGAGTAAATAAAGCTCCCGCAAGAGTTAATGAGCTTACTTTCTTTGGAAACTGACGGGTAAATAAAGTACCTATGATCCCTCCAAAGCTATGGGCAATAATATGGGCCTTTTTGATTTTATACTTGATATAAAGCTGATTCAGATCTGCAAAACTTTCTTTAAAGGTCATGGTAGCATTCTCATCTTTTGAGCGGCCTTCACCACGACGGTCATAAACGATCACATAGAAACCTTTTTCAGCTAGTTTGGATGCCGTTGTTCCCTCAAATAAAGTAGCATTCCCACTTGGACCGCCATGGATAAAAATCACCGGAGGATTCTGAGAATTCCCATACGCTTTGGAATAAATGGTCTGTGCCTGACAAAAAATGGAGAATATGGAAAATAGAAAAGCTGTAAAAAATTTCATGATCTTAGTTTTGAGTTTTCAAAACTAATGATTATTATAAATAAGAGAACTATCGTCTTACTTAATTAATGTTAAATTTTAAAGATTAAAAACACTGCTGACTAACAGTTGTCAAAACCGTACCTTATCTTTATGCTCTGAAAGTTTTTAAAACAGAAATTACAATATGGACACCAATAATTTTGAAGAGATTATCAAACGATCTTTACAGATAAGAGACGAGTATCATCAACTTGAAATAAAAAGTAACGGAAAAGAGTGGACGCTGGAAGAAGATGCACTTGCTTATCTTACCGATGCCGGATTGGTAGGAAGAAATGTAATGTCACATCAGAAAACATGGCTGAAAAAAGATTCGGCAGAAGAACTTGAACATAAATTAGCAGAAAATATCTGGTGGCTGATTGTCCTGGCAGACCGAACAGGAATTGATATGAAAGAAGCCCTGGAAAAATTCTTAACCAAAACAGAAAACCTATTTCCATGAGTTATTGCTTAGCTATAGAAGGAATGCAGCCTGAAAGCAGAAGAGAACTGCACAAAAATTACCACGACAATTATTATGGATTTCCGATTCATGATGATAATGAATTGTTTGGAAGACTGATTCTTGAAATTAATCAGGCAGGATTAAGCTGGGAAACCATTTTAAAAAAAGAAGAAAGCTTTCGAAAAGCCTATGACAATTTTGATATCCATAAAATAGCAGCGTATACAGAAGAAGACCGCGAAAGGCTTCTGAGCGATAGCGGAATTATCAGAAATAAGCTAAAAGTAAATGCTGCCATAGAAAATGCCAAAACCATCATTGAGCTGCAAAAAGAATTCGGTTCATTCGAAAAATGGCTGGAACGTCATCATCCTAAAACATTACAGGAATGGATGAAGCTTTTTAAAAAAACATTCAAATTTACAGGAGGAGAGATTGTAAATGAATTTCTGATGAGTACCGGATACCTGAAAGGGTGTCATTCCGAAACTTGTCCTATTTACTTTAAGGTATTGGAAAGTAATCCATTATGGAATACTATAGAAAACAAATAGAAAAACTGATCAATATATAATTTTAAATTTCTGCGGAATGATAATCGGACTACCTGACTAATTCGTATATTTTATCATTCCGTAGAAATCTCAATTCTTTGGGGATTCTCTGAAGTCTCTTTTATAAGTTCTTTATGTTCTTTTCCCCATTTTTCAAATTCCAGAATAATAGGACCCAGTTTATAACCGATTTCTGTAAGCTCATATTCTACGCGTGGCGGAACTTCTGCATAGACTGTTCGGGTAATAATTTTATCTTCCTCCAGTCTTCGAAGCTGAAGGGTCAGCATTCGCTCTGTAATGTTATTGAGTTTTTTCTTCAGTTCACCAAACCTCATCTTTCCGTTGATCAGATAACAGCAGATAGCCAGAGCCCATTGCCCTCCGATAATATTGGAAGCATAGATCTCAGGACATTCATCAGCAAGGGCTTTTTTATTGGCAAAATTGGTGGATGTTTGCTTTATTTTAGTCATTACTTACATTTTTTATAGTACCATACAATTGGTAGCTAATGTACGAAATGTAAGTTACATGCAGTAATTTTGCATCAGAAATTTAAACATAATGAAGACGTTAATTATTGTTACACACCCTGGAATTGAAAAATCTGTTATCAATAAAAGATGGATTAAAGAACTGCAAAAAAATCCTGAAAAATACACTGTTCATCAGCTCTATAAAGTCTATCCAGATGGGAAAATCAACGTAGCAGAAGAGCAAAAACTAATGGAATCTTATGACAATATTGTATTCCAGTTTCCTTTTTACTGGTTCAGCAGTCCGCCGCTTTTGAAGCAATGGCTGGATGAGGTTGTGCTGTATGGCTGGGCGTATGGCAGCGGCAGTGGTTTCAAACTGGCAGGAAAGAAAATGTCTCTGGCGGTTACAGCCGGAATTGACGAAGAGGGCTACAGCGCTTCCGGAGAATATAAATACACAATGAAAGAACTGTTCCGGCCTTATGAACTGACCTTCGATTATATAAAAGCAGACTATAAAGAGCCTTTCGTCTACTACGGAATTGAAAGAGATTCTTCTGATGAGTGGATTGAAAAAAGTGTTCCGATGTATCTTGAGTTCCTGGATACTTTGTGATGATATGAAAAAAGAGTTGGAGTATTGAATTTTCGATACTCCAACTCATTTATTCTTTCAGCAGCTATATCTTTTTAATTTTTTTCTGCATTTAAGACCCAATTAATCCTTTTTTCGGCTTCTTCTTTTGTAATCCCATTATAAAAATCGTGTACAAAGGGATGCTCATAATCCTGATGAGGAAAGACAAACGGACGGCCAATAGTATTATTTACCACAACAGTTGTCGGTATACTTTCCGGGAAATCGTAATCCGGAAGATACGTGGAAAGCCATCCGAAATATTCAGCTTCAAATTCTTTATTGTCATAATTTTCTACATATTCGTTGAAGCTTTTCTCACTTAGCGAAACCCAGATACCATAATCAAGATCCCGGCAGTCATCAACAACTTCCTGTATCAGAACGGCTCTCACAAACCGATGAGTATGCTCAGTTTCTTCAACCACACAAAGATCAGAAGTCAGCTCATTGTTTTTCTGTTCCTCTTCTGATAAGCAGGTGTAATAGTAAGGAGAATTGTAGGCCAGCGCCGGCCAGTCTTCTTTTTCTTCCCCGCAGCATTCACAGATGTATTTCATAGCTGTATTTTATTTATAATGTTGATAGAATTTATTATCAAAAAGCTCAGCAGGATCATATTTTCTTTTCAGCTCAAAAAAAGATTCAGCTTGGGGATATACCTTTCTCATTTTATCTTTTCCGATATGAAGACGGTAGGGAAGATAAAAAGTACCTTCATTTTTTATAGCCATATCTACCAGATGATTGGTGAGTAATCTCATGGCATCTTCCTGCTTTACCGTTTTCTTCTGATTGAATAAAAATACAAAACCAAATACATTTTCTCTGGCATAGTTCATATAGCTGTCTTCATCTTTGTTCACCGCACGAATGGTTATGTTAAGCAGGTCCATCCCGGAATTTCTCAGAATGGGTTTAATGTCTTTAATAAACTGATTGAAGTTTCTTTCCGGAATAAAATATTCCTGAAGAAGATCTGTAGAATTGGGATCTTTGTTTTCAATAAGGGATACGTGGTCATTCAGAAGCTCGTTTCTGGAATAGACTGCATTTTTGGTCATCTTATTCATTCCGGTTTCCAGATCCCATCTTAGCCTTTTTCCGTATTCGCTGTTTACAGTACTTCTGAAAACAAGGCGTTTGGTTTCTGCATTTTTAGCATTTTGAAGAGGAAGTGGCAGCGGTTTTTCATTTACTTTTTCAAAATAATTAATGGTAGCTTCCTCAAGAAAATGTTTGTCGGAAATTCTTAACCTTCCAAAAACCAGATTGACATTTGGGTTTTCGGAGATAAATTTTTTATAATAATCCGTATAATGATCGGCACTTAAACGCACATACTTATATTGAAGTGCAGTGTTGTCAACCACTTTTAAACGAATATCGAGAATCACTCCGAAAAGTCCGTATCCGCCAATAACGAGCTTAAAAAGCTCAGGATTTTCTTCCCGGCTGCAATTGATAATCTTTCCACTTTCGTCCATTAAGGTAAAAGATACCACACTTGAAGAAATAGGAGGAAGGTTTTTCTGCCATCCGTGTCCGTTCACACTAATAGAGCCGCCTACCGAGAATGAGCTGAAAGCCTGCATTACAGAAACAGTTTTTCCGTATTTATCAAGATATCTGATGGCATCTTCCCAAAGAGCTCCAGACCCGATTGTAAGAATATTGGTTTTCTCATCCAGTTCCATATGTTTGTAAGGAAGCATATTCAGAAGAATTCCATTCGGGTAAATAGTATGGCCGCCCATACTGTGCTGAGCTCCGGCAATGGAGATTTTCAGGTTCTTTTCTTTTGCATATTTCAGGATCTGGCGAATTTGATTTTCGATTTCCGGTTTGGAAGAAGGTACTTTTATAAGAGTATCTATTTTGGTTAAATTCAGCTGGCTGGCATCATTGGTATAACCTTTGGGAATTTCATTTTTAAAATCAGATTCACTCCATTTTGTCTTAAGGACATGAATAATCGGAATAAAAATGAAAATGACGATTGCTGCAACCGCAAGTATAAAAAAATGTTTCTTTTTCATGGATATATAAAAAGCTAAAATACTTAAAAGTCCTTATCCCACCGTTGGGGTATCCTCTTCCTTAAGTATTTTTTTCTCTTTCATAGAAAGCATCATTCGCTCATACTTATATTTTTCCCAGTCAAATTGATTGAGAAAGTCAAGGGCCGCCTGAAACCCTTTGTTGAAAAGTTCTTCCTTCTCTTCTTTTTTCATAAAGAAATTCAGCCAGCTGCTGGTACCACAGTTGACGGTCTGTATGCTGTACAACCTGTAGAATGTATGCTTGGTAAGGAACGTTTTATCATTGAATCCTTTTAAAGTACTGATGATGTTTCCGGCATAGCTAAAAGGACTTTTTAGGATTTCTTCACTTGTTTTTCCTTTTTCAGAAAGCAGATCAGAATCATTGGTAAGCTGTACCCCGAAAAGAGGTAACCTGGGATAGAAAACTTCATCCGCATGAAAAAGATCAATAGGAAAATTCGAAATGCTTCCGCCATCAATGAAGATTCCCACGGGGTTGATCTCATTTTGTTTTGTATTCATCCAGTATCTCCATGCATATTTTACAGAATCTTCTTCTTTATTGATCACTTTTTGAAAGGGTTCAAAGAAAAAAGGAACAGACATGGAAGCTCTTACAAAATCTGCCGGGCTGATATGTTTCAGCTCCTCTTCAGACCAGTACAGATTGGCCATTGTGGGAAGTTCCACTTTTATTTTAGCATTGATGTCGGTTGTAATAACAATGTACTCAGATCGGAGAAGATAAAATGGATTGTTTTTGTAGTAATCATTATTGACAGCACTTTCGTAGAAAATCCTATATCTCGTCTGGTCAATATGCTCCTGGTTTTTAGTTTTTATCTTTTCTATGCTTTGCAGAGCCATTGTATAATATTCCTGACCGTTTCCATATCGGTAGCTGAGGTTCAGATCCCATTCTTTCCGAATGAATTTTTCGTTAAGGCTGGCAACGGTGTCTATTCCAAAGCCTTCCAGTGCACTTTTCATGGTGTTCTGAAAAGTATTTCCGGGATTGAGCCCGCTGTTCTCTTTTCTGAAATTGTTGTATAGTTTTTGAATGCAGAAAAAGAGCATAATAGCCGGAACCAACGGAATTAAAAACATCAGTTTGGCATTCAGAATAGTTTCTGAATGAGTGACAAAAGGAATACTGATAAGGATAACAAAAAATGCTACAGCTATAATAGCATTGATTTTAAAGAAATTTTTATTATTCAGTATCGCATGAAGAGTAGTTTTTACATAGGTTTTCCCATCCATAAAATCCGAAAAATCCCAATTGAAAAGAATCTCTTTAATTAATTCGCTTTTCGGCTCCTCTTTGGTTTTACAGGCTGCTATAAGCACCGTATTAATAGCTCCGGCACTGGTTCCTGCAATTTTCAAAAAACGGATTCCAAAGGTTTCTAAACCATAAAGATAACCTACCAGTGCACTTCCCCAGACACCTCCTCCTTCCTGTACAAATTCTATATACTGATTACCATTTGCATCCAAAAGATCAGAGAACTCTTTGGAGGAGATGTTGAGATGCAAAGCAGCAAGCTTTTCTTTAGAAGCCTCAGAAAGGGAATCATCTTCCAGAATTTTATTAAGATCCTCAGTTTTCATGGTATTTTGGTTTTATAGTGCTTAAAAGCGAGTGTTAAAAAATAAACACTCATTGCGTAAAGTTACCATTGTCTGCGCCTTACGTAGATAAAAGTACTGATCACAACCGTTGCCATTACTCCTAATGTTATAAAATAGCCATGTTTATGATGAAGCTCGGGCATATTTTCAAAGTTCATACCATAAACCCCTGCAATAAAAGTGATCGGTAAGAAATAAACCGAATAGATGGCAAGAACCTTCATAACCTGGTTGGCCTTTTGATCTGAAAGTGCCAGAAACATTGAAATAAGGTTGGTAATCTGAATATTTAAATGATCAAAATCGGCCACTACGTCTTTATGCTTATCCTTTAAATCGACAATTTCGGAATCCTGAAGGTCCAGAAGTTTGAACTTATCAATAGCATCTGTGGAAATAACCAATACCCTTGAATTCAGCCCGGACTTTCGTTTTAGTTTATAAAGACGTCTGATCTGGCTTGTGTGATTGGTATTTTTAAGGAAAATTTCATTTTCAATATTATCCATAGTTTCCATTAGGCTTAGCGACTCATCATCAAAACTTTTCATAATGAGGATAGCGATCATTAAAGCTACTTTTTGAGGGGTTGCTTCTTCCTTCAGCACAGAGAGTTTCTTTTTCGTTTCAGAAATGCTTCGGGTTTTCATCCTGTGGATGGTGATAATGGTTTTACCCACTAGGAAAATTCCTATTTTGGTGCTGATATCACTGATGGTATTGAGATTTTTTCTTTCCAGCTCGGTACTTTCACGGAGAAGGAAGAATTTCACATTCCCATCTTCTTCATATTTTGGAAGGTGATTGGGGTCTATGGTATCTTCAAGAAGGAGATTGTTGATTTCGTATCTCTCATGAAGAAATTTCAGGTCTTCTGCTGTAGGAGCCTCCACATCTACCCATTCACACTGGGAGCTTCTGTATATTGTATCAATTGGCATAAAGTAAAAATACTAATATTTTGAAATACTATGTTTTAAATAAGTTTTATCTTTGCCAAAATTAAAAAACTATATGATTAAAAGTACCATAAAAGGAGTAGGATTTTATGTTCCAGATAATGTTGTTACCAATGATGACCTGTCCCAGGTAATGACAACCAATGATGAATGGATTACAGAGAGGACAGGTATTAAAGAAAGAAGACATCGTAAAAACAGGAATGATTCTCAGGAAACAACTGCCTATCTTGGATGTAAAGCTTCTGAAAAAGCACTTGAAAAAGCAGGTTTGACTGCTAAAGATATTGATTATATTATTTTTGCAACACTTTCTCCGGATTATTATTTTCCGGGATGTGGAGTATTGCTTCAGGAGATGTTAGGCTGTGATACCATCGGAGCGCTGGATGTGAGAAACCAATGTTCAGGATTTGTCTACTCTATGAGTGTTGCCAATGCATTTATTAAATCCGGTATCTATAAGAACATCCTTGTTGTAGGAGCAGAAGTTCATTCTTTCGGTCTGGATTTTTCTGATGCGGGAAGAGGAGTTTCTGTGATTTTCGGAGATGGGGCAGGAGCAGTGGTACTCTCTGCTGTAGAAGATGAAAATGCAGGAGATATTTTAGCTGTAAATATGCATTCTGAAGGGAAATATGCTGATGAATTGTGTACGCAGTTTCCAGGTTCTAAATATGGATGGAGCGACAGGATGAGAAAAGAGCCGGAGAATGTAACGGATAAGGAAGTATATCCAATCATGAACGGAAATTTTGTATTCAAACATGCGGTAACAAGATTCCCGGAAACAATGATGGAAGCATTAGATAAGGCAGGAAAAACAATTGAAGATCTCGATATGTTTATTCCACATCAGGCAAACCTTAGAATTGCCCAGTTTGTTCAGCAGAAATTCGGGTTACCGGATGATAAAATCTTCAATAATATCCAGAAATATGGAAATACAACAGCTGCTTCTATTCCAATTGCCTTAAGTGAGGCTATTGAACAGGGGAAAATCAAAAGAGGAGATTTGGTTCTTCTTTCAGCTTTTGGAAGTGGATTCACGTGGGGAAGCGTATTGTTTGAATATTAATAATACCAAAACTCAATATTAAGATTCCCATCCTAAAATGAGAAACTTGAAAGGGGGAATCTTAGCAATGAAAAATAAGAAACCGCAGAACTAATCGTTCTGCGGTTTCTTATTTTATGTATTATTTAACTAAAGGCTTTTTAGTAATTTTTCAGTGTCAGACGAATCCTCTCCTGAAGTTTTTGCCAGTTCAACAGACTTTTCAGCCCACATTTTGGCATTTTTCTTATCACCTACCTTATTGTAAAGATTAGCCAAAGTATCTGTATTGGCAAAGTTCTGATCTTTTTTTACAGATTCTTGTGCCCAGGCAATGGCTTTTTCAAGGGAAGCTTTATTATTTACATTTTCAAAGAAATTCCATGCAAGAGAGTTCAGCTCCTGAGAACTTGCCCCAGAGTAGTCCTGGTATAGTTCCAGAATCAGCTTTTCATAAACCGGAATATCTTTGTTTTTCAAAGCTCTGTTGGCCTTCATCCTTTTAAAGATCTTGTCTGCCTCTTCTTTACTTAGAAATTTCTGAGTTTCTGTCATGAAATAAGTTTCATTCCATGTTTTTGTGTCGGCATTATAGGCCTTTTGGGCTACTGTATTCAGCTTGATATTCTTGTTAATACCTTCGTACTTTTCTTCTGGAAGAAATTTTAAAATATCTGCTTTTTTATCCTGAAAAGTCTTGTATAAAGGGCTGTCTGTAGTTTGAGTTCCTGAAAGAAGCATTTGAACATCATCCTGATCTAAAGTTTGTTTTTGTTGAAAATAACGGTTAAGTACCTTTCCTGCAAACTGAGGATCATTATAGATCGTAAGTCCGGCAAGATTTTTTAAAAATTCCTGATCCTTTTCGCCCTTTTCGAATTGCTCTTTTAAAGAGGTCAGTCTTTTATTTGGATCTTCAGCATCTTTGGCAAACTGGATAAAGTCGTTTTCCTCCACATATCCAAGAGTTCTGTGTACTGCTTCGCCTTTACCATTGATAAAAAGGTATGTAGGGAATGCTTTTACGTTGTACTTTTTTGCCAGCTCTATTCCTTCTCCTTTTTCCATGTCGATTTTAGCATTGATAAAGTGAGAATTGTAATAGTCTCCTACTGCTTTAAGAGGGAAAACATTTTTCACCATCAGTTTACATGGTCCACACCACGAAGCGTAAGCATCTACAAAGATCAGTTTGTTTTCTTTTTTTGCTTTCGCAACGATAGCTGCGAAGTTGCTGTCCTCGAATTTTATTCCCTGCGCCCATGCAAAGGCACCTATAAAGAGAGCTGAAATCAGCATTATTTTTTTCATATGAACTTTTTATTCCATGCAAATGTAATAAATATGATAACATTTAGGCAGGTCATATTAAAAATAATTATACAGGAACCGTGTTTTTAATATAGGGATAGGCTCGTATGAAAGATAATCGTTTATTGTTTTTGTCTAATTATTAAAATTAATGTAAAATGATGTTTTAGGTTAAATGATTAAATTTCAATAGAATGTTTTAATTAAAAGTAAAATATTACTAATTTTGTAAAAAACAAAAAGACACCAAGTGAAACTAATGATGAATTATTATAAAATAAGAATAATAATTTGTTTTTCTATGTCTAAACATCTACTGCCCCTTTTGTTTTTGCTCACCGCAGCAATCCCCATATTTTCCCAGAAAAAAAACGACTTTGATCAGATCTGTGACAGAACTTCTTCCATCACTGCCTATAAAGATTTACCTAAAGCCTTTAAAACTGCGGATTCTCTTTATATAGCGGCCCAGGCACCCTCAGAAAAGGTTAAGAGCCTGATGCTTTCTTCAGAGCTTTACCATCACGCAGATGAACTTAAAAAAGCGATATGCTACAGTGAAAACGCCCATTCATTAATCAATCAGTTCAACAATCCGGAATGGATGGCGGATGTGAGTAGGTTATTGGCCAGACAATATAGACAGGTAGGGTTATACGAAAGAGCAAAGAAATATATATTAAAAGGGCTGGAAGCTTCAAAGCAGATCTCCAGTTTTGAAAAAAGAAATGAGGCAGCAGGACTTCTGAATCAGGAAATGGCTTTTTATGAAATGGAACTTGGGAATTATTACAATGCAATACAGTACGTAGAATTTTCCCTCAAATATTTTGAAAAAATAGACAGCCAGATTGAAAGCCGCACGGAGGCCGCTTCGTATCAGGTTTTGGGAGATGTTTATTTTAAACTGAATGAATATCCCGTTTCCGAAAAGTATTATAGAAAAGCAGAGCAGTTACTAAAAAAGGGAAGCTGTACCCTTGGACTGGTTTATAACGGACTGGGTGGAATACGCCTGAAACAGAAAAACTGGAAAGATGCAGAGCTTTACCTTAAAAAAGCAGAAAAAATAGCAGATACTTCCAGAAGTCTTAAGCTTAAAAAAGCAGTTTATTCTAATATTAATGATTATTACGAAGGGATAGGAGATAATTTTAAAGCTTCTTTATATGCCGTGAAATATGTCAGAGCATATGATAGTATTGCAGCCCGTAATCATACATTTATTGGTCAGAGCAAAGAAGGTTCTAATGGTAAAAATAATAAAGGAAGCGGACAAATGAATGTGGCAAAAAATATAGCCATCATTATTCTGTTTGTTTCATTGGTTTCCCTGATTATATTCTTTAAAATAAAACAGAAGAGACAGCGTTCCAAATTAAGAAATATTATAAGAACACAATCCAATCTGATCAGTAAAAACAATTACCATCTGTCATCTTCCGATCCTGCTGAATTTTCCAACATCTCTGTTGAAGAAATTGCCGAGAAAGATTCTGAAGAAGGTAGAAAAAGAAACGAATCTCTGATGACTTCCGAAACAGAGTCAAAACTGCTTGAACTGCTTGAGGAATTTGAAAAAGGAAATCTTTATAATAACAAAGGAATGTCTCTTTCCTTTCTTGCAGGAGAACTGAATACCAATACGAAATACCTTTCATATGTGATTAATCAGCATAAAAATGCTGATTTCAAAACTTATGTCAACCGCTTAAGAATCAACTATATTGTCGATAAACTGATCAATGATGAAAAGTACAGACAATACAAGATCAGTATTCTTGCTGACGAATGTGGGTTTTCTTCACACAGTAAATTTGCAGCTATCTTTAAAGTGGTCACAGATTATTCGCCATCAGCTTATATTAAATATCTGGAGTCTGAAAATCAATCAGATAAAAATGTTCATTTTCAGGAAAATGATTAAAGGGAGATCCTGTTTTTGATTATATCTTGCCATTTTCATGAAAATGGACAACCTATTGTTTTAAAGAATGCCATTACTATCCTATATTTGCGCCAGTTTTATGGGATATGACTTTACAGGCTGTCTCTTTTTCTTTTAAAAAGCTCCTGTTCTTTTTTGAGATGAAATAAGACGGAAACTATCAGGCTATGAAACTTCAGACATTACTACTTATTACACTTCAGGATTCTGAAATAATCAAGACTCCGGTTTTTATCTGCTAAAAAATATACTGATCCGAATCTTCGGACCATAACCTATAATCGGGGTTGATTGCCCGGTTTTTTTTCAGTCAAGTTTTTTTAAGTGCAAATCCACAGATATTCTGTGGATTTGTGATTTTATTTCGTTTTTGCACTGTCGGCTTTGGCTTTTGAAGTATTTGGAGTTGTGGGGGAGGGTTCAGAATTGGCTACTGCAGAATCGCCCATTCTGTTTCTTAAAGAATCCTTATCATGGGCATCTTTATATTCCTCTCTTTTTTCCTTGTTTTGAGCACAGCTTCCCAGAAAAAGAATTCCTAGAATAGTTGCTATCCAGAGTTTTTTCATAATCCTATTTTTATTGTTTGATGTTACCCAAATATAGTGATTTTATTAACAGATTATAAAATTAACAGATTCTTTTGTGAAAACTTAATAGGATAGGCTTTAATCTGTTTTCAAATGCAGATACAATGTATAATCCTTTAGCTGATCTATAAAATCAAAAAAGCAGCAGCATTTTCCGATTTCTTATGCATAAAAAAGCCCCGGAACTAAAATTCCGGGGCCGTATTTAGAGTCAATAATTACTTATGACCTGTTATTATTATCCAAGGAATGGATATTTGTAGTCTTTTGGAGAAACAAAAGTTTCTTTTATACTTCTTACAGAAGTCCATCTTAGAAGATTCATTTTAGAACCCGCTTTATCGTTAGTTCCTGAAGCTCTACCACCACCGAAAGGCTGCTGTCCTACTACAGCACCCGTTGGTTTGTCGTTGATGTAGAAGTTTCCTGATGCATTTTCCAATGCCTTATAAGCCTCATTGATCGCGTAACGGTCTTGAGCGAATACAGAACCTGTCAATGAATAAGGAGAAGAAGAATCAACTATTTTAAGCGTTTCTTTCCAGTCCTGATCTTCATAAACAAATACAGATAAGATAGGCCCGAAGATCTCTTCTACCATACTTTCGTATTGAGGATTTGTAGTTTCAATTACTGTAGGGTGTACAAACCATCCTTTAGAATCATCAACTTTTCCACCGATCGCTACAGTAGCTTCACCAGATGCATTAGCTCTGTCGATATATCCTTTACATTTTTCGAAAGAATTTTTGTCGATTACTGCATTCACAAAGTTAGACGGATCTTCAGGAGAACCAATTTTAATTGTACTCATCTGAGCTTCCATTACTTTTTTCACATCAGCCCAAAGAGACTTAGGAACATAAGCTCTTGAAGCCGCAGAACACTTTTGTCCCTGATATTCGAAAGAACCTCTTACCAAAGCAGTAGCTACAGCTTCTACATTAGCAGATGGATGAGCGATTACAAAATCTTTACCACCGGTTTCCCCTACAATTCTTGGATATGTTCTGTAGTTGTGAATATTGTCACCGATCATTTTCCACATTCCCTGGAATACTTTTGTAGAACCAGTGAAGTGAAGACCTGCAAAATCTTTATGTGCCAATACTTTTTCAGCAGTTTCTTTTCCATCGGTAAAGATCATATTGATAACACCGGCAGGAAGACCAGCTTCTACCAATACATCCATAATTACTTTTGCAGAATAAACCTGCTTGTCAGAAGGCTTCCAAACGACTACGTTTCCTAGCATTGCCATACACGTAGGAAGGTTTCCTGAAATGGCCGTAAAGTTGAACGGAGTTACTGCAAAACAGAATCCTTCTAATGGTCTGTACTCTACGCGGTTCCAGATTCCATCGTCAGAAACAGGCTGCTCAGAATACATTTCAGTCATGAATTCTACGTTGAATCTTAGGAAGTCAATGAACTCACAAGCTGCGTCAATTTCTGCCTGGTGTACATTTTTAGACTGTCCAATCATTGTTGCTGCATTGATGACGTCTCTGTAAGGGCCAGCTAAAAGATCAGCTGCTTTCAGGAAAATTGCTGCACGCTGTTCCCAGCCTAGTTCATTCCACTCTTTTTTAGCTGCCAATGCCGCGTTGATAGCGTCATCCACATGCTGCATACCCCCTTGGTAATAAAATCCGAAGTCGTGAGCATGATCCTGAGGAGACTGAAGCTGTACTTTATTGTCAGTTTTTACTTCTTTACCATTGATGATCATTGGAATTTCTACCTTTTCAGACCACATTTTTTTATAGGTACTGATAAGGCTTTTAACTTCGGGAGATCCAGGTACATATGAACTTACCGGCTCGTTTACTGCTAATGGCACTTGCGAAATTGCTTTTGACATATTACGTTTTTATTATTTTTATTAAATTTTACTAAGTATGTTGTATACAAATTTACGATAATTATAAGAAAAGAAAAAATACCGCCTTTTTTTATGGAATAAACTTTTTAGCCTGATAATTTTTATCATTAAAGGTGTTTTTAATGCTTTATACTAAGAATGTTTAATGAATTTATTCAATTTTTTAGATTTATGGAAAATAAAGATCGATGGAGTATAATTGCGGGAATAGGGACAATAAAATATTTGTCATAGTTCAAATCTTACACTTTTATACTGTAAATAAAGGATTTATGGCTAAATGTTAAAAATATATAAAATTACGTTTGTTGCGATTTTGAACATTTTAAATAAATTTTTTGATAGCCAGAGTTTTAAGATTGTCCTACTTTTACATCATTATTAACAGGTATGAAAAAAAGAGTCCTATTTTTCTCTTTTGTATTATTTTTCTCAGCATTGTGTGCAGGTCTTTTTGCACATAAAGGGAAAACTGAATCATACTCTGATATCCTTTCAAAAATTCATCTTCTTCAGCAAAAATCGGATCAGCAGACCCAGCCTGAAATTTATAGTTTTACAGATGCTCAGGATGCTCAGGATTCCAACGATTGGGAGAAGGTAAAATTTGACTATTCAATACTTGCACAGCAGTGGCTTCACTATTTTTTTGCAGATTATTCTCATAATATACCGGTTGCGGCCGTTAAAAACCGTGTCTATATTACAGCACCAAGGTACATTCTGTATCATTCCCTGCAAATAGCAGGCTGCTAATCCTATTTTAAATTTTTCAATGACCCTTTATGGTTTGTATTGTGTAAATACAGATCAGTAGGCATCATTCCTCACTTTACATTTTTAAACATTCCTATTTGTCTTTATAGAAAGACGAACCGGATACTGTTTGTCCAATTTTAAATAAAAATACTATGCACTTAACACCGAGAGAAACGGAGAAGCTTATGCTATTTCTGGCAGGAGAGCTGGCTCTAAAAAGAAAGGCCAGAGGCCTTAAATTAAACTATCCAGAATCAATAGCATTGATTAGCCATTTTTTGCTTGAAGGAGCAAGAGACGGAAAGAGAGTCGCTGAACTGATGCAGGAAGGCGCTAATCTTCTTACCAAAGATGATGTGATGCCCGGCGTGGCAGATATGATCCACGATGTTCAGATTGAAGCAACATTCCCTGATGGAACGAAGCTGGTAACCGTACACAACCCAATCCGTTAATACCTATTTCTATTATGATACCAGGAGAAATTTTCGTAAAAGAAGGCATTATTATCTGCAATGAAGGCAGAGAAACTGTCAAAATAAAAGTAACAAATACCGGAGACCGTCCTATTCAGGTAGGTTCACATTTTCACTTTTTCGAAGTAAATAAGGCAATGAGCTTTGACCGCGAAAAAGCCTTTGGAAAGAGACTGAACATTGTAGCAAGTACTGCAGTACGTTTCGAACCGGGAGAAGAAAAAGATGTGGAACTGGTAGAAATAGGAGGTACTAAAAAAGCAATGGGCTTTAATAACCTTGTTGACGGACAGGTAGATTCTGAAGAACAGAAAAAAGTAAGCCTTGCAAAAATTGAAGAGTTAAACTTTAAAAATCACTAAGATGAGCTTAAACGTAGATAGAAAGCAATACGCCAATATATTAGGTCCTACAGCCGGAGATAAAATCAGACTGGGAGATACTGAAATTATAATTGAAATTGAAAAAGATTTCACCCATTACGGAGACGAGGCTGTTTTCGGAGGTGGAAAAACCGTACGTGACGGAATGGGGCAGAACGTTACTGCAAAAAGAGACGAAGGGGTTTTGGACCTTTGCATCACAGGAGCAGTAATCATTGACCACTGGGGAATTGTAAAAGGTGATATCGGAATAAAAGACGGTAAGATCGTGGGAATAGGAAAAGCCGGAAACCCTGATACGATGGATGGTGTATCTCCTAATATGATCATTGGTGCTTCTACTGAAGTTCATGGTGGAAAAGGATATATCGTAACAGCGGGAGGAATAGATACCCACATTCACTACATCTGCCCACAGCAGATCGAGACCTCTTTATACAGTGGAATTACCACGATGATTGGTGGTGGTACAGGACCGAATGACGGGACAAATGCTACAACCGTTACTCCAGGGAAATTCAATATGCAGAAAATGCTTGAAGCAGCAGAAGAATATCCTATGAATCTTGGGTTCTTTGGAAAAGGAAACTGTTCTGCTGAGGAGCCTATCGAAGAGCAGGTAGAAGCAGGTGCTTTAGGAGTGAAAATTCACGAAGACTGGGGAGCAACTCCTGCAACAATAGATGCCGCCCTAAAAGTAGCGGATAAATACGACGTTCAGGTTGCCATCCACACAGATACATTGAATGAAGGAGGTTTCCTGGAAGATACAATGAGAGCGATCAACGGAAGAGTAATCCATACTTTCCATACGGAAGGAGCTGGTGGAGGGCACGCACCGGACATCATTAAAGCAGCAATGTACCCCAACGTATTACCTGCTTCCACAAACCCAACACGTCCTTATACAATCAATACGATTGATGAGCACCTAGATATGTTGATGGTGTGCCACCATTTGAGCAAAAATATTCCTGAAGATGTGGCATTCGCAGATTCACGTATCCGTCCTGAAACGATTGCAGCAGAAGATATTCTGCATGATATGGGAGTATTCAGTATCATGAGTTCCGACTCTCAGGCAATGGGAAGACCAGGCGAAGTAATCACCAGAACATGGCAGACGGCTAGCAAAATGAAGGAGCAGAGAGGTGCTTTGGAAGAAGATCAGAATACAGACAATGATAACTACCGCGCCAAAAGATATGTAGCGAAGTATACCATCAACCCGGCTATTGCTCATGGTATTTCAGAATATGTGGGATCTCTTGAAGAAGGGAAATTAGCTGACCTGGTGATCTGGAAACCTGCATTATTTGGGGTAAAACCTGAAATGATTGTAAAAGGAGGATTTGTAATTGCTGCTAAAATGGGAGATCCTAATGCATCTATTCCTACACCTCAGCCTGTTATTTACAGAAATATGTTTGGGGCTCACGGAAAAGCTAAATACGGTATCTGTGCCAACTTCGTTTCTCAGATCTCTATTGATAACGGAACCATCGCTTCTTATAAATTGGAGAAAATGATCCTTCCTGTGAAAAACTGTAGAAATATTTCTAAAGCAGATCTTATCCATAACGACAAGACTCCTTTAATAGAAGTAAATCCTGAAAACTATAAAGTTACGGTAGATGGTGAGTACATCACTTGCGAGCCGGCAGAAACACTTCCTTTAACACAGTTATACTACTTGTTCTAAAAATAAATCTGAAAAGTGCAAATCAAACCTTATAGGTTTCCAAAACCTATAAGGTTTAAATAAGATTTCAAAAGATTTATCCAAAGAAAATTTAACTCACTATAGAACTAAGTTTAGAATGAAATATTTAAATAAAACAGTTTTTTCTCTTGCGATAGCCGGGATATCCTTGATTTCCGGGGATTTAAGTGCTCAGTTCCTGGGGGGACACAGACTTAAAAGTGATGAAGAGGGGCCAAAAGGCCAGTTTATGGTTTACGGATCATTAGATTATTCCAAGATCACTACACCATCCAGCAGCAGCAGTACCGTTTCCAGCGCACCCCTTGGAGTGGGATACTTTATCAATAATAATGACCTTGTCGGAGTCAACTATGCTTACTCACAAAATACGGTAGATCATAAAGTTTTGTATAAGCAGAATGAAGCAGGAATCTGGTATAGCCCGTCATTGATGCTTGGAAAATATTTTGTACTGATTGGCCAGGTTGATGCTCATTATGTTTGGGGTCAGCAGCAGTCAGGAGCTGTGGATGCAATGCAGAATTTTAACGGATTCCGTCTTCGTGCTTATCCACTGATCGGAATTTTGTTAGGAGGAGGCTGGGCTTTGAAATTCAAATTTGCAGAACTTTCAATGCTTCAGACCAAGACAAAAGAGGAAGGCTGGACAAAAACCTATGTAGCAGGAATCAGTGGTTCAACGTTCGGAGTAGGAATTTCCAAAAACTTAGACTTCAGAAAAAAATCCCAAAATGATAATTAATCAAATCATAGGCAATCTCTCTGAAAATCCTACAGCAAAAACCATAGATTATCTTGATCTTGAATGGTTTGAAACAACAAAAAGAATCCAGCGCAAAAAAACCAGACAGGGAACCGATGTTGCCATCAAGTTTCTCAGAGAGGGGCAGCGCCTGCATGAAGGAGATATTCTTTTTGAGGATGCAGAAAAAATAGTTGCCATTAATGTTTTGGAGACGGATGCTATTGTAATGGCTCCGGGTTCATTACTGGAAATGGGAACAGTATGTTATGAAATCGGAAACAAACATATTCCGCTTTTTATTCAGGAGGATAAAGTTTTACTGCCTTTCGAAATGCCCATGTTCAGATGGCTGGAGGCAAGCGGGTTCAAACCGGAAAAGAAATCTGTAAAGCTGCTTAATCTTCTTAAATCAAACGTTGAGCCTCACGGGCATGGAAGTCTGGGTTCAACAATATTTACAAAAATCTTAAAAATGGCTGCCCCAAAAGATGAATAATATGAATATAAATTTTCTGTCAGGACTGCTTCATCTCGCAGATCCTACACTTCCTATTGGTGGCTATACCCATTCCAACGGACTTGAAACCTATGTACAGGAAAGAATTGTACATAATTTACAGACCGCGAAAGAGTTTGTGCAGAATATGCTTCAGTATAATCTTAAGTTCAATGACGGAGCTTTTGTAAAACTGGCTTATAAAGCAGCGGAAAAAGGGGACTTAGAAGCTCTCTTACTTCTTGATAATGAATGTAATTCTATCAAATGTCCGAAAGAAATCCGTCAGGCCAGTCAGAAGCTTGGTCTGAGATTGATCAAGATATTCAAGAGAAGAGAAAGTTTCCCTTTTATGGAGGCTTTTGAAAAAGCAGTTCAGAATAAAGAAGCCAATTCTCATTATTGTATCGTTTTTGGAGTATATGCTTATTTAATGAAAATACCATTATACGAAGCCCTGCTGGGATTCTATTATACCTCGGTTGCAGGGATGATCACCAATGCTGTAAAATTGGTTCCTCTGGGACAGCTTGACGGTCAGGATATTCTCTTTTCTCTGTATCCCGTAATGGAAAAGACCGTTTGGGAGACCATGGAACTGGACAGAGATATGGTAGGACTTTGTAATACGGCTTTTGATATAAGATGTATGCAGCATGAAAGACTTTACTCAAGACTTTATATGTCATAGAAAGCAGAACAAAAAAAAATAAAAGGAAACAGGGATGAACGAAGTGGAAATACTTTACTGAGTGAAATGCCTTTATCACCCTTAAAAAATATCAATAAAAAAATCAGTGCTCTTTGCACTAAAAAATAAAATTTAGAAAAATGGAAAATAGAAAATATATAAAAGTAGGAGTGGCAGGACCTGTAGGGTCAGGAAAAACTGCATTACTGGAACGTTTAAGCAGAAAATTATTCGGGATCTATGATCTTGGAGTAATTACTAATGATATTTATACCAAAGAAGATGCTGAGTTTATGGCTAAAAACAGTCTTCTTCCTCATGACAGAATTATCGGAGTAGAAACAGGAGGCTGCCCTCACACAGCAATCCGTGAAGATGCAAGTATGAACCTTGAAGCAGTGGATGAACTGGCAGCACGTTTCCCGGATATTGAATTGGTTCTTATTGAAAGTGGAGGTGATAACCTTTCAGCAACTTTCAGTCCGGATCTTGCAGACGTTACCATCTTTATTATTGATGTTGCAGAAGGAGAAAAAATTCCTAGAAAAGGAGGCCCAGGTATTACAAGATCAGACTTATTGATCATCAATAAAATTGACCTTGCCCCGCATGTAGGAGCGAGTCTTGAAGTAATGGAAAATGATGCAAGAAGGATGAGAAAAGGAAATCCGTTTGTATTCACGAACCTTAAAACGGATGAAGGTCTGGATAAAGTGATCGGCTGGATTAAAAAATATGCTCTTTTAGAGGAAATTGAAGAACCGAACTTAGTAAGATAGATGGATAGCCGCTTAAATATTATAGCAGGATTCAAGGGAGGAGAATCGTACGTGAAAGATCTTTATGTCTCACTTCCTTTCAGAGTTGTTTCTGTAGGACAGAGAAAAAGTGACAAAAAGCTTTATCAGATGGTGATGAGCTCCTCCCCGGGAATTCTGGATGGAGACCATTATCATCTGGATGTTGCTCTTGAAAAAGGATCCTCATTGCAGTTGCAGTCACAGTCTTATCAGAGATTGTTCAATATGAAGGATAAAGCTTTGCAGGAACTGAATGTAAAAATGGAAGATGAAACCTCCTTTGCCTATGTTCCGCATCCTATAGTGCCGCATGAAGATTCCAACTTTAAAAGTAAAGCCAATATTCATATCGGAAGAGACAGCCAGATTATCATCAGTGAGATCATTACCTGCGGAAGAAAGCATTATGGAGAAGTTTTCAAATTGAAACGTTTTCAGAATCTGATGGAAATCTACCATAACAATAAACTGGTAGTAAAAGACAATGTGGTGATTCAGCCGGATCTGATCCCCATCAGCAGCATCGGAAATCTGGAGCAGTATACCCATCAGGGAACTTTAATCTTTTACAGTACGAAGGAGAATGTAGATAAGAATGCACTGATTGATGAGGTTGTTGAAGCAGCAGCACAGCATCATGAAGAAATGGAAGTAGGTGTTTCTGCAATGGAAGATAATGGTTTTGTAGTGAGAGCTTTAGGGCATGGTGGAGAGCTGATGTATAATTTCTTCCTTTATATTCAGGAAATCCTTTGGTCACTGGAATAAAAATTAAAATGATTCTTATCAAAGTTAACGTACTTCATTTTTTCAGTAGAAACGGGCTTTAGCCAAAAACTTAATAAGAATCAGAAATAACAGAATTAATAAAATGGATAGTACAGTTTGGGCGCTTCTTTTGAGTGCCGTTTCAATAAGTTTTATACATACCGCTTCAGGGCCGGATCATTATCTGCCGTTTATTGTAATTTCGAAATCCAAGAAATGGAGTGGGATGAAAACAGCAATATTAACTGTTGTCTGCGGGCTGGGGCACGTATTGAGTTCACTTATTTTAGGATTTATCGGAGTTTTCCTTGGCTGGCAGCTGAATAAAATTTCCTGGTTTCAGGATGTAAGAGGAAACTTCTCAGGATGGGCACTGCTGATCTTTGGAGGAATTTATCTGGTGTATGGCCTGGTTCAGGCAATCAGAAATAAGCCCCACAAACATTTTGATGTAATGGGAGATGATGTATATGTCTATGAACACAATCACAATGAAGTGGTAATGCCTCAAAAAAGAATAAAAGTGACCCCACTCGTACTTTTCATGATCTTTGTAATGGGACCAAGCGAACCTTTAATCCCTTTATTATTCTACTCAGGAGTAAAACATTCAATGTCTGAAATCGCAGTATTGGTTACTTCATTCACCGTGACCACCGTATTGACAATGCTTGGGATGGTTCTTTTAGGACGTTACGGGTACTCAACTTTATTCAATACTGATAAACTGGAAAGATATATGGGCGTGGTAAGTGGTGCCGTTGTGACAGTTTGTGGAATTGGAATGGTCTTTCTGGGATGGTAAAGAATCATGATTTGGAGAGTTTAAAGGTATAAAATCAGAGAATTTTAATGAGAAACACAACATTCGTAATCATTAATAATTTTCAACTTTCAATTTTCCACTTTGAATTTTGGATTCTTCATTTTCAATTTCCCCATTCCCCTCATTAATACATTATACACTCTACATTAATACAATTAAAAAAACTATGGACGAATTTTTCAAAAAACTACCTTTTATCGATAATATTTTAAAAGGAATCGGGCAGATTATGCTTCAGGAAAACAGATGGACCGGGCTTCTGTTTTTGATAGGAATATTTATGGGAAGCTGGCAATGCGGAGTTGCCGTTTTGCTATCAACAGCAGCCGGAACTTTTACCGCCATGAAGCTTAAATATAACCAATCTGAAATCAATGCCGGTTTATACGGATTCAGTGCGGCACTTGTAGGAGTGGCATTGTCATTTTTATTTGAAACAACCGTATTAATATGGGTTCTTATTATACTAGGAGGGGCATTGGCAGCTATTATTCAGCATTTCTTTATCCAAAAGAAAATCCCGGTATTTACTTTTCCTTTCATCATTATTTCATGGGTATTGGTATTTGCACTGCATCATTTTACCCACATTCCGCCATCTGCAATGCTGAGCAGTGAAGTGGTACCTACAAAATATGATGATTTCCTTACTTGTACCAACGGCTTTGGGGAAGTGATATTTCAGGGTGGAGTACTTTCAGGAATGATTTTCTTTATTGCCGTTTTCATCAGTTCACCGGTTGCTGCTTTATATGGACTTGCAGCCTCTATTCTGGGAGCCGGACTATCACAGTTGAACGGAGAACCTGTGAAAGAAATTCATATGGGGCTATTCGGTTTTAATGCAGTGCTTTCAGCCATTGTATTCTCAGGAGTTAAAAAAACAGATGGATTATGGGTGCTCATTGCAGTGTTCTTAACGATTGCCATTGATGATTTCTTAGTTGATAATAATTTGCTGAGTGCCGTAGGTGGGGTGTTTACTTTCCCGTTTGTAGCAGGAACCTGGATTACACTTTTGATTCAGAAAGGGATTCGTAAAGCGAAAATGAATTAGAGTTGAAAATTGAAAATTAAAAGATGAAAATGGAGAATGAGAATGTAGACTGGAAGCTGCAAATCAATTTTTCTGACCGGAATTTAACCTATAATCATTCATTAACACATTTTACAAACAACATAATACATTTTACAAAAAAATAAAAAATGAAAATAACGAAAATAGCAGCTGTATTTCTGGTAATGGCCTTCAGTGGAAAAATGAGGGCGCAGGAAGCTGAAAAACAACTGTTAATTAAAGATGCAGACGATAAATTTCCCATTGCGGATGTGTTGATAAAATATAATCATGGTGAAAGCCATACTCATACAGGAACAGACGGTACGTTTGCCATTCCAGTGAAGTCACTTCCCGATACGTTGGTAATCAATCGTCCGGGATACGATGAGGTAAAATGGGTGGTAACCAATGATGAAGATAAAAGTAAAGTTATTTTTTTACAGCATAAACCTTTTCAGATATCAGAAGTAGCCATCAATCACAGCTCATTCTTATCAGCAATTACCAAAGTTGATCTGAATAAATTTCCCGTAAACTCTGCGCAGGATTTACTTAGGAAAGTTCCGGGATTGTTTATTGCCCAGCATGCAGGAGGAGGAAAGGCCGAACAGCTTTTTTTAAGAGGATTTGATGCAGACCATGGTACTGATGTAAGCGTGAATGTAGACGGAATGCCGGTAAATATTGTATCTCATGCCCATGGACAGGGATATTCTGATCTCCATTTTGTAATTCCTGAAACAGTAAACAATATAGACTTTGGAAAAGGGGCGTATTATATGGATCGTGGAGATTTCAATACAGCCGGATATGTAGATTTTCAGACTTATAACGGATTGAAGAATAGTATGATCAAACTGGAAGGAGGCTCATTCAATTCAAAAAGAGTCTTGGGAATGTTCAATATTCTGCATGATGATGAAGGTCGGAAAAATGCATATATAGCAGCAGAATACAATTATACAGATGGTCCTTTTGATGTAAAGCAGAACTTTAACAGAGTTAATATCTTTGGAAAATATAACCAGTGGTTTACTGACAAAGACTATTTCAATATCCAGTTTTCAACCTTCAGTTCTTCATGGAATGCTTCAGGGCAGATTCCTGAACGTGCCGTAGACGAAGGAATCATCGGAAGATGGGGCAGTATAGATCCTACTGAGGGCGGAAAAACTTCCAGAACAAACATTCAGATGAACTTTAAGCATATCATTTCTCCTTCTGAGCAGATTGATGCAATGGCTTTTTATTCAAGATACAATTTCAATCTGTATTCTGACTTTACTTTTTACTTAAAAGATAAAGATCACGGAGATGAAATCCAGCAGACAGATGGAAGAAATATTTATGGAACAGAAATAAAATATACCAAAAGCTTTTCTCTGCCAAGCAGCTCTCTAAACTGGATATCGGGAGTAGGTTTAAGAAACGATGATATCAATACATTACAGCTTAATCACGTTTATCACAGAGATCTGCTGTTGGATAGATTATCAGATGTAACGGGAACGGAAACCAATCTCCATGCTTATTCAGGGTTAATCTGGAAAACAGGAAAATGGACCATCAATCCAGCTTTAAGAGTTGATCATTTTATTTTTAATATGCATAATCTTCTGGATGTTGAGCAATTACCCTCCGGCCAGTCAAAAGAAGCAACAAGATTAAGTCCGAAACTTAATTTCTCCTATGCTCAAAATGATAATGTGATGTGGTTTTTGAAAACAGGAATGGGGTTCCATTCCAATGACCTGAGAGTAGTGGTGCCTAATAAAAATGAAAATACACTTCCATATTCTATCGGAGCAGATTTCGGAGTCAGGCTGCATCCTTTCAAATCCTTGATCATTACCCCAACGCTTTGGTATATGGATCTCCAGCAGGAATTTGTATATGTAGGAGATGATGCTGTAGTAGAACCTTCAGGAAAATCAAGACGTTTCGGAGCTGATTTGGGCGTGCGTTTCCAGCCATTGGAGAACTTTTACCTGAATGCAGATATCAATTATTCTCACGCAAGATTTATTGAAGAGGAAAAAGGACAGGACTATGTTCCACTCGCACCGGTAGTAACCAGTACAGGATCTGTAAACTGGGATTTTCTTAAAGGATTTTCTCTGGGATTACAGTACAGATATCTGGGGGCAAGACCTGCGGTGGAAGATAACAGCATCAGAACCAAACCTTACTTTGTTAATGATCTTATGCTTTCATATAACCGTCAGACTTGGGGTGCCAATATCCAGGTCAATAATCTTTTCAATGTAAAATGGAATGAAGCACAGTTTGCAACAGAAACTCAATTGAAAGGAGAGGCAGAACCTATTACAGATCTTACCTATACTCCGGGAAGTCCTTTTGGGGTGAGAGTAGGAGTGTATTATAAGTTCTAGAGTATAATGTATAATGTATAATGTATAATGTTGCGCTGATGATTGATTATTTTAAAATGATAAAGAACAATACATCAGATAATAATCCTTCTATTTCAAAGCAGTTATACATTATACCTTTTACAACCGACATTATACATTATACAACTGATATTATACAAACAAAAATATCCAAATATTCAATTTCAGCATTAAATTTGTAACAATCAAATCATTATGGAAGTATTATCCAATTTTCAATATAAAAAGCTTTTCCTACCGAACATTACGGATAAAATATTAGCCAATAATGCAGACATACAGCTTTATCGGATAGAGAATTACCTTAAAGGAATCCTTATGCCGGTGATTCCGTATCGTACTACTTTTAATTTTATTATTTTCGTCACCAACGGACACATCAAGCAGTATCTTGAAAATAAAGAATATCATTCTGAAAAAGGTGGTGTCATCTTTATCAAACAGGGAACCATCACGGCTACTGTAGAATTGTCAGATGATATTGAAGGTTTTTTTCTGGCTTATGAAAATAATATCCTGTCTGAACAGGAACTACCGAAACATAAGAGCAGTATTTTCTTTATGACTCCTTTCCTGAACCTTGACAGCCTGACTTACGGAACCATTACCCAGCTTCTTCCCATTATGGAGCAGGAATTGTGGCTGAATAGCCTGAATATTAATGATGTAGTAGTAACGATGCTTCATCTTATTCTGATCAAAATGCTGAGTACAGATTCTGATACCCATCACAAGTCAGCAACCCGCCCTATGGAGCTTTCTCTTCAGTTCAGAGATCTTTTGTTTAAATATCATGTAGTAGAAAAAAGAGTAGCTTTCTACGCAGATAAGCTATCCGTTACAGAAAGTTATTTAAATAAATGTGTAAAAGGGGTAACCCAGAAATCTCCAAAACAGTGGATCAATGAGATTGATATCAACTATAGTAAAGCTTTACTGCATTCAAGTAAAGATATTGCGGAAATTGCATACGAACTGAATTTTCATACAGCATCACATTTTACCCAGCTTTTCAAAAAAATTGCCGGAATTACACCGAAAGAATACAGAATACAGTTTTCAAATAAAAGAATACCTGTTTAATTAGAGAGCGTAGTTTGATAATGTCAATGGTTAACTTTGCTTCGCAAGTGAATAGAATGATTGATAATGCAGGAACGGATTTTAAGATGCAGAAGTACAAATTCGCGGCGAAGCAAATTCATTATTTACCATTGACACATTTTGTTCTCTACATTCTTTCATTTTCCAGTATTTTCAGCACAAGCTTTTCCTCTCGTGTCAGATCAGCTTTTCCGTCATTCTCTTCAATTACTTCCAGTTCATCAAGATATTTTTTGATAGAATTGTTTTCATAAAGATTGATAACAAGAGGATGCACATAGTACTTTCTGCAGACAGCAGAGGTGTTTCCCAAATGTTCAGCAACAATATCCAGTGCTTCTTTTACTTTACTTTTATAGGCTGTATTATTTTCTGCATAGCCGATTTCTTTAAAGGCAATCAGGGCACTCACCGTTCCGGACCATGTTCTGAAATCCTTAGCCGTAAAATCCTCACCGCTTATTTCTTTAATATATTCATTCACCATTCCTGAATCTACAGAATGGAGATTTCCTTCGTCATCAAAATATTGAAAAAGTTCCTTACCGGGAATATCCTTACATTTTTGAACAAGCCTTGCCAGTCTTTTGCTTTTAAGATCTATATGATGCATAATGCTTTTTTTCCCCTTAAAAGAAAAGGTTATTTTCTGTCCTTTTACCTGCACATGTTTGTCCTTTAATGTAGTGAGCCCAAAAGACCCATACAGCTTTTCATATATATTATTACCAATACGGATATTTGTTCTTTGCATCAGGCTTACAATTAAAGCGAGAATCTTTCGCTTCTCAAAATTTCTTAAAGCCAGATCCTGTTCCACCTGAAGCCGTATATCCGGCAGTGCATATCCGAACTGAAGCATTCTGTAAAATTTGGTGTGGTTTCTTAAGGCACTCCATAAAGAATGATAACGATACTGTTTTCTTTTTTTCACATCGAAGCCTGTTGCCTGAAGGTGTCCGTTTTCCAGTGCACAGATCCACACATTTTCCCAGGCGGGTGGAATGACAAGTTTATTGATTCTTGTAATCTCATCCTTGTCTTTTATTTTTTCTCCATCTTTATAATAAGAATACTTTTTTCCGTTTTTTTTACGAGTAATACCGGGCGTTTCCGCATCGGAGGTATATACAAGATGTACCGCCTTTGCAGAAGCCTCGGGATTTTTCATGATTTTAACAATCTTTGCCGGTTTTAAATGAGAAATAATCTCTACCTCTGTGTTCTTCTCCATAAAACATGGTTAAGAGCTTTTACCCTTCGAGAAAATCACTAAAAGAATCACTACAATTACACAGACTAAGAAGATTCCCCACCACATTCCGGCTTTAAAAATTGTTCCTACTGCCTCGCAGCTTGTAAGTGTCAGTAAAGTTAATATTGCAATACTGTATAATGTCCATTTTTTCATAGCTTACTATTTTGATTGGTTAATTAAATTCTGAGTCGGTCTGCTCTCCAGTTTCTGGTCGATTTTTTGATCTCGTCACCAGAAAGTTTTTCGTGAAGCGCTTTGTACAAAAGTTCTTTGAATTCATCATCATGTGCAAATCTCAATGCTGCAATCTGGTCGAATTTTAATTTTTCAACAGTTTCATCAGATCTTTTATTGAAAATTTCAAAATACCGTTGCTTAAACTCAAGGATAACCATACGGTTTTGAAGCCCCAGTGCGTAATGCTGTCTGGTCATAAATGCCAGATAAAATAATAGAAAAATAACAATCGAAAAAAGTATCCAGCTTAGTTTGTGTTCAGGATCATCCCATATTTTATAGATTCCCAAAATCTCCAATATGATTAATATAGGAAGGTAAATAAAGTGATGTGGCGGATAAAATTTCCTGTGATTATTGTAATTCTGTTGTTTCATATTGTAAAAACACAGCAATAATCTTTCCAAAATTTATTACTTTAATAATAAATGTGTATTTGTGGTGTGTTTTGATGACTTATTAGAGTGTTTTTTTGAATATATTTTGTGCTGTAAATTTATATTGTTTTCATTTTAATAGTGTGATATGCATTTGGTGGACAATACACGATCATATGAAACAGATCATCCCAAATCAATTGGAAAGAAAATAAAGATTTTCAAAAACTTAAGAATTTTTATGATGGAATAAACGATCTTTTAGAAATAATTAGGTTTTTAAGAGGCTTTGTAACTTGTAGGTTTAGCAGATTTTAATAATTTTTTTGTCGAAAATAGGCTCTACATTTCATCTTTTGACTTCAAATTTTTCGTAACTTTCGGTGTTTAAAAAAGAAAAGAATGACTTCAAAGGAAAAAGTTGCTGCGCTTCGTGAAGAAATGCAGAAAAATAATATTGACGCATTTATCGTATATTCTGCAGACCCGCATATGAGTGAGTACCTTCCTGAAGAATGGCAGGAGAGAGCCTGGTTGTCAGGGTTCCTAGGTTCCGCAGGTTTTGTGGTTGTTACCAAAGACAAAGCGGGACTTTGGACAGATGGAAGATACTTCACACAAGCCGCTCTCGAACTGGATGGTTCAGGAATTGACCTTTTCAAAGACGGAATGGAAGGAACACCCAATTATATCGACTGGATTATTTCTGAAATCCCCGCAGGAGGTAAAGTATCTGTAAATGCTTTAGCAGCTTCTAATGCTAACTGGGAACTACTTTCTCAAAAATTTAATTCAAAAAATATTACCCTGATAGATTTTCCGCTTTTAAAAGAAGTCTGGAAAGAAAGAGGGACACCATCAGCCAATTCTATCTATGTACATCCTGTAGAAAGAGCAGGTAAATCTGTGGCTGATAAACTTTCTGCCATCCGCCAGAAAATGGAAGATCAGGAAGCTACCGTACACATTATATCAAGTCTGGATGATGTTGCATGGACATTGAACCTTAGAGGAAGTGATGTAGAAAGCAACCCTGTATTTTTAGGATATATTGTTATTACTAAAAATGATGCAGTTCTGTTTACAGGACTGGAAAAAATGGAAGTTGGTGCAAGAAAGCAGATGGACGATGCTTTTGTGAAAATGATGCCTTACGAAGAGTTTTATAACTATCTGAAAGGATTTAAAAATGAAAAAGTTTTAGTTTCTCCCAACAGCAACCAGCAGATTTTTGAAACTTTAAAAGCAGATAATCAGTTTATCAAAGCTCCGGTTCCGGGTAATCTTATGAAAGCTCAGAAAAATGAAGCTGAACTGGAGGGTTTCAGAAAGGTAATGGTGAGGGATGGCGTTGCTATGGTGAAATTCCTTTACTGGCTGACTCACAATGCAGGAAAAGAAGCGATGAATGAGTATTCTATCGGGAAAAAACTAAAAGGATTCCGTGCAGAAGGAGAAAACTTCGTAGGAGAAAGTTTCGGATCTATCGTAGGATATAAAGAGAATGGGGCTATCATGCACTATTCTGCAAAAAAAGAAGGAAGCAAAGAAGTTACCAATGAGGCAACAATTCTGGTAGATTCAGGAGGTCAGTATCTTGAAGGAACTACCGATATTACAAGAACATTTGCATTAGGAATACCTTCTGAAGAATTTAAAAGAAACTCCACATTGGTATTGCAGGGATTGATCCGTTTGTCAATGGTAAAGTTCCCGAAAGGAACAAAAGGAGTACACCTTGATGCTATTGCAAGACTTCCGTTATGGATGGAAGGTAAAGACTTCAACCACGGAACAGGACATGGAGTGGGAAGCTTTATGAACGTTCATGAAGGACCTCAGAATATCAGAAAAGATATGAATCCTCAGGATCTTCTTCCGGGAATGGTTTGTTCCAATGAGCCTGGATATTATCTTGAAGGACACTACGGAATTCGTCATGAAAACCTGATTGCAGTAAAAGAAGCAGAAAAAACAATTCACGGAACTTTCTACGAGTTTGAAACATTGACGTTCTGCCCGTTCTTTAAAGATACGGTGGTAAAAGAAATTTTATCTGAAACCGAAATTGCATGGTTAAACAGCTATCATAAAACATGTGAAGAAAAATTAGCCCCTTACTTAGAAGGGCAGGTTAAAGAATGGTTCTTACAATTGGTAAGCCCGCTTTAATCATTAATATTTGACTTTAAACAAAGTAATTGTTAGATAATCTAAAGTCCTGTAAGTTTCTTGCAGGGCTTTTTCCTTTTATACAACCGTATTTTTACGGATATATTTTTAGGGATTCCCCTGAGGCGTATCATACGGACTCTGTCTATATTTGCAACAACACAAATCATTCATATCTTCATATATAACTTAGTAAATTCAAAGCGGTAATCATCTCGTCCTGAGATGATTTTTTTTATTTATTTTCGCATGATGTAATTTGATCTTATGGAACATGACTATTTTCGAAGCTTTAACTTATTTTCAGAAGGTGAGATTGAGACGTTTCTAAAACTTTTCGAATTCAGAAAAATCAATAAAAATGATTATTTCATACAGGAAGGGGAGCGGTGTAAAGAGGTTGCATTTATAAAATCTGGTCTTTTTCGTTCTTTTTATATCTCAGACGAAGGGAAAGACATGACCTATTGCTTTAGATTTCCTAACCAAATGATAGCTGCTTATTCTTCATTCATCTCAGGAGCTCCAAGTAAAGAAAATATGCAGGCCATTGCTGATGCCGAGCTGATGATCCTTAGAAAAGAAGCTGTAGATGAACTGGTACAGAATAATCTTAACTGGACACGGTTTTTAAAGCTGATTGCCGAGCAGGAATATCTTGAGCTGGAAACAAGGTTTTTTCAGCTTCAAAGAGACACTGCTGCTCAGAGATATATGGCTCTTCTTGAGAATTACCCTGATTATATCAGAAATATCCCCTTGCAGTACCTGGCTTCATATCTGGGAATTACACAAAGACATTTAAGCAGAATCAGAAAGGAAATAACCTTTTAGAATCTACATATATTCTCAAGCAAAGTATCTCTTAAAAGAAGTAATTCAATAGGAACAGACTTTAGCCCGTGAGTTTTAAAAATAAACAGAATATCAGTGGCTTTAACCAAAAATTAAAAATGATTACTTTTTTTCGCATTGATGTACCAATAAAAGGATTCTTGCATCATTGATCATTTTTGGACATTTGTCCTGTCATCAGGAGTTGTGGCTCTATACTTTTGTGAAAAAAAAATATGGAACACAATATTCTGATTATCGGCGGAAACGGTTTAGTAGGTAGGACTATCTCCCGAATTCTGCAGGCAAGAAATCCTCAGGTGTCGGTTTATACCGGAGGAAGAAAGGGAGGTAAAACAAGCAAAGACCTGAAAATAGACGTCACAGATCCCGAAACTTTCAAAGCAATTACAGACCTTAAAATTGATCTTATCATTCTTTCGGTGAACGATAAAGAGGATCATATACTCCGTTTTGCTATTGAAAATAGAATAGACTATCTGGATATTACAAAACCTACTCCGGCTTTGATGAAAGCTTATGCTATTGCCGGAAAAAAAGAGGTGAAGAGCAGAATTGTATTCAGTTCCGGATGGATGGGAGGGATTGTACCGGGATTGGTGAATGCTGTTTCAGATCAGGGCTCGAATATTAAAGAGACCAGTCTTTTTGTATACTATTCAGTGAAAGATCTGGCAGGGGAGAGTTCAGCTCATTTTATGGCAGAAAATGTAGCGGTTCCTTTCCATCGTTATCAAAATGACAGGCCCGTTTCCATCAGGCATTTCTTAAACACAGAAACTTTTGATTTTTCTTTTGGAATAGGAAAGAGGCAGGCTTATAACTTTGATGTTCCGGATCTGTATATCCTGAACCATGTTGAGAGAGTTCCCAATGTAAGTGTGAAGATGACTTATAATTCAAAATTTATTACCTGGCTGCTGGGTAGTTTTCAGTACCTTAGGATTTTCAATATCTTATCTTTAAAGGAGAGAAAAATGATTTTCGGTTCCAGTGGAAATGGCGACCTGTCAGTTTTCGAAATTGTGGTAAAAGATCAGACGGGATCTAAAAAAATCAGTCTTCAAAGCACTAAAGGGCAGGCTGAACTGACGGCTTTATCAGCCGTTATACATACAGAAGAGTTAATGAGAAATCCTCATGAGAATAAGGTATACTTCAGTCATCAGCTGCATGAGCCTTTAGCATTAATGGCGCAGCTTAATGCTTACGAAACGGTCAATATCAATGTAACACCATGAAAAAAATAGTAGTCATTAACGGGCATCCCAATAAAGCCTCTTTCAACTTTGGGATTGCAAAGGCTTATCGGAAAGGAGCTTTGGATTCAGGAGCTGAGGTACAGGAAATTGTTATTGCAGAGCTTCAGTTCAATCCTAACCTTCAGTTTGGCTATCAGAAAAAAATGGAACTTGAGCCTGACTTGATCAAAGCTTGGGAGATTATTCAGTGGGCGGATCATCTGGTTTGGGTACATCCCATCTGGTGGGGAGGTCTTCCGGCGGTTACCAAAGGATTTATAGACCGGCTTTTTTTACCAGGATTTGCCTTTAAATACAAAAAAGATTCATTGTGGTGGGATAAACTTTTAAAAGGAAAAACCGCACACATCATCACTACTATAGACCAGCCCGGCTGGTATTACCGCCTGATGTACGGAAGACCGAGTGTCAATCAGCTGAAAAAATCAACATTGGAATTTTGCGGAATCAAACCCGTGAAGGTAACTTACATCGGTATTATCAAAACTTCTGATGAAAAACAGAGACAGAAGTGGCTGGAGAAAGTAAAGAAGCTGGCACGAAATTTAAAGTAAACTTTCTGTTCTGAAAGTTAAAAAACATCACAATGCTTTTTCAAATCTTGAAACGGCATTGTGATATAATGAGTATGAATTTATTCTGTTTTGACGGATTCTTTTTCAGGGAAAATAAGGGATATGGCGACCGAGATGATTAATATTCCGGCTACAATTCCTAAGGAAACAGGAGAGGGAATATGAATCCACGGAGATATCAGCATTTTTATTCCGATAAAACTTAAAATAATAGCAAGACCATAAGGGAGTTTGCTAAACATATGAATGAAATTAGCCAATAGAAAATACAGTGAACGTAAGCCCAGAATAGCAAAAATATTAGACGTATAAAGAATAAAAGGATCTTTGGAAATAGCAAAGATGGCAGGTATAGAATCTACAGCAAACAAGACATCAGTAAATTCAATAACAGCAACGACAATGAGAAGGGGAGTTGCCATCTTAACACCGTTTTGAATGGTAAAAAACTTGTCTCCTGCATAATTATCGGAAACTTTCCAGCTTTTTTTTACCAGTTTTGCACCAGCAGTATCATTAAAGTCTTTTTCATCATCGTCATCACCATCTCCCCAGGACTTAATCCCTGCATAGATCAGAAACAAACCAAAGAGAGTCATTACAATATTGATCCTGATGGCTTTACCCAATATCTCTATTTCAGGTAAATAGGTTAAATTAATAATCCCGATGCCTGCAAATATAAATACAGCCCTGAAAATCAAGGCCCCTAAAATTCCCCAGAATAATACTTTGTGATGCAGATATTTTGGAACTTTAAAAAAGCTGAAGACGAGGATAAAAACAAACAGGTTGTCAACCGAAAGTGCTTTCTCTATCCAGTAAGCTGCCTGAAACTGAGAAAATTTTTCAATTGCTAATGCATGCCCGCCTGTATCACGGCTGAATATCAGATAGATGACCCCTGAGAAAACCATAGACAATGAAATCCAGATTATTGACCAGATGGTAGCTTCTTTTGTGGAAACTTCATGGGCTTTTTTATTGAAAATTCCCAGGTCGAGCAGCAGCATAATGATAACTACTGATGCAAATCCCACAATCAGTCCCGGATGCAGGTCGATCATATTTTGTTGATTCATATTTTGAATTATTTATTAATTAAAGTAATGTACATAAGTCTTCCACCTTCCTCATCAGAAAGGATGATTTTCTTTCCGTCCTTTATTTCTACCATAGAATTGATAGGGATCTCTTTATTTTCAGACAAATCTTTCATGGAAGATAATCCCTGGTTGACAAGCATCCATTTATTCTGATAAAATGTAAAATATCCTACAGGCTTCTTATCCTCTTTTGTAAGACTTTCATTTCGGATTACTTTTTTAGAAACATGCCATTTGAAAAGATATTGGTTATGATATACCATCAGCCTGTGATTCTCCGGCTTCCATACATTGTCTTTAAACTTATAATACAGATCAATAATAGGCAGGCTGCCTTTGTGGGCCGTCCCGCAAAAAGGACATTTGGGAACTGATGTATTATCAAATACATACCATTTTTCATCACAATCAGGGTTGCTGCAGGGCTGTATAAGGTCTACCGTTTTTAAAAGAGCGGTCTCCCATTCATTGGCAATGGGTCTTAGCAGGGGATTGTGAAGCCCGTCAATAAAAGCCTTTTTAAAGAGATCAGTCAGATAAGGACCAGTAATGGTGAAGGGGGATTTTTCAGGATCTCCCCAAAATGTATTCCATTTCTTCAGATGGTTAGATTTTACCCTGTTAACGGTATTGTCAGGATGCTCAATGAAAACAGCCTTTTCTCCCATGGCAAGCATTTCATCTTTTTCAGCATCAAGATCCCATATTTTTCCTCCTCTGAAGGGATGTCTTCGGAGCAGATACATATAAATAAGAACGGGAAGGGCGTGAAGATCTGTTTTTTGATTGGGAAGTATACGGTTAGAATCTTCAATGTGAAGATGTTTTGTTTTTAAAACCTCGGGAGCGATAAAATCAGCGGTTCCTATTACCTTTGCAGGGATAAGTCCCGGTACTACAAGGCCGTCAATATCTATAATGCAGGCAGATTTTGTCACCGGATCTACAAGTACATTGTTATAAGAGAGATCTGAATGAGCCAATCCCATTTGATGCATTTTTTTGACTCCTCTGGAGATATTAATGGCAATTTGGAAGTAGCTCAGCCAGTCTCCCAGCTCAGACTTGTCCAGAGACAATGGATATTGTTTATTCCTGAAAGAAGGAGTGGTAAACCATTTTCCGATTTTTTCACCGTTTTTTATGGTTTCATTAGATGAATATCCTTTTTCAAAGAAAAATTTTTTATTATAAAAAGGTACAATCACTCCCCATTTCCCGCTTTTTTCTACAGCGTCATAAGGCCATCTGTAGATTTCATCTAAAAAATAATCAGAAGAGCTTCCATTTTTTATATTGTTATGGTAGAGAGTTACAATTTTTTTAAGACTCTCTTTGTGGTTAAAATCAATAGGATCACGAAAGAAAGCTACGGCATATTTCTTATCAGGTGAAAAATAGACATCTTTTACTCCACCTACTTTAGGATTTCCGTCATCAACGTATTCATAACTTCTGGTTGGGTCGATAACAGAGTGTATCTTTATAATATTCATATCAGTAGATTATAGCTATTGTTCTGTCATCATGATTTCCTTTGCTCCAAAAGTCCATCCAGTGAAGCAATTGTGCTTCGATATCGGTGTCTTCTTCGAAATCTACTTTTACCACTTCTTCATTTTCACCATTGAGATCCTTTAAAAACTCCTTCCAGTTTTCAATATTCTCCAGCTTGCTTTCAACAAGAAATTTTGGATCATATATTCCATCTGTCATCAGAAATAGTTTTGAAAAATCTTCAAAGCAGTTGATTCCGAAGCGTGATCCCATATCAGGATTTGAAAATATTTCATTCATCGTGATAAAACGGGTTGCTCCGCCAACATCTCCTACATCCATTACATTAAGAAGCTGGACCTTTTCATCATTATCCGTAAGTATATTAATAGGGCAGTCACCTACACCAAAAGTGAGTACCACATAACCAAATTCAAATTTTTTGGCAAGAGAAAAGATGATCGTTGTATTCAGATCCTTAATGCTTAAAGCCTCTTTATCTGCGAAGTTTTTAAGTTCATGATACAGATTTCTTACACTTTTATAAAGAATATTGATGATCGCCGATTTTTTTTGAAGCTTGTTGTTATTTGTTTGTTTTTCAGTAGTTTCATGATCAGGTGCTGTATCTTTATTTTCGTTTGCAATAGAAGGATTATGATCACTCTCCACAGTATCTGGCATTTCAGGCTTTATTGTCTCGCAGAAAAAATCAGTGACATGATTTGAAAGTAAGGTGAGCAGATCAGAATCATCAAAACTTTTCGAAATAAATTCTGTTGCGATTTGTGAACCCATACGTGCATATTGAGCAGATCCTGCACCATCTGCAATGGCTGCAATCGCCCAGTCATCCGGTAAATCCTGTACATAGAAATCATCATCTCTAAAAGTTCCTGCATGTGCGTGTGAACGTCCCCGTTTGGAGGCTATTACAATTTTTTTATCAAGAAACGTTGCAGAGAGGCTAGCCGTATCGGATTTAGCAAATCGACTCCCTTTATCACTGGGTTTATCTATCCAGAGATCTTTTGGATCTGCATTGACGACAAATGGAACGACCTTAATATCATCTGTTTCGTTTTTATCATTTTTGTTGTAAAAGACAATTTGAATATCAATATTATTGGCCACTGTAGGGGTTCCTGTGATGCAACAGTTCTCAGCATCAAAACGAAGCCCCACAATATCAAGATTTTTGATGTCTCGAATAATAATATTGGGATTTTCACTTGGATCAAATGAAAACTGATATTCCTTTTTGGCATTGGCGTTCGGAAGGCTGATATTCTTTTCTCTAAATTCCTCTTTATCTCTGTACATATTAAATAGGTCTAAAACCTGTTTCTTTATTGAGGTCATCGATTTTTCGAGATCGCTTACTTTAGCATTTTGTATCAGTTTTGAAATAGTAGTCTCCACTACTTTATTTTCTTCGATCTCAAAATCTTTTAAAATTCCTTTTAAAAATGTTTCCATACTCTCCTAATATTCTGTTTAAGTCAACTCTTTCTTATGAAATACCCTTAAAGCCCTGTAGTATAGCGTTAAGGGTATTCTTCTCATAATTATTTTATATGATGATGTTTAATTCTCTTGGCGGTGGCGGTAAGATCATCGTTTCGCCGGTCCCCTGAGATCTTCCCCCCATTTCAATAGAGGTGCTTACCCATTTAAAAAAGGTAGTCAGGGTATTGGCGTCCGTAGATTCCAGCTTTACAACATGATTTGTAAGTTCCTGCAGAAAGCTTACTTCTGCATCCGGTCCTGCAGCACAACCTACAATCACTCCAAAATCCAGCGATTTTATTTGAGGGATCATTTCTCTGTATTTCTGAATATCAGAAGGTTTCCCATCAGTAAAGACAAAAAGTAAAGGCTTCCAGTCTCCTTTACGGTCCGGAGAGCCTTTGATAATTTCTTTATTAACAAGATTACAGGTCATTTCAAGTGCATCTCCTGTGTGAGTGGGGCCACTGTCGGGGCATACTATTTCTATAGGCTGAAAGCTTGCGAGATCAATGAGAGGGATGATATTATGAACTTCACGGTTATAGGTGATAACACTTATATAAAGAGAATCCATTGCCTGCGGATCTGCCCGCAGCATACTTATGAGCCCGTTGAAGCCATTGTTTAAAGCCTGAATAGGTTCCCCACGCATTGAACCGGAAGTATCTAAAAGAAAATAGGTTAATAATCTTCTGTTCATACTAAGCTACAATTACCAGTTCGGATGGAGGAGGAGGCAGCTGATCTATTCCTGCCAGTTCCACACCGGTTGTTTCAACTTTGGTAGAAGTAGTGGAAATAGAAGCGGTAACCCATTGAAAGAACTTTGAGATACTTTCAGAGTCTGCATTATCCAATTTTACAACTGCTTCAGTAATCTGCCTCAGCACAGTATCATCAGCTCCCTGCCCGGCAGCACATCCTACGATCAATCCTTTATTTACTGATTTTAATTTTTGATATCCTGCCTGCCAGTTATCAGTAGGGACACCATCTGTCATAATAAAAGACAGAGGTTTCCAGTCCCCTTTTTGTTCAGGTGTTGTTTTGATAATTTCAGATTGCATTTTGTCTGCTAAAAGGCCTAATGCTGCCCCTAAAGAAGTAGTTCCGGAAGCTTTCAGGTCCAGCATCTGAAAAGAGGCTAAATCTGTTAAGGGAACAAGCTGTTTCGCTTCACTGTCAAAAGTAATAATGCTTACAAAAGCTGTTTCTATGGCCTGAGGATCCTTCCTTAGTGAATGAAGCATCATCTGTACTCCATTTTTCACGGATTCAATAGGTTCTCCGGACATTGATCCTGATATATCAAGTAGTAAATAGACGGGTAATCTTCTCATAGTGGTAGTTTTTAATTGTTATTATTTATTTTTATAATTATTTAGATCCTGGTGCCCATTTCATTCCCCAATGATACATTTTATCACAATCGGCATGAGAATTATGGAAGGTGACCAGTTTTTTTACCTGCATAGAATTGGGAAAGAAGAGGATTTCTGCAATAGCGCAGAATTTTCTGGAGTCATTCTGTTTGCCCATTTCAACTTCTATATCAGGATTTCCCGAAGCTTTGATATTGATTATGCCATTTGTTTCATTCCATCTTGCAACTCCGTCATAGATGAAGCAATAGATCACTATTCTTTTCAGACTGTTGATTCCATTGGGATTTACAAGGATATTTTCACCGGAACCGGCATTTGAGCCACGGTCATCTCCCGTATGCCAGATAAACGGAGTATCATTATACCTTCCCTGTCTGGTCAGTTTTTCTCTGCTTCCGCCATTGCCATTGGCAAACTGAAGACCGTCTATACAGTCTTTCTTGCCATTCTGTAATTCATAAAAGCATCCCAGATCCAGATCTATACTATTGTTTCCGCCTAATAAGCTTGAGAAAAAGCCCTTTTTTTGCTGAGGTTGTGACCAGTTGAGATTGATGACGATTTCCTTTTGAGAAATCCCGGTTTTGGTAAGATCAATGGAGTGAGTGTCACCCTTTTTTTCAAGGGTGATTTTCTGTAGGTTGATAGACATAGTTTTATTTATTTAATAATATTTCCTTTGTAATATTTTGAAAGAAAAAATGCCAGGTCTTCTCTGTATCCGATCCCGGAAGCTTCAAATTTCCACTGTTCATTTTTTTTATAAAGCCGGCCGAATTCTACTGCTGTTTCAATAGAAAAATCTTCACCCAGTTCATATTTAGCGATTTCCTGCCCGTTACTGTTATCTACAATTCTAATGTATGAATTGCGGACTTGCCCGTAATTCTGTTTCCGTATGCCGGCATCGTGGATGGTCACAACAAACAGTATTTCTGTAATACGGGGATCTATTTTAGAGAGATCTACAATAATGGATTCATCGTCGTCTCCATCACTTGATTTACCGTCAGGATCATCTCCTGTATGCACTAAGGCTCCATCCGGAGATTGTGTATTTCCGTAAAAAATAAAAAAAGGGTCTGAAGGAATTAGCCGGCTCTCATCGATCATGAAAGCAGAAGCGTCCAGATCAAAATCAAAACTAGTTCCCTCGCTGGGATCCCATCCCAAACCAATGGTCATACTATGTAATCCAATATTAATTTTTTGACCTTTTTGTAAATTAATTGCCATAAAATCTATTTAAGTTGTTGTATCTTATACCAATTCCGATCTTCATGGAATGCCGAATCTTGGTTTTTATATTGTGGTAAAAATAGATACAACACCTTTATCATCATTACGGGAATCCGTAATGATGATACCAATTAAAAATTTGTTTTTTAGTAGGTTATATTTATTGCATAAAAAAGCATAATAGGAGATCTATTATGCTGGATGGGAGTTAAATGGCAGTTCTTAATAAATGTGAAAATTTGAATTCTGATTTCGAAATAAAGGTGAAAGATTATATTAATCTTTGTGGATGTTATTTTATACTATAGCCCTCTTTTCCCCTCTATCCAATACGCCTGTGATTTTATACATTTTGGAGAAACACCTCTTGCCTTGAGAAATTTTCTGAAGAGAGACATCCGTTCACCGTTCCCTGTAAGATAAAAAACAGCTTCACCATTATGGATGGCTTCATTTTCTTCATTCAGGAAATCATTTAAGGCTTCTATCATTCTCATCGTACTATTTTTAGGGCTGTGGTAGCCATATAGATGCAAAGTTTCCAGAGCAATAATTTCTTCCAGTTCATGCAAACATATAAATGTACCTTTACCCTGATCTACAGCTTCTTTGATGGAAAGAGAACTTCCAAGTGAAGTTTCATCCCCTATAGAAAAATGAATTTTAGCAAGGGGCTCATAGAAACGTTTTCCTCTGGGTACTAAAATTTTTACAGAATCCCCAATGGAAAGCTGGGTCACAAAATTACTTCCCACAGCAGCTGTATCATGTATATGAAAAATAACATCAAAAGTACCGGATTCCTTATTGAAATTAAAAGGCGAATAATTACGGAAATCTCTGTCGTTCACTCTTATTCCTATCGCGTAAGCCGGTTCAAACTGAACATCCTGCAAATCCGTTTCAAAACGAATCCTGCGAAGATGCTGAGTAATAGTTTCTATATAGGTGACAGTACAGTCTTTAAATTTTGAGGACCAGACATTTTCTACAGTATCGTTGATCCACTTTGGTAAACTTGGCATAAATAATTTTATTGCAAAGGAAGCTTCAAAATTAGAATATAGCCATAGCCGTTTCAGGGAATTAATTGGACATTTCGTGGGTAGTGTTTATTTCCTGTTTAGGTTTCGGAATTCTGATGGTGACTGGTCTTCCAGTTTTGAAAATAAACGGGTGAAGTACGTATGGTCACTGTACCCCAGTTCATAGGCAATTTCTTTTATCGTAAGATGGGTAAATGCCAATAATCTTTTTGCCTCAATTAAAATTTCCTGATGAATCCAATGCTGTGCCGGTTTACCGGTCACTTCGCGGGTTACTTCTGTAAGGTATCCTCTCGAGATAGCAAGCATTTCAGCATATTCTGATGGACTTTTCATGGTTTTATAGTTCTGCCTCGCCATAATCCTGAATGCCCTGGCAAGCTGCAAAGAACGGCTTTCACCCACTGTCTGGGAACTGCTTTCTTTTGAATAAATAAAAGCAAACATACCCAGCACAGCATGAAGTAAAGACTGGATCACTAAAGAACCTTCTTTGGAAGAAAGCATTTCATCTGTATAGGAAGCATGAAGCATAGAAGCTGCATTGCTGATCTTTTCCACCCAGTTTTTATCTATTGTTAAAGGTTTTATTTCTTCCAAAGACTCTTCAAAAACAGAACGTACAGCATCCGGAACCATATCAGATTTTATAGCAATAAACCATCCGTTCACATCTTTCATCAGAAGTCCCTGATGTACCTGACCTGGTAAAAGACAGAAAACGGTTGAATCCTGCACTTCCATGACATTGAAATCTACCATCATTTTGACATGGCCACTTTCCATACAGGTAAAGATATAATGGCTGTCTCGGTGGATCCCTTTATCCATTAGAACTTCTTCTTTATGTTCTGTATGCTGATCCATTTTCTTCACATGAAAACGATGGGTGGAAATTTCACTCAAATCATAAGTGGGAATGGTGTGCTTCATTTTTAAGCATTTTTTGCAAATCTATACTATATTTTTAAGAGAATGGCTTTAATATAATAAGATCATTATTCAAAAATTTCGATGTTGTAAACGCTTAATCAGGCTTCAATAAATATCAAAGGATCGTTGCTAAAGATAGAGTATTTAATGTTTTTTTATATTTATTTCATTGATTTTTAGTTGCTTATGTTTTCATTGATCATGCATGCCCTATCCTGTAATTACGTATTTTTACGGTAAGGTATTCAAAATATAAATCTGAAATTTGCGCCGTAATGATAAGCTAACCAGTGGGTCCAAATTTTTATATGACTTTACACCGACATCCGGAACAGAATAAACTGTTCCGGATTTCAATTATATTGATTCCAAAAATATGTCATCTATAATCAGATGATCTCAGATAAAAAAATATTACTCCTTAAAAAACTGTAAATTAGCCGCTGAAAATTAATTGAGAATACATTTCACGTAATCTTTACTATGTCCAAGCTAAAAGCCATAAGAGAACAAAAGAATCTGACCCAGGAAGAATTATCAGAAAAATCGAAAATTTCTGTAAGAACCATTCAGCGGATAGAATCCGGTACAGAACCTAAAGGACATACCCTTAGAGCGCTGGCACAAGCATTGGAAATACAGGAAAATGTACTACAGGATACCGTTGTAATTTCTGAAATAAGTGAGGTAAAGACAGAATCGAAAGAAGAGGACAAAGCACTGGAAAATATCAACTATTCTTTCATTAAAATAATCAATCTTTCATCACTCCTGTTTGTGATATTACCTCCTCTGAATATTCTTGTTCCGCTTCTGCTGATGTTCAAAATGAAGCAGAGAAATAGTCTGGCGAGACAAATTATTTCCGTACAGATAGTATGGACGGTTATGGCACCCATTGTATTTATGCTGTGGATCTTTTTGAAGATGGGACCAGAGTCTACTTTGATCATTATGATCCTGATTGTACTCTCAAATATCTTCATCATTCTTCGAAATGCCTCAGAAATAGACCGTCATAAAAAACTGTATTTCAGGTTGAATTTCAGTATGATATAAGACTGTCAGGGCTTTGTCGGGTTTTTGTCGGGTTTGTTTTTGCAGAAATAGCAGATGAAAATCTAACCTTTGTCAAAAATATTAGCAATGACAAAGTATACTCATTTTATACCCACTTTTTTTATTGTTTTCTTCAGCAGCCTTAATGCTCAAATAGAAAAAAAAGACCCTTTGTACAAAACAATTATGTCCAGAGACAGTCTGCTGTTTTCTGTAGGTTTCAATACCTGTAATGCGGCACAAATGGAAAATATACTCAGCGGCCAGCTTGAATTTTATCACGATAAAGATGGCTTTTCTGATAAGAAGAAATTTATGATTGACTTCAAAAACGGTTTGTGCAGACCTTCAAAAACTTATAAAGCCAGAAGAGCTTTGGTGGAAAAAAGTACGGAGATCTACCCCATGTACAAAGAAGGTCAGGTATATGCTGTTATCCAAAATGGGAATCATCTGTTTTATGAAAAAGAAACTGATCAGCCAGAGAAACTAACAGGTTCTGCTAAATTTACGCATGTATGGATTAAGGAGAATGGCGAATGGAAACTGAAAAGATCATTCAGTTTTGACCATCAGGAGAAAAAGACTGTTGATGATGACAATGTTTTTGAAGATGACCAGGCGATTGAAAACTGGCTGAAAGAAAATAAAATTCCAACATTAGGATTAGGAATTATTGAAGGAGGAGAGCTGAAGCAGGTAAAAGTTTTCGGGGACATAAAAAAAGGAGTTTCTGCCCCTTATAATACCTATTTTAATGTAGCTTCTATTACTAAACCTATCACCACCATGGTTACAATGCATCTGGTAAGTTTAGGGAAATGGAAACTGGATGAACCTCTTGATCAGTACTGGATAGATCCGGATCTTGCTAATGATCCGAGGCATAAAAAACTAACGACAAGAATGATTCTTACCCATAAGACAGGCTTTCCAAACTGGAGATGGATGAATGCTGACAAAAAGCTGCATTTTCAGTTTGATCCCGGAACGAAATACCAATATTCAGGAGAAGGATTCGAATACCTTAGGAAGGCTTTAGAAAAGAAATTTGGGAAATCGCTGGATCAGCTGGCCCAAGAATTGATTTTTAAACCACTCAAAATGAATGATACCAATTATATCTGGGATCAAAATACAGATGAATCAAGATTTGCAATCGGATATGATAAAGAAGGTAAACCTTATCCGATAGAAAAAAACAAAATGGCAAATGCTGCTGATGATTTACACACTACGATAGAAGATTTAGGAAATTTTATGGTCAACATTATGAAAGGCGGAAGCCTGAAACCTGAGGTATTTAAAGAAATGATCAGAAAGCAGGTGAAAATAAGAGATAATAAATATTTTGGATTAGGTTTTGAGGTGTATGATCTGGGAAATGATGAGTATGTCTTATCCCATGGAGGAGCCGACCAGGGTACGCGCTGTATTACTCTTGTGCTGCCAAAATCAGGAAAAGGAATTGTGATCTTTACCAATACCGATGACGGCTCTAAAATCTATGAAAAGCTCGTCCTTCATTATCTGGGTGAAGAAGGAAAGAAGATCGTTGAAATAGAAAACAAATAATAAAGAATTCAATAAGGATGAGTTTTAGCCCATCCCTCCATATTATTTCCTTTCTAATGGCTTTAGCCCAAATCTGCTCGTCACAATAATTATAATTCATTGTACAAACAAAAAAGAATTCATGAATTCATAGCAAAAAAGAAATAAAAAAGCCTGTATTTTAAGTACAGGCTTTCAATAATTTTTATCTTACTTTTTCCAGAAGGTACAGTTTGGCACCGGAAAAGGCCAGTTTAGGCATCAGGTTGCCTTCCAGAATCATCGTTTTGCTGTTAACGTCAATCACGGAAATATAATTGCTGGATTTGTATTCTATATAATTTTCCTTTTCCTTAGTTACAGGATTTTTCCCGAACTCTAATGAATATTTCACCCAGTCTTCCTTATCCGAACTGCAGTGTACCGGCTTGAATTTAGACTTTTTAGCCTTAAAGATAATTTGGTCAAAACCTTCCGTACAATCTGAGGTAAATGAACCGTCAGGATTCTGATCTTTAGAAAAATCTTCAAAAGAACCTTTGTATACTCCAACCACTTTCCAGGTTCCATCCAGGCGGTCTTCATCAATCTTTCCTTTAGCTTTGCTCACTGCCCAGCTGATGCCGTTTACCGTTCCTTTTACAGCTTTGTAACTTAAACTTACCGCTCCCGAAACTACTTTTGTAGCTGTTCTTACCACACATGAATTAAGAATAAATACAGCTGAAACCAGCAATAGTGTTTTTTTCATATTTTTGAATTTTGTACGAAGATAATGTTTATTTTAAACAGATAATGGATCTCCCATAAACGGATTGGAACTATTTAAAATATAAAATTAATTTTGCTAAAAGAATAAAAATGCCTTTTGACCGATCCATATTAACAGAAAAATTAAAGGAAAGAGCTTCTGATTTTTTTATTTCTAAGCGTGAAATTACAGAAGTTATTTTCAATAGAGATGAAATTGTTTTTACCCTTATTAAGGTACAGAAAATGGATATCCCGGATTTTACATCATTTATCATTGCTGCTATGGGTGCTTCCGGTTCCGATGAATGGGAAATGCAAAATTCAGAAATCCTGATGACAGATCAGGAAAAGATGCTTCAGCAGATTACAGATTTTCAGCATTCCTGGAAACTTAATTTAGCAATAGAAACCTATATTGAAGGAGAAATTCAATATGTTTATGAAATGATGATTGATCCTGAGAAACCTCGGCATGATAGTGAGATCAGTTTTGTTGTTGAAACCGATCGTTCTTTTATTTATTTTTTCACCCATCATTTTTATTATTAAAGAAGTTCCTCAATAATGGGAAATGCTTTATTTTACTTTCCGTCAAAATATTTCCTGAGATCAGAAATACTTTTGATATGGAGATCTTCAGCCTGCTTTCTACGCATCATCAGGGCATAGGCATTATTGAACCCTAGAGGTTGCAGCCATTGAATCCCATATTGTTTTCTAAATTCTGAATTTACATACTGATAGGTTTTATCGGCACTTTGGCTCACGCTTTTGATAGTCTGTTCTGTTGGTTTTAAAAGGACAAGCAGTCCGGTTCCGGTATATTCCGGATAAAAATCAATAGCATCATTCATTAAAGCATCAAAACAGATTTTGGTTCCTCCCAAACCTGTTTTCGTTTCCACCTTATAGTGCGTATAGCCTTCAATAAGCATCGTATACATTTCTGCGAGGATATATTGTTCCCCGAATATTTTTGAGCCAATACGCACTGTTCCTGAATTTCCTTTCAGCGGACTTTTGTAGAGATTATTCTTGATTAAAAAATCTTTTGCAATCTTCTCAGGGGTCTGATTAAGATGATCTGACCTGTAATTAAGATCCGTCATAATAGAATCATTGAATTTCCCGGCCAGCATATTAAGCGTTTTTTCAAGCTCCGGAAATTTTTCCAGGGTTTTGGTCTTAATAATAGGGGCAGCGAAGTAGGGCGGAAATATTTTTTTATCATCATCCAGTACATAGAGGTCAAAAGCTTTGATCCTTCCGTCTGTGGAATATCCGCTGATCAGATCAAGTTCCTTTTCATACGCAGCTTTATACATAATGGCATCACTTACTACAAGTGGATTTACATTAAGGCCATACACAGAGCGAAGACCGATATCCCCGTCCTGCCTTCCCATAAATTCAGGAGTAAAACCGGCCTTAACGGTATGTTGTGAAGAATTGGTAACCATATAACCTGCTCCCAATATAATAAGTAGAACAGGAACTGCAAATTTCAGCTTTTGAAACAATCGATATCCTGATTTTTGGAGTATGGAGATGGTCTGGTCCAGCAGAACGGCGAGTAATGCAGCGGGAATGGCTCCTGCCAGAATCATATTGGTATTATTAAGTGAAATACCCCCAAAGATAAATTCTCCCAAGCCACCTGCGGCAACAAAGGAAGCCAAAGTAGCTACTCCCACATTGATAACTGCTGCTGTCCTTATTCCGGCAATGATTACAGGCATGGCCAAAGGAAGTTTTACTTTCAAAAGGAGCTGTCTTCTGTTCATCCCCATTGCTTTTGCAGCTTCTATCACGGCCGGATCTACTCCTGTAATTCCGGTATAGGTATTCCGGATAACAGGTAAAAGAGCATAGATCAGCAGTGCTGCAATAGCCGGTTTCGGACCGATGCCAAAAGCGGGGATCATAAACCCCAGCAGGGCAATACTGGGAATGGTCTGCAAAATTCCGGCAATACCCAGTACAGGACTTGAAAGCTTCCTTTTTCTGGCAATCAGAATTCCTAACGGAACCCCAACGATGATCGCTAAAAAGAGAGATAAAAACGTAAGTCCCAGATGCTGTATGATCTGGGTGATTAACTTTTCGTGCTGTTCAGCAATAAACTGCCAGAGACTCTGCTTCATCATACAATCTGTAATTTTCTATAATCATTAAATGCCCTGATCACTCTTTCATAGATTTCTGTATTCTTATGATCCGAGCTTAATTTCTGTAAAGCATTCCAGACACTTGTATCGTCTGAATTCTCCAGCGTATAATGTGAATTCTCAGAAGTGAAAAACGGACCAATATCCTGTAAGGTGGCCACTTTGTATTCCAGTAAAAGCCGGTTTTCAGCAAAGAAATCACGGACAAAATTATTGGTGGGCTGGTAAAGCATTTCTTTTGGAGTTCCTGTCTGAACAATCTTCCCCTGATCCATCAGGCATATCCGATGCCCAAGTTCAAAAGCTTCCTGTACATCATGAGTAACCAATATAATTGTTTTGTTTTTAAGCTCTTCAAGAGATTGAAATTCGGAATGAATATCCGCTTTGGTAATATTGTCAAGCGCTCCGAAGGGTTCATCCATCAGTAAAACCGGAGTATCTGCAATCAGGGCTCTTGCAATACCTACACGCTGCTGCTGGCCCCCGCTCAGCTCATTGGGAAACCGTGAAAGTACTTCTTCAGAAAGATGAAGTTTCTCCAAAAGTTCATGCGTTCTTGCTGATGTTTTCTTTTTATCCCATTTCAGCAGTTCAGGAACTACAGCAATATTTTGCTGAATCGTATAATGAGGAAATAAACCGGAATGCTGCATTACAAAACCAATTCCCATTCGCAGTTCCTCTGCTTTCTGATCACGGATATTTTTACCGTTGATCAGAATGTTTCCGGAATCAGCTTCTATGAGGCGGTTGATCATTTTAAGAGTCGTTGTTTTCCCACAGCCGCTGGTTCCTAAAAGCACCAGGATTTCCTGATCATTTGCCTGAAAAGAAATGTGATCTACGGCAGTTTTACCGTTAAAATTCTTTGATACTGATTCAACTGTAATCATTGGCAAAAATTATTGTGCAAGTCTGATTCCTGTAAACTGCCATTTTAAATTGGTTTGAAAAAAATTACGGTAAGTATTTCTGCTGTGTCCCGGAGGAGTCGCTTCAGAGGCACCGCGCAATACCATTTGATTGACCATGAATTTTCCATTGTATTCACCTACCGCACCGGCTTCTTTCTTAAAATGAGGATAGGGCAGGTAAGCAGAATTGGTCCATTCCCAGCGGCTTCCCCAGTCAAAATGATCAGATGCCACTTCCCATTCTGCCTCACTTGGCAGGCGCATCCCTTTCCAGGAAGCAAAAGCAGAAGCTTCATAAAAATTGATATGACATACGGGTGCATCAGGTTCTATTTCCTGTAATCCGTTTAAGGTATAATTCATCCATCTGCCCTCCACATAATGCCAGTACAGCGGAGATTTTGCCTGATTTTGTTTTACCCAGTCCCAGCCTTCGGCATGCCAGTGTTTGAAGTCAGTATATCCGCCGGCTTCCATAAATTCAAGGTACTCACGATTGGTCACCAGCTGGCTGGCAATTTCAAAGTCGTTAAGATATACCTTATGTCTGCCTAGTTCATTGTCAAAACAAAACCCTTCGCCTTTAAAGCCAATTTCATAGACTCCTTCAGAAAATCGGAGCATCTGCACATCTGCAGAACCGGATTGGATACATTGTTTTTCTTTAGTATAAGCGGGGAAGAGGGGATTATGCCCCAGAATGTATTTAATGTCTGTCACTAGCAGCTCCTGATGCTGCTGTTCATGATTGAGGCCCAGCTCCAGAAGGGGTTCAATAGCTTCTTTCATGAACCTGCTTTGAAGGAAAGCTTTCATCTGTTCATCCACATATTTTCTGTAGCGATAAATATCTGAAACAGAAGGCCGGCTGAGGTTTCCGCGGTCAGTACGGATTACCCTTGTTCCAATGGTTTCATAGTAGCTGTTAAAGACAAAATTATACTGTGGATCAAAAACTTCGTATTCAGGGAAATTAGGGATCAGAATGAACGTTTCAAAAAACCATGTGGTATGCCCCAGGTGCCATTTCGGCGGACTTACATCCACAATCGGCTGTACTACATAATCCTCAATTTCCAATGGAGCACAGATTTCTTCAGAACGGCTGCGGACATCCGTATATTTTTTTGATAGATCTACTGTTGTAATCTCTGGTGTCATGATTTTGATTTTTTAGTGGTTTATTTTAAATGAAGGATCATGATAAATATTTTTCATGCCGGCAGAAACTGAAGATTTCTTATTTTACCTGCCAGATCGTATCTACAAACCATTCTTTTGAATCTTTGATTTCTCCGGCGGTTGTAAAACCGGATTTTTCACCTAGTTCAGCAATGTGTTCAGCAGAGAACTTCTGAGAAATTTCCATATCAATAAGTTCATTTTCTTCAAATGAAATTCTGTCACGGCCAATGATTACCTCCTGTTTTTTAAGGCTTACCAGAAAACTTCTGCAAGCTCCGCTTACAGGGTCGTAGGTTTGATAATGCTGAAATTGTTCGCGGTCAAAATTTCCTCCCAACTCATTATTGATACGGGTCAGAAGATTAAGATTGAAGGCAGCTGTGATCCCTTCCTTATCATTATAAGCGTTTAAAATGACATGGGGATTTTTCTTCAGGTCAAAACCTATCAGGACACGATCTCCGGAAGATAGATTTTGATTTAAACTAAGGCAGAAACTCTGAGCTTCTTCAGGATTCATATTTCCGATATTACTTCCCAAAAACAGAATAACCTTTCTCCGGTCAGATAATGATGCCGCCTTTTGAAGCATATCAAAATAATCACCCTCCAGGCAGGTTATAGGCATATCCGGGAATTGTGTACTTAATTTTTCATTGAGTATAGAGAGAATATTTCCAGAAATATCAATCGGCATATAGGTGAATTCGAGACCTCTTTCTACAAGATGCTTCAGTAAGAATGTAGATTTCATAGCATCTCCTGCTCCCAGCTCGATCAGGTCAAAAGGTTCATTTTCAGGTATGATGAGGTCTGTAAGTTCCTGTGTCTTATTTTTGAATATGTCAAGCTCGCACCGGGTAAGATAATATTCAGGCATTGCCATGATCTGCTGGAAAAGGTGGTCGCCGATTTTATCGTAGAAATATTTTGAAGATAGCCTTTTCGGACTATTTTTTAAGCCTTCTAAAACATCCGGACGGAAATGATCAATGGGATGATTTTCAGTCTTAGCATGCGGATCTAACTGTACATTCATAGGTCTGATTTTGTGTGGTTTTTTAGATAAATGCAACTATCCTGCCTTTTTACAACATCGGGTTTCTCTGCCACTTTATCTGACTAAATATAAGTAATTTTATTTTTTTGAGAGTTTTTTTATCATGTTTTTCAGAATATCCGGCTTTTGCCGTGAAAAATGCCAGATAGAAAGTTTGCGGACATACGGGATTAAGATAAATTTTAATGAGTAGTTATAAACAGCAACTTTTGAATTTTAATGATGGAATCATTCTAATGGAATGTAAACTCCTCTTACACAATATTTAAGAGGAGTTTGGAAGGTGCCGCTAGCTTTATTTATTGGTTCCGTGCAGGATTTCTCCACCCTGTAAAGACATGGTAACCGCCAGATTGCTGTATATTCTCATTTGTTTTTCATAATCTGAAACAGCTGTTGAAAGTGCGGTATTGTTCAGTAGAGCCTTCCTGATATTTTCAGCCAGCAGAGCAGCATCTATAAAAGCGGTATTAGCACCCACACCTCCTGCCGGGCTCATGGTATGAACCGCATCTCCTAAAGCCGTAATAGCTCCGGACTTCCAGGGTTCTTTAGGCAGAGAGGAGCGGATTGGTGTGACAGATAATGATTTTTGATCAGCATATTCGAATAAAGCTTTAAGTTTGGGATGCCATAACCTGGTAACCTTCTCTATACAAGCAGAGATTTTCTCTGCAGGATCGTTGTAAAAGTCTGCCGGAGCAAGTCCGAAAGCTTCTGGATTTCCAATAAATGCCCAATAGAAATAATCGGATATCGGGCTCAGCAGCTCCCATGAAGTATTCTTTTTCGAACTGTCAAATTTCATAGAATCTACGATGAGTGAAAACTGGTTATTGAGTATTACAGAAGTTCCTTTCTGAAGATCGGCAGAAACTGCTTTTTGAGTTTCCGGAGAATAGAAGGTTCTGCCGTATATCGTAATATTTCCGGTATTCACCTTCTGATCTTTGCAATATTCTGACCCTATTCTGGAATGTACTCCGTCAGCAGCTATGACAAGATCTGCAGTATAAGCTGTTCCATCCGCAAATGAGAGTTTTACTTCATTATTTTCCAGTTCTTCCCATTCTGTTAATTCTTTTCCGAAGCCTATTTTTTCCTGTAATCCCTGTAGCAAGATTTCACGTATTGTCAGCCGGTTGGGCTTGAGGTCAGGCATTTCTTTTACTCCGTCGCTCCAGGATTCTACCAGTTTATTTTTTGAAGGTTCAAGACTGGTTGTGAATACGTTCATGCCGGAATAGCTGGCGGCACAGGTATCAGTAAAAAGATGGTACAAATTTTCCGGAAGACACTCCTGTAGTGCCTTTCTGCCCGGTTCATTTACTCTGATCCTGTATCCCTGCGTGCGGGTATTGATGGCGGGATCTTTTTCAAAAATCTGACATTCGAGACCGTTTTTTTTCAATCCCTGGGCAAGGCACAGACCTCCTAATCCTGCACCGATGATTGCAATACGCTTGTTTGGTTTTTTCTGTATCATAATTATTGCTTATCAATCCTGTTATTTATTTCTTATGATTGATAGAGCAAAATTAGAGTGGAGAAGTTGGGATTCCGACAGATCTTTAATGGTGATGATGGGACAAATCATGGTTTTCTGATCTGAACTGTAAGGCCGTTATTCCTGTTTCCTTTTTGAAGAATCTTGAAAAATAGACATGATCATCATAGCCCAGTTCAAAGGCAATCTGCTTCACATCCATGGTAGTGTACACCAGTAGACGGCGGGCTTCCCATACTATTTTCTGTTGTATCCAGGTGCTGGCCGGATATCCCGTGACGTCTTTCACTGCTTCATTCAGGTAAAGAGGGGTAATGTGGAGAAGCTTTGCATATTGCTGTACCTGTTTGGTATTTCTGAAATGATCTGCAATAAGTTTCTTGAACTGTCTTGTAATCGAATACTTCTGTCCGCTGTGCTGAAAAACGGATAGTGACGTCTCAGAAATTCTTGAAATGATGATTCCAACAGCAGCGTCTGCCAATGACCGCTCTATGGATAGATGATGTAGCGTTGCATCTTTTTCTGTCTTTTCAATCAGAACAGGAAGGTCGAAAATCAGGTCACTCTCATCAATAGAAACAGACTGGTGAAACCATTGATGCATATCCATAAATTCCCGGTAAGATTCGGAAACAGCAGCAGCTTCTACAAATAGAAACCAGCCGTCATTATCTTTCTGATCAATATACTGATGAATCTGTCCCGGTGCCACAAAGCATACAGAAGGGCCTTTCAGCCTTATGGTTTTAAAATCTACCTCCAGCACAAAGTCTCCTTTCTTCTGAAGAATAAACATATAATGATCATCCCGGTGAATCTCTGTCTGCTTTTCATGAAGAACAGACAAAGCCATCAGTCTGACTGCCGAATTTTCCAGCTGATTATGATGGGAAGGAATTGTTTTTTTCATCTTTACAGATCTTATATCGCTGTTACGAAGATACTCTTTCTGCAAAAAAGCTGATCCTGATCCATCAGAAAATGAGCGGTATATCCGGGGAATCAGTTTTCTTCAGCCTTTATTTTATTGATCAGAGGATTGGCGTACATCGCCAGGAAATATTCTTTAGAAACAGGATCAGACGGATCAATACGCATGTCGAGTCTTCTAATAAACAACTGTTTTTCCTGTTCGGTATATTGTGAAGCGTAGGTATGGGTATTGTGAAGCAGATCGTAGGCGATAAACTTTGTGGGCCACAATTTATAATTTCTGATAATAGAATCATCAATGACCTTTGCAATGGCCTGTAGCTGCTTGTTTTTATTATCAATGTTGGCCGCTATATCATCCAGTTCTGCATCAATAACGTCACCAGCATGCAGATGAATTCTTTTCTTTTGTCCTAAAATTCCGCTGAGTATCGTGGTAAAGTCTTCATTTTTTCCTTTAATATATGCCTCATCCCTGTGTTGTGCCAGCAATTGAGGCATTTTTAGAGAATCTGTAGGGTCATACTCATAGGAAATAGAGATAGGAACAATTTTTAAAGTTTTAAAATAATCAATCAGAGATTGGTCTCCAGCTGCCATCGCAAGCATCTTTAAAACCCCCTGCTGAGTAGAATCATTCCCGTCTTTAGCACGGCCTTCACGCTGGGCAATCCATACAGAGCGGTTTTCTTCATGTAATAGCATATCAATATACTCAGACATAGTCTGTGAACTTTTAAGCTGATCACGAATAGAAAGCCCTCTCTGAACTAAAAAGTTACGGTTTAGTTTAGCGAGTACATTCAGGAAGTTTCTTTTCACAAGATTGTCCCCAATGGCTGAAGCGGTCATAATGAGACCACTTTCCAACAAAACAAGGTTAAGCAGGGAAGTATCCAATACAATATCTCTGTGATTCGAAATATAGAGGTAGGAGGTATTCTTATCAAGCTTATCAAAGCCCGAAGTTGTTAACCCTTCAGAACTCTTTGCAAGAATCTGACGAACAGCATAGGCTACAAACTGATGCTGAAAATCACTTATAGAATGAACCTCTTTAAACTGTTCCAGCCAAACCTGCTCATCCACATCGGGAAAAGTAAAGTTCATCAGTGCTTTCATCATCGGATCATGGGCTACGCTCTGTAATCTTTCATTCACTTCCTGATCATGAAAATACCGGATTTCATCAAACTTTGACATGTTATAGTAAAAATTAAAACTTTTTGCAAAAGAACGAAAATTTATCTGGGGATGGGGTATAAAGGTTGTTAAAGTATTATGAAGGGCGTAGGAATTAGAGAATTTATCTGTTGAACTTGATGAATCATCTTTTTTAAACCATTAAGGATTATTAAGTTATTAAGGGAGGTTAAGGTGAAAATCAAGGATTTCTTTAGCCTGTATTCTTAAATCGAAGCTCTTCTTACTCTTCTTATCTCCTTAATTTTTTCTTAATGGTTTAAAATAAAATACCTCATAGCATTATAATTCAGAATTTCTACCAAATTGATTCTCACCTTTGCCCTGTATTAATTCTAATATCACTGTGAAACAAGTAACAATTTTAGTGGCTATGTTGTGTTCAGCGTTAATGATCAACGCACAACAGGGAGCAGGTCAGGGGAAAATAAGTGGGAGAGTTGTAGATTCCAACACAGGAAAATCAATAGATCATGCCAGTATTGGACTCTTAGATCAGGATAATAAAGAGATCAACGGGACGACTTCCAATGAGAAAGGGGAGTTTTCTATGGATCATATTGCCTCCGGAACCTATAAAGTGGCTGTTTTTTATGCAGGATATAAAAATAAAACAACCTCAGATTTCCAGGTGATTGATAATAATGTAGCGGTTACAGTTGGTGATATTCAATTAACAAACGGAGAAACAGCAATAGAAGGCGTAACCATCGTTGGTAAAAAAGCGGTGATTGAAAATAAGGTGGATAAAATTGTTTTCAATGCGGCTAATGATGTGACTTCTCAAAACGGAGCGGCTATTGATGTCCTTCGGAAAGTCCCTCAGGTGACGGTGGATGCAGATGGAAATGTAGAACTTCAGGGAAATGCTAATATCAGGTTTTTGATTAATGGAAAGCCATCCAGTATATTTGGAAACAGCCTGGCTGATGCATTGGCATCTATTCCTGCAAGTCAGATCAAAAGTATTGAGGTGGTTTCCAGTCCGGGAGCGAAATATGATGCGCAGGGGACCGGAGGAATTATCAATATTGTTCTGAAAGATAATAAAGTAAGGGGAATCAATGGAAGTATCAATGCTACGGGCGGAACTTTATTTGAAACAGGATCTCTGAATCTGAATTATAAGAATAATAACTTCAGCATGAATGCTTTCTTTAGCGGGAATGCTCAGTTAAAAGCCAAGACTCCTTTTTCACAGGACAGAACTTCTAGAGATGCTTCTTCCAATACCAGCACGCATTTATTACAGGATGGCTATACCGATTTTGAAAGACATGGCTACCGTACAGGTTTAGGCTTCGACTGGAGTCTTACGAAAACCAGCTCATTAAGCGGTTCCGTTTCTTTCAACAGTTTCTCCAATAAAAGTACCGGATTAATCAACCAGCAACAGTATATCACAGACTATAATACCTCTGCTGTTTCTTCAATCATCGGATCCAGAACTTCGGATAACCAATCTTCCGTTCGTTCTATAGACGGAAGTCTTAGTTTTAGGAAAACCTTTGCCAAAGAAGGGCAGGAGCTTACCGCAGATTATGTCTTCAGCTATGGTTCTCCAAAGAGCAGTTATTTTCAGACTCAAAGTTTATCAGGAGCAGCTTCTCCATACAACGGTATTTCAGGAAGTAATCCCGGAACAGATAACAGTCACAATATTTCAGTAGATTATGTGCATCCTCTGAATGATAATGTTACTTTCGAAATGGGGCTGAAAACGGTGCAGCAACATATTACCAATGCTACGGATGTTCATGTTCTGAATACTTCATCCGGCCAGTATGATGCAGATCCTTTGCAGTCGTATCATTTAAATTATGACATGGGAGTGTATGCTGCTTATTTTTCCTCCAAGCTTAAGGTTTGGAACTGGCTGGATGTAAGAGCAGGTTTGAGATATGAATACACCACTCTTAAAATAGATTTCCCGAACACGAATATTCCATCGTACGGTTTATTGGTTCCATCCTTTATTTTGTCCCACAAATTTGATAGTGGCGAAACAGTGAAGCTATCCTATACAAGAAGATTGGAACGTCCGGAATATACAGAACTGAATCCTTTCCTTAATTTCAGTGATCCACACAATATTACCACAGGAAATCCGGCTCTGAAGCCAGAAATTGGAGATAATATGGAATTAGGATACACGAAAAACTTTACGAATGGCGGGAATATCTCCTTATCCCTTGTGGAGCGAATCAACAGTCAGGATTTAAAACAGATTACGACCTTTTATCCAACATTTACAGCCAATGGAACGGAGTACACCAATGTATCGGTTACCGCAAGAGATAATATCGGCAAAGAATACAACTCCGGCGGAATTGTCTCTCTTTCCCTTCCGTTTTTCCAGAACAAAATGAATCTGAGAAGTAATATCATGGTATTTCACCGATATATTGTAAGTCATATCTACGTAGGCAACTTAGATATGGGAATGCGTTACCGGGCGAATCTGAACGTTAATTATCAGTTTCCCAAGAATTTTGTCCTGGAAGTTTTCGGAAACTACAACTCCGCTGCTAAAAATATCCAGGGAAAAAATCCACAATCCATTACCTATACCATTGCCGGAAGAAAGGAATTCTGGAACAAAAAGGCAAATCTGGGATTCACCATTACCAATCCGTTTAATAAGTACATCAAGCAGGTAACCACCGTAAGCACCGGGGATTACGACTCTTATTCTGTAAGAGAATTACCGTACCGTTCTTTCGGGATTAGTTTTAGCTATAAGTTCGGTAAGATGGACTTTAAAAAGGAGAAGGATATGAGTAATGAGTATTTGAATGGGCCGGGAACGGGGAGTTAAAATGTAATCATTTTGTTTAATTATTTTTCGAAATATGTTTCATTTTGATAGTTTTGTAATATAATAATAGTTATTTGGTTTATATTTTTACATAATTTTGTGTTTTGATAAAATACTTAATTATAGTAATAGATGCCCGCCCTTAATTTTCAGGATAATGATGCGAGTCTGGAATCTCAATGGAGAGCAATTATCCTTTTTGGGAAAAACTCAGCAACCTATAAATTTGCCTTTGCAAAATCTTTATTAGAATTAATTTCATTAGAAAAAACAACAGTATCGCTTCAGGATGTTGCACCTTCGTATGTTCAAGGTATCCTGGAACACATTAAACAGAATGATAAGCAGGGAAATTCAAAATCAAGTCTATTCTTAGAAGCTTGTAGAAATTTTAATGATCAGAAGATAGATTACGAGCATCTATTAGATATCACCGTAAAACATGGTTTTAATAACGTTGTAGATGCTTTTCATGCGGTTAATGGAAGCATTGTTAATGATGTCTTTTACCATAAAGATTATAATGGAAGCCATAAGAATTTGGTGATTACAGACAGTCTTTTGTCTCTAAAGGAAAGCCAGCAGTTTATCAATTTTGATCAGGAAGTAGATGCCCGTTGGAATCTGGTTGAGACCGCATGGAACTTAGAAATGAATCCAAACCTTTTGGAGGTAAGGCTTGATGAGGAACTTAATCTTCTGTTTTTTGAAAACCGGATCATGAAACGAAAGAATATCTCTTCGGCCAGAGACTCATTGAATGGCTATCAGAAAGGAAAGTGTTTTTATTCTTTTCAGGATATATCCATCAAGAGTGGGGATGAAAACCTATGTGCTATAGACCATTTTTTTCCTCATGTTCATAAAATACAATTGAATGATAACGGAGCCAATGTAAACGGAATCTGGAATCTGGTTTTAGCAGATAAGAATATCAATAATGATAAAAGAGCAAAAGTTCCCGAAATAAAATACCTGGAAAGATTATATAAAAGAAACGAATTTTATATTGCCAGTAAACATCCTCTTCGTGAGACTATTATTAATCAAAGTGGGAAAACACAGGCGGAAAGGAAAAGGTTTTTGCAAAAGCAATATGATTTATCTGTAAATTTAGCCATTCAGAAATGGACACCCAATATTGAACTTCAACCTTTATTTTAATGAAAGATTTTACTGAGATTGCAGAGGAGAAAATAATTTACAGAGGAGAATATTTCTTTATCATTGAAGATGGTTTTCCTGTAGCTCCCGGACATTTAATGATTATTTCCAATGTGGTGAAAACTGATTTCTTTGCGTTGAGTACGGAAGAAAAAAGTGATCTTCCTGCTATGATTGAAAAAGCTAAAGACATTATTTTATCCCAATATCAACCGGATGCATTTAATATTGGAATGAACTGTGGTGCAGATGCGGGACAAACCGTATTTCACTTTCACTGTCACGTGATCCCAAGATACAAAGGGGATATGGATAACCCTCGGGGAGGGGTAAGACATGTAATTCCCGGAAAAGGAAGTTACTAATATTTAAAAAATATTTATTGTATTAATTATTAGTACTAGTACTTTCAGTTACCCATTCTAAAATTTTTCTTCCTATCTGATCATTTAATATTTTGACTAGTCCTGAAAATCTGATACAGATTATAGGACAAAAATAAAAAAGGTTCAGCGTTTTAGCTGAACCTTTTTTATTTAAAGTATGGGTAAATTAATTCCCAGTTTAAATACTTGTTGATAAGCCGTGATTTGATTTTCAATATTATCAAACTGGTTTTTAATATTTTCAATTGAAAAATTATCTAATAATGAAGATGGATGATTAGAATGATCTTCATCGGGTTGGTGAAGATGAGGATAAATAATTAAGCAGTCTAATATCTTATCTTCTTTCCAATCTTTATTCTTGCTCTTTATTTCATTAATAACCTTCTTTAGACGGGAGTATCCTGAAACTTGGCGAATATCCTGATGGATATGACTTTTGGTATATTTCAACTTATATTTTGTATCAATTACCATCTCATAACCAGGCTTACTTATTAAAATATCTAATGAATTTCCGTAAGTACTGAATTGATAATGAATGTGATGAGCGTCTTCTGGATTGGCTTTGAGCAATTGGTAGTAAAAATAAAGCTCAAACAGTCTAGGCATATCGATCCAGAAAGGAGGCGTTTCTATTTTTTTCTGAGTTGTTTTCGTAATGGTATATGAAAACCGTTTCAGAATAAATTGCCCTATTCGTAAAGCCTCACCATATTCATTGAAAAAAGGATTTTTTTTAATGTGTTTCAATTGGTGTTCATCAACATCAGCACTGATATGTTCAAAAGCTGGTCTGCAATAACTTAAAATATGTTTAATAGATTTTATATTGGAAGAAAATAATAAAGGATTATTTTCAATGTAGCTGGTTGCAAACTCCAATACTTTCTTTAGAAATCTGTTTTCCAAATGATCTTCACCAAATACCTGAAACTCACAGAAAGTAGAGGTGAGTCTATTTTTAAAAACATTTTTCTTAATATGCTGACCTATTAATACCTTACCTTTAATTTTACTGTTAAGGTTTTCTTGAGTTTTATAATATGCCTTTTTCAGACCCTTTCTTACAATTGTTTTCAAATGCTGTAAAAACTGTATGATAAGAAAGGGAGTTAAACGATCATTTTTTTGATCTATTTCAATATACTTTGCATTCCAATCTATTTGAATGACATCTTTTGAATAGTTAGCAGTCTGTGGGAGTGCCATAACCTCCAAAAGGATACTTAAGTAGTTTACTTCATAAGTGTTAACGGCTTCTTTAGTCTCAAATCGTTCAGGGATTTCGGCGGAATCTTCATCACTATTTAAACAGTTATTGAAATATTCAGATAAACCTGAATTCAATTTAGGTTCTACATAAATTGTTCTCCCTGTATTTCCAAGCCAGTCGACTCCAACATAATAATCTGCTTTAATCTCACATTGATTTTTCTCTTTCAGTACTGAAAAAGAAAACGATTGATGATTAAACTTTTTACTCTGTAGTGTTGTAAAAAGTTGAAAAGAATCATCCTGAAGATGAAGAAGTTTATCTTTTATATCAGTAAAAGATTCTCCAGCATTTATTCTTTTGATTAGGAAACTTTTATGCTCTGAAATTAATATTCCCATTAATTGCTCAGTTTCAGGGTGTTGATGTAATCTTTAATATTTTGATTTTCATGAGTCCCAACAAGAACTCCGTCTTTTACATATTCTAATAAAATAGGCACTACTTCGTAATTCATTTTCATTCTAAAGATTTCATCTCTCTTCTGATGATTTTCCGGATCTTCTTTTGGAGCAATGAAATAACTATGACCTAGTTGAACGTCGTTAATTTCAAATTCACTGCTTACATTTTTTGTTGTGAATAATTGAGATACTTTTTCAAAATCGGGACTATTAAAATGGATGCTATGGTCTCCGTTCAAATCTTTAGGCAGGATATTGACGAAAGCAAAACGTCTTCTTATAGCATAATCAATATGTCCCACACTTCGGTCTGCGGTATTCATGGTGCCAATGATATATAGATTGGGAGGGAGAATTAAATCTCTTTTACCATCTACCTCATAAACACTTTCCACCGCCTTACCTCTATATTCAAGGGCATAGATGAGTTCTCCAAGAACAGAAGATAGGTTAGCACGGTTTATTTCGTCAATTACTAATACATAATTTTCTGTTGAATCAGATGATGGCTCATTATTAGCTGGAGTAGGGGCAGGTTTATCCTTTAAAAATGCTCTTAATTTTTCTACGATCGGAAAATAATATGCTGTCCTATGATATACTGACTTAGCAAGATCATCATGTTGTTTAGTTTGATCTCTACTTGTAATCTGATAATTATAAAGCTTCTTTATTTCACTAAATTTTAAACGATCACCCTTCCATCCATCACTTGAGATGTGGAAAGAACTTTCACCCACATGGGTTAGATAGAGCTTATTGGTAAGTTTTATTTTATAATCATTGGCAATCAATTCTTCTTCAATAGAATTTTTAAAATCTTCAAACATTTCTTCCATCCATATTGAATTGGAAACTATCCCTGTTTGCTGAGTATGATCACATGCTTTTTTGATAAAGTCTCCTAGTACTTTATTCTCAGCCTCATAGATAATACCATTTCCTTCCTCATCTGGTTTGGCTACAATTCCTCTTACAAAATCCTCATACGTATAGCTGGGATGAAATTGAATGAGTTTAAACTGCGGATGGTCTTTCAATTCCTTAACATTCTTAAGTTTTAATAACTGAGTGGCTAATTCTTTTGCCTGTCTGGTTTTTCCAGTTCCGGGAGGACCTTGTAGAATGATTTGCTTTTTGTATTCTAAAAGATTTAGGTGTTGGCTTTCTTCTTTTTTTATTTGTAGAGATTGATGAAACTTTACATACTCTCCAATGGCAGCAGAATAATAACCATTTAATCCATAGGATGGGGCTTCTGGATGATAGTATTTACCTTCTGGTTTTTTTTGCTCTGCTATTGTATCCTTGTACAAGGACAATAAATCTTCTATATTATTGTTTTCAAAAATTTCTTGATTCGTTTTTTGAGATAAAATGTCTATGGCTTTTATATAGGATACTGCTTTTCCTGTTTCTTTCTCATTGCCTTTTTCAAGCCAAGATTTATATTGATCTTTGTAATTAATTATCATATTGGTGCTCATTTTATTTAATAATGATTGGTAGTTGTTTTCACTGATTTGGGTTAATGTTTTCAGAGCTAGCCATTCATCAATAGTCCATTCTCCTCTTCCTTTCCATTCTATTGTACGACAATGTTTATAATCATCTTTTTCATCATCAAAGGAATATTCGCTTTTTACCTCTCCATAGCCAAGCAATACACTGCGTCCTCTTTTTACAACAATGATATCTCCTATATTAATGGTGTTTTTAAAATCAAAATTGGCAGCGGAATCATGTGGCTTATTAGCGTTACCACCATATACTTCTACCAGTTTATCATTAATCTCTTTTTTGGTTTGATATTGATTCAAATCTCCAAGATCATCCCACCCTAAGGCCATTATTCCATTTTTATAAAATTCGTCCCATTTGTATGCATTCTCTCCTGGCGCATATAGCCAGTACTTGATGGGACTATTAGAATTAATGATATGGTCTGCCTCATCTAGCATTTCAAGGTGACCTTCTAGGTTTATTACATTTTTCCGGAGATAGCTTGAGACCTCTTTGGCATTTATCTGGGTATTACTTGTAAGATCCAATATCATGATTTTGGCTAGAGTTCCAAAATAGCTGGTGGCTAGCATGCTTCTATCTTCAAGAGGAAAACTCTGGTAGAATGAGCAGATAGAAGTATAATCATTTTTTATATTGAGTACCTCTTGGCAAATATTTCTCCAAAATTTGTAATAAATAGGGAATTGATCAGGCGCTTGGCAATGCTTTATAATCGAAAAAAGATGAGGTATAAAAGATCTTAAATTTTGATTCAATTCTAGAGTAAGGTCTTCTAAAGTATCGCAATTTTTAATGGCATTGAACAATTTAAATAATTGTAAAGTTTTGTTCTCGGAAAGTACAGTTCCTTCTTTAAAATTATTAATACGATCTGCAACTTTTACAATTGAATTAATCTTAGCAATATAAAGTGACAAGTTCTCTGTATCATTAGCATCAAATAAATCATCAGATTGTATTTTTCGGATGACCTCTATGATAATATTTTCAACGGATGGATTTTGTAGTAGGTGTAATTTTTCTTCAAGAGGAGAGAACCAACTAACTCTTTTTTCAGTTTCTACAGTTTCATTGAAAGCGTCTTCGTATTGGGCTTTTATTTCTTCAAAACTTTTATTAAAAGAATTTAAATATTCTTTGGTTGTCATAATGTGGAGTTTATTGTACTGTTTTTTATCTCAGATTTCATATGGAATTCTGGAAATAAAGAATACTATTATTATTAAAAGATAGGGGGGATTCTGAATTTTAGATTTTGATCTATTCTATGGAAGAAGTATATTATGTTTTGGATAATGTAGTTTTCATGGATTTGTAGTCTTATTAGCTACAATAATAAGGAAAATCTTTATTTTCTACTTACGGGAAAACGTAAATTTTGTAGAATAATTACTATATACTTAATAAGAAATGTTCCTACTGTATTCCAAAGTGCCTCCACCCCCTTCAATAACCCTCTATAGCTACTTCTGAACGGTCTCCACCCCCCTTGATGAAGGGGCTGTACCCCCTTACCCAAGGGGGTAAACCCGGTTAGATAAGGGGCTAAAGGGACTTGCGAAGAGGCTCTACCCCCTTATGTAAGTAGCCCGAGCCCCTTGTCATAGTCTCTCGAGGGACTTCGGAACGGTCTACAGGCTGTTCTGGGGCTGTTTTCATAAAAAAAGCACGTCTTCACGTGCTCTGGTTACCATTATTATACTCAATATTTATTGGGGTTGGCTGCCACTGTTGTCTGCGGGACGCTGTGGAGCTTCGGGGGTGGTGGGGGATGAGGTTATGAAGAACTGTTTCATGTCTTCATAGATCACATTGGTACCCGGTACGTTTTCTCCGGAAAGGAATCTAATATTTCTGTAAAAACTGATGGCATTGTGGTAGTTGTCATGATCCAGCAGGGTTTTGGTATCTGTAAACTGCTCGTTCAATGAGTTTAAAAGCTGCAACCGCTGTTCTATTTGCTCTCTGGCAGCATAATCCTTGTCAAACTCTGCTTTGTCAATAAATGCAGGAACCAGATTAGGGTATTGCTCCATGTAGTTTTTGGCTTTGTTCACAAAAAGCTTGTTCTGCTCAGCAATCCTCCCATACTGCTGCCGCTCTTCCGGGGTAAGGTTGATCATCTTGCCTGAAAGGGTGGTTTGTATAGACTTAATTGCGTCGTCAATAGCCTTTAATTCATCATTTGAAAAACTTAAACTGATTAAATTGTCTAGTGCCATAAAATGTAATTTTGGGGGTTGATACTTCCAAATATAGTGAGTATTGTGTCTGAAAAATGAGCGCAATAGCAATTTTTCAATAGGCATTAAGCAGATTGTGGAAATTGGGTGATGAGGTTTAGATTTTTTGTATTTCCAGTGAAAAAAAGATTATATAAAAAGAAAAATAATGAAGATCACTCTAAAGCTCGTTGTAAGGCAAGCAGCAAAAAGGATATAAATCTTAATTATGCTTGTTTTTAGAGACTGTTTTTACAAATATTTTTCTATATTTAAACCTCATAAATGTTGATTTATCATGGAACAAAAAATACATCAGGGACGCAATGTAAAACGATTCAGGGAAATGCTGGGCATTAAGCAGGAAGCATTGGCCCTTGACCTTGGGGACGACTGGAACCAGAAGAAAGTTTCTCTGCTGGAACAGAAAGAAATCATTGAAGACCCTTTACTGAAAAGGATTTCTGAAGTATTGAAAATTCCGGTGGAAGCGTTTCAGAATTTTGATGAGGAGCAGGCGGTGAATATTATTTCTAATACTTTTACTGATTTCAAAGAAGGAGCTTCAGCAATTAATATACATCCTGTTTTTAATCCAGTAGAAGCTATACTTAAAATGCATGAAGAAAAGATGGAACTTTATGAAAGGATGCTGAAGGAGAAGGATGAGATTATGGGGAGATTGGAGAGGTTGATTGGGAAAGGATAGCTTAATATATAAAAAAGGTTCAGCAAGTGCTGAACCTTTTTTATGTTTAGGAGAATGAATTAGTGTAATTTCTTCATTACTCATTTTGTTTTTTGATGGCTAGATTAAATGAAATAAATACATAAATTTTAAGATGTTTTTTAATTTAAAGAATTATAACAATTTTAATGATTATACTTAGGGAGTTTAAGTAGCACATTAAATCTGAAAATTATATAATTACAAAAACTCTTATATTTCCCATTATGTTTATCCATGTAAATTTGTCTTTCAGTTTCTATAATTTTTTTAGTCCAAGTACCTTTAGGGTGTTTATTTATTAATTTTCTTTTTGCATCGTCCCATAGTGCTATTCTTAAATCTTTTAGAGAGGGACAATTTAATTTTAGTACTTCAATATCATATTCAATATCACGACTTTTACTACATTTTTTTTCAATTACTTTACCTTCTAAAGTATAATTTATTAAATTTTCACAAATCTTATTATGAGGATTTAAAATTTTAAATGGGGTATTACCTCTACTTTTATCACAATGTTCTCCATTATTTATACAAACACCAATCATGTTGTTGTAAATTAAGGACATTCTCTTATGTTTTATTTTAGAAAAAGGAGAGTCATCATGTTTTTTTTGTGATATATAATGTTCTACAGAAATATCATTATCATCACGTAATTTTTTCATACAATAGCCACACAAATAACCTTGTTCAATAAGTAACGCTATTTTTAGCTTGTTATCAGTATCTCCAAAGCCATCGTAAGATTTAGGATCAGGGGTATTATTTCTATAATCTAGCAAAGTATTAGGCTCTAAGGAAATCTTTTTCTGAATATATTTCATACCTAATTATAATCATCAAAATTATCTAATGCTCTTTGAGTTTCTATGTCATCAAGCCCCCTATCATTTATTATTTCATCTAGTTTCTGTTTCGCTTTATCCAGTTGATTAGTTTCTAAAAAATTATAGAAAGAAGATAAAATATCTTTACCAGTGTCTGAACTTTTTTCTGTATCAAAGGCTTCAAATAATATAGAGTTGTAATCACGACCTTTTACGTATAAGTCTTTTTGTGCGACTTTGCCTTTTATTAATCTTCTTAGGAAAGAATTGTGCTCAATCCCTCCAATAATTTCAGGAGAATGAGTTGTTATAATATCAAAATCATTGAATGAAACTTTATTTCCGTGTGTATTATAGTATAAGTTGTTAAAGAATTCTTTCTTCCATTTTGGGTGTAAAAATGTGTCAGGTTCGTCAAACAAGAATAAACTTTCATCATTTGTAGAAATAATTTGTTTTAATCCATAAATAGATAAAAGCTGTTTTTCCCCCTCACTTAAATCTTGACTAGATATTTCAATGTTCTTTTCTGAAGTGATTTCTTTAACTAATGTAATTTGAATCCTATCCAATAACCCCATTATATCTAATGCTAACAGAGTTTGAAAAATATCTTTTTCTGATGTGAATGAGTCATCTGTATCATATCCAGAAAGTTTAAATAGAACCTCTGGAATGAAATAAGAAAGAGATATGCTTCTTTTTAGGAACTCAGATTCTTGAGATGCTTTACTAAATTTATCAAGTGCATTTTTAATAATTCCTTCTGCTCCCCAAAATTCATTTACTGTACCTTTGGCCCAACTAGGACTTTTTAGAAAAATAGTAATATCGGTAAAGCCTACTATACCAAATTTTTCTCTTATAAATTTATATACGTCTCCACTTTCTTTACAAAAGATACTAAAAAGCAATAAATTAAACTGATTAGGATTAAAATGAAAGATAGGAGCATTGATATTTAATCCAATACTTTGTTTATCACTATCCTCACTAACAAATGTAAGCCAGTCTTTAAAAAAATCGTAAGTGAATTTTTGTGTTAAACCACTCAATCTGCCATCAAAACCTGCATAATAAAGCACTACATTTTTAGGAAGTAAATCTTTTATAAGATACTGTGTTTTAAATAAAAAGTTATTTACATCATCATTGTTAAAAACGGAATCAGTATACTCAAGTGTTATCCAATTTCTATCAATATTACTAAACTGTAGTTTTACATAGTCAACTCTAGAATCTTGAGAAACTAAGGTTTCTTCTAATACTCTTTCAGCTCTGATAAAGTATGATAAAGTAAATTTAAAATCAAGTGACTTGATTTTTTTCTCAATATCTTGTAAGGTATTTGCTTCGTATAGGCTTCCAAATATCCTTAATATTCCTTCTAATAAAGTTGTCTTGCCAGCACCATTCTCTCCAATAATGACATTAAAAGTATCTTCATTTTGATATTTTTCTGTAAAGTTAATTTCAAAATCTGAAAGCAACTTATAGTCTTTTATATATAAATTAAGTAGTTGCATAGTCTAAATTTTACCTGTTATAATCTGATCAACTAAATTTAAAAGATGCTGAGCTGATAGTTGATTAAGCTCATCTTGTATAAAAGGAGGTTCGTCACCTCTATAATTAGTGACTTTTAGTAATCTATAATTATGAATATTAGCTAAATGTGCTATATGTTTTGATACATCATTATAAACTCTACTAGCGTAAATAATGATGTCACAATTATGTTGAAGTATATAATCATTTAGTCTATTGTGTAAGTTCCAAAGATGTAAATAATCCCCCATACTTTCTACACCTATTTTAAATCCGTTACACATTAATACATCTGAAATCTCACCTGATGGTAATGGTAATGAATATGTATGTGAAGAATTTATATAGAATCTGATCAATTCTTCTTTAAGAATCTTAATTGTTCCTGATTTTCCTCCATCTTGGGCACCCCAAACTTGTATGATCGTTTTTTGCTTCATCAGTTTTTAAATATTTTTTTTTCAAAATCCCAGAGAGCATCTTTTCTTAAACTAGATTCTAAACTGCGATATGATTTAATATCTTCTTTGAGTTTGATGATAGTTTTTACTATAGTTTCTTGTATATTACTTGGAGGTATTGGAATTTCTAAATTTTCCAAATAAGACTTTGGCACTCTCTGCTGCCCTGCTGAACCTGTAAAGTGTAATTTTGCATCTTGTAGAACTAGATTTAATCTTAAGAGAAAATGTATATATTCTAAAAAAGTTTCATCATTACTTCTAATGATGTGATACTCTGTTGAACCATAACCTATATTATTTGGCATATTATTTACAATTGCCGATTTACCATTTTCCATGCAAGGAGTGATTCTTGCCCAAAGCAAATCTCCATCAATAAATTTTGTATATCCTTTTGATTTTCCAACATAACCTTTATTATATTTAATTACTTTTCCTTCTATATCGGAAATATTAACCATGGGTATAAATGCAGTCTCTGTTTCTGTATCAAATTTTAAAAAACTAGTTGTTGGGTTTATTTCAACAACATCTTTTAATTTTTTATTTGGATAAATAGAGGAGTTGAGCAATGCTTTTTTGGATATGTCATTCACACTCCATTTTGTGAGATTTTTGAACCTAATAAAACTTAGACCATAATTACTATCCCGATGATTTATTTCATTTATACCAAGTTCTTCAAACAAATATTCTTCAATCTTCTTTTCTGTGTCTTGTGCATTTATTTTTGCTATCTCTGCTTCTTCTATTTTTTTAAAATAAGAATCTACTAATTTTTTCTGAGTTATCTCATTAGAAATGCTTTTTATCTTAGCATCTTCATCATTTAACGGAGGGAGCGGAATTTTTATATCTTCAAAAATTTGACTTGGTCTAATATATTTTCTATTGGTAGTTCCGGTAACAAAACTATCCATGTACTCATTAAACTTCTTGCTCTTAAAGAAAATTTGAAGAAAATCAGGGTTAATAACACTTAAATCTAACTCAGCTAGGGTCATATTGGAAGAAGCTACACCATCTGATATTTCTTCTGTTATTATTCCAAATGCACCATTTTTTGTATCTACTTTACACCAATAAAGATGATTAGATTTTACCTGTTGATAAACCTTCATTTTTAAGGATTTACCTTTTACTTTTCTGTTTACATACGCTCCGAAACCATAAGATCTAACACCTAAAATTTTATAGTCCTCATCATCTTGAATGTGGATACGATTTAAACTTGCGGGTCGTGCAAATTGTTTAAAAGGAACTATTTTTAAATTATCTGTATAAATAGAAGAGCTTTCGACAAACTGTTTTACATCCCAATTATAAAGAGTTGAAAATTTAACAAACCTAATATTATTGCTCATTACCATTCCATTAAAATTGGTTCAAGATTATTTTTTTTCCTCTCTGTTCTACCTGTTTTGGTATCCCATTTATATTTGAATATAGGTTTTAATTCTTTCCATAATTCGTTTTGTTTACGATATGGTACATATTGAGGTAAAATAACATCTTCTAATTCATTGTCTATGGATGTCCCAGTGCTGCTTATTCCTGCTTTTTCAACGGTAGCAATAGGAATTTCATAATCGAATTTTTCCTTTACAATCTGTCTAACTTCTATTTCGATATCCTCTGTGATTTTTTTCTTTCTTGCTCTCAGTTCTTTTTTTACAATCGTTGAGGCTGCATTCTTTCCTCTTAAAGTTAATTGGTGTTCTATATCTTTTAATTCTTCTTCATATTTTGCAGATACTACCGTTATAGCTTCATCCTCATATTGTTTCCATAGATCGGTTTCATTTTGTGTAAATTTTTTCATAAATAGAAGACTTGACTTTACAGTAGCCCCACTTTTCATAAATACATCCTGTGGAATGGAAACAATAAGAATCAATTTGGCAACACTTTCAAAATACTGTCTAACTTTTGCTAAATTCTGTGTATTCAATACACCTTCAGGTAAAACAATACCCAATCGGCCTCCTGGTTTAAGTAGATTTATACATCTTTCAATGAACAAAACTTCTGTTAGCCCACTTAACCCTTCTTTTCCAATATATAAGGTGTCTAATACAGGCTTTCCTTTGGTGGTTTCTTCATCAAAAAGGAGTTGTTCCATTGCCTTGTCATAAACCTTTGCTCCATACATCTTTTTATATTTAGCTATTCGATTTTCATCAGTTATCTGGTCGGCTTTAGTTATCAACAATGATTTTTCTACTCTTGCACCAAAAGGAGGATTAGTTAATATTACATCAAATCTATTTTCAAAAATACCATTAATGTTTAAAAGTCCATCTCTATGATGAACTCCTCCATGTCCATCACCGTGCATAATCATATTCATTTTGGCTGTTCTGGCCATTCTTGGATTGGCATCTGTACCAAAAACACAAGAAGCCGAAAGCTTTTCAAGTCTGGAAATAAACTTGCTTTTTTCCTTAGCTATTTCTTGTTCACTACTTTTTCTAATTTGAGTCTCATAACCTAGTTTTTGAATTATGGTATTGGAAACTTCTTTTAATTTTTCAAGTTCAATTTCCGACTTCCCTATAGACGATTCATCAAAAGCAAGGTTAACTTTATCTTTTTCAGCTTTAATATCTTGCTCTATTTTATCTCTAACATATTCAAAAGCTTTAATTAAGAATCCACCAGAACCACAACAAGGATCACACATAACTTCGTCCTCCTGAGGATCTAATACATCTACCATAAAGTCTACAATAGTTCTAGGTGTAAAAAATTGCCCTAATTCTCCTCTAAATGTACCTCCTAAGAACTCTTCAAATGCAATACCTTTTACGTCATCGTTGGTTGTGGATAGATTATATTTTTGAAGTTTCCGCACTATATCTTTAAAAGAAGCCTCTTTTATTTTTATTTTTTCATTTCTATCAAATAATTCATCTTCTTCAAATTCATCCTTTGTTAATTCAAACCAATAATCCATATATGGAATATCATCTTTAGGTCCGTTTCTTTTAATATTAACTGGTCGAATATTTTTCTCGTAATTAGCTTCTTGCTTTTCAAATTGTTTTAAGGTGAAAATATTTTCCTCATCAGGATTTCTTTCGTACCTTATCTTCATAAAGAGAATTTTACTAATCTCATCAAAGGCAGCTTCAGGTGATAATTTATCATTATTACGGATTACATTATGACATTGGAATAAAAGTTTAGAGAATTCATCACGTTCAAATGCCTTAGTTTGCGCCAATAATTTTTTTATTTTATCATCATTATTTGCTTCTTTAGCATTAGGTATATCTAAAATTTCATCACTTAAAGTTTTGGGAGTTACATCCAAATTGACTTTGAAAACTTTTGTCTCCTTCTCATTAGTTGTCACAAAGAATGGTGAATTTGCAAAACGAGCATAGTTTTGCCCTTGATAGTAATCCTCACTCTTAATATCTATATATTCTGCCTTACATTCTATGACAATTATTGGGTTCTTTCCTTTTTTCTTGTCCTCTTTACTGCGCCATACAACTATATCAGCACTAGCTCTACCAGTACCTCTTTTTGAACTTGTTAGTTTAACTTCTTGATCCATCTGATCTAGCGAATATCCGTAAGAATTGACAAGTTTTATAATATATTTTTGTCTAATTTCTTCTTCTGGAGTTTTAATAAGCTCTTTGTTTTTTAAAGGAGCAAAAATTTTATTACCGTTTATTTGGAGTTGTAACATAATATTTTTTGAAATTAACATATTATTTCTCATCACAATCTAAAGCTAGTTATTTTAGAAATATAAAGAGCTTGATTACTATAATATCTGAAAATTTTATTTGTTAATGTATTGATTTTCATCTAATAGCCTATTTGTATGTGAAGTGTCTTTAAATTTTTATTGAATTATGATGTGTAGAAATATATTTTGTGTAAAGATAAAAAGACTTGTAATTATACAAGTCTTTTTTAATTATAATTATTTTACTAATTAGAAATACAACTCTAAGTTATTAAGATAATTTTGAATTTATAGGAAATACAAGTCTTATTATAAGTTTTTTATCTTGATTTTACACATCCACCTCCTCAACCTCCACACCGGCAAATACACAAATACCACAGATAAAATACCTGCCAGAATTCCTACCACCACTGCCATGGCCGTAGCATTCAGTTTATAATCCTTAGAAAAATTATACTGTCCTAAAAAAAGCATGGACAGCACCAGAGAACAGGTTATGATCCCATGCAGAATACTCAGCTTGGTCATTAACTTTTTTATGTTCAACGCTTCATCTACGGTAAACTCAATGGCGCCTTGTCCGGCGGCATCCGTTACTCTTTTGAGGATGTCTATGGTGAGGACAACGGGGAGAAACAGGGCCATGGGTAAGGTAAGGCGGGCTAGATTCTGTTCACCGGAGAAAAAATGGGTGTAGCCTAATTCTTTGAAGCTGGCATAGGCAATGATGAAATTGAAAAATACATTGGGAAGGACATAGTAAATCGTACGCTTGATAAGAAAGCGTTTAAGGGTAGTTTTTTTGAGCTTTTTAGGCGGCTTCGGCTTAAATTTCAATTTCATGAGGTGGTCATGAGCGCTATGGCTTTCTCTTTTATTTTAGCGGCTTCTGCTTTTGGCAGGAAGTCTTCATTGGACAAAAATATAAAATCCATCTGACGGTTGTAGGTACTCGTCACCAAAGTGTTTGAGTTCAACCAGGGAAATGCTACGGTTGGACTGAAGATGGTTTCAATGCTGAAGTTTTTATACTCACTCGGGATGTTGATTCTTCCCATATTGGATAGGGTTACATCATGGCCGCCATTGCTGGATTTAAGCATGGAGATCATACGGTCTACAATCGGGTGCATCTGTTCACCCATCCACAGGAGTTCACGGGCTTCCATCTTACCAATTTTCTGGACAAGGTCTTCTTTGATATGTCGGGCATTGTTCAAGAGATCAGAACTTCCTTTTTTAAGAGCAAGATCTACCGTTGGAGCAAAGGCAAATAAATGATCTTCTTTGATCTCCGGAATAAAATGACGCACATCTACGGGACTGATCACCTTACCTTTGGCTTCTTTCCCTTTTACTTCCTGAAAGGCCTGCATGAACGCAGAACAAAGCAAAGCATGTACGGAAATACCGTTGGCTTTGCATCGCTCCGTAATTTGAGAAGTGGTTTCCGCATCCAGTTTTTGGTGAAGAACATAATTGTTTCCCAGATTTTTCTTTTTACTTTTTGGTTGCAAAAGGAAGAAGAATTTAGCAAACATCAGATAAAGATTTGCCTTGAATTTCTTCGTTTTTACATTAAAGTTGGAAGGGAGAAATTCATCTACGGAGGTGAACGCTTCGTAAGGTTCTAACTCCAGATCTGGATTATCCAAAAGCTGAAGCAGCTCCTGCATTAAGGTAACTCCGGTAGTTCCGTCTGAAATACAATGTGGAATGGCCCAAAAGACTTCAGAAAAATCCTGTCCTCTTACCCACACTACACGGGCTAGTGGTGTTTTTTCTTCCTCAAATAAGATTTTCCATTCTTTTTGAGACTCTGTCAGCCAATCCTGGTCTGTTTTTCTTTCTACGATGCGGAGTGGGATAGGAGCGATCTCTTTTTCTTCTATAAAAAAGGGATATTTCTCACTTTTAGAGTCGATAACCACTCTTAGCAACGCGTGTTTTTGCTGGATTTTTTCCAGAGCAGTTTTAAAATTCTGCTCCGGAAGTTCTCCTTTTATTTTGGCTGCAAATATACAGTTTACGGGGGTTTCGGGATCTACATACATGATCCTTTCCACCATCATTAGTTTTCTTTTGATCATGATACAGCGATGTATTCCAGTTGGGTTTTAATAATCTGCATAAACTCGTCACGGATGGCGATGGCATCAATATAAGGTAAATAGCCTTCGCTTCCCACAAAGGAAAAATCCATTTTCCCGCGGTAGGTAGACACTACCAATGTCGTTGTATTTCCCAATGGGCCAATCACAGACGGACTGAAAATAGTATCTACCGAAAATTCTTTATACTCATGAGGAATCTGAATGCGTCCCAGATTGGAAAACATACAGTCATTAGAGGATTTTCCGTTCTTTAAAAGCTTGGTGAAATTATTCAAAGCATCATGCCCGGATTCCATCACCATCATGGTAATATAAGGATCAAGCTTAGAGGTTTTACGTTCTACAGAAGCCTGCATCGCACGTAAATTTTCTATAAAGCTCAGCTTTTCATTGGCAGAAACTACGATCATCAGCCCAAAAGCAAAAATATGATCGTTCTTCACCTGGGTAGCAAAACGTCTGATGTCTACAGGGCAGGACACTTTATTGAAAGCTCCGGTTCCTTTTATTTTTTTGAAAGCCTGAAGCAAAGCGGCACTTAAGAAGGTGTTCACCGTCACGCCATTGGATTTGCAATAGGAAACCAGTTGTTGGCTTATCGTTTCATTTACTTTCCAGTGAAGCAGATAATCATCCTTTCTATCAATGGATTTTTTACCGGTAGGAATAACCTTAATGGCTGTAGCGGCTAATCTTCCGATGAATTTAGCTTTTAATTTTTGCTTACGGTTGTTTAAAATATGGGCCGGAACTACATCCTGAATGCCTAAAATAGGATTTTCTATCCCGATATCCGCTTTTGGATTATCCAATACTTTTAAAAATTCATACAGGAAGGCCATTGCAGAACCACCATCACATAAACAATGGTGAAACGAAAACAGCATGTCAGAAACGTTTTCCCCCTTAAGCCAGACAAACCGGATCAGGGGTAATTTTTTAGGGTCAAATAAGGTATTCCATTCTCTTCTGGATTCTTCCTGCCAGTGATCGTCGCCTTTTCGGACTACAATGCGTACCGGAATGGAGATCGGGTTTTCAGGAACATCAAACCAGGGAATGTTTTTCTCGTCATGAGCGATCAACGCTTTTAACCACGGATGTTTTTTCTGGATCTTAGCCAAAGCCTGCTGGATATCCTTTAATGCAAAGGTACCTCTGAGTCTGAAAGGGATCACCGCATTGAAGGGTTCTGTTCCGTCTCCCAGTAACATTCGTTCGCCAAATAACAATCTTCTTTTCATATGTAGATGTCTATCTTTTTTATAAGGTCATATGCAATCGTGTCGTTTTCATCAATGTTGAATCTTTAAATCATGGCGATTTCATAGATAGATTTATAAATTTGTTATACTGAAGCTAATGTGGAATGTTCCTCTACAAAGTTTTCCAGTAATTCTACGGCTTTATCATTACCTCCGGCAAGATTAAAGGTATTTTGAACATCTTGGGCTGCAGCTCTGTATTTAGGGTTTTCCAGTAATTCAAAAACAGTTTCACGAAGAGCCTCTACACGAAGTCTTTTGTATCGGATACTGATTCCGCAACCTGCCTGCTCGATCAGTTTCGCAATATGAAAATGGTCGTAAGCGATAGGCGTGATCAACATTGGTAAACCATTACGGAAGGTATCATTCACAGTATTGAAACCACCGTGGCAGATCACCATATCCATTTGCTGCATGACTGCGGATTGCGGTACGAAGCTGTTCACGATAAAGTTTTCCGGCCATTCTTCAAAAATTTCAGGTGGAGTAGCGGCAATCACCGTTACCGGCTGATCTTTAAATGCTGCGATAATCTTTTCAAAGAAAGCTTTTCTGATGTCTACCAACAGCGTTCCCAATGATACAAAGATCTTTGGAGTGGTAGAAGCATTTAATTTATCCCAGTCAAATGGAGCATCGTTCGGACGGCCTTTTACCGGGCCTACAAATTTCATGTGAGATGGTACAGTGTCAAAACCGGCAAAGGCTTGTGACGTAAATACCATATTCAGTTTATGTGAATGGATGTAAATTCCTTCCTCGTGAATGCCTACTTCTTTTTGTAAGTCTTTGATCAGATTTTGCTGCCATTCCCAGATTTTAGGGGCACTTTTTTCAGTATCTCCCATCACATCCGGTGGAACAGGTGTTGTGGTTACACAAGGAATATGATGTTTATGAGCGAAAAGCGCGCCTCCGAAAGTGATACAGTCGTTTACAATTACATCAGGCATCCAGCTTTCTGTTAATCTCGTTAATCCCGGCATCATCATTTTAGCGAAAGGAACATAGGTTTCTTCCAATGCCAGTTTCATGACTTCAGGACCGGAACAAGCCGGACCGTCATCTTGTCTTTTTAAAATACGGGCAATTTCTTCCTGATACGGAATTAAATCTTCTTCCGGATAGAAATAAGAACCTCCTTCAGGGATATGCTTGTTGTCTAAAGGCGTAATACCGAACCATTTTACTTCGTGGCCACGGGCAATCAGACTGGCTCCCACACTTAAAGTAGGGCTCACATGTCCGAAAAATGGTGGAACAACGAATAAAAATTTAGATGGTTTTTCGTGTTTTGAGGCTTTAGTAATCGCCGTTTCCAATAAATTAGCTGCTGTAGATGCTCCCCCTGCTTCCATAAAAGATTGTCCTACTTTTTGAGCGGCCTCACGGTAGCTCGGGTTGTTTAAAATTTGTTGTACCGCTTCTCTCAGGTGATGGGCTTTAAATCTGTTAAAGTTCAGTCGTTCACCCGCTTCTGTACGCACCACACGTCCTGCAACGTGCGACTGGTCATACGCAATCGGAATGACTACCAAAGGAATTCCGTTGGATAAGGTTTCGGAAACGGTATTGTGACCGCCATGGCAAACTACGCCATCAAGATGAGGTAACAGATCCAATTGCGGAACCTGCTGATACACCATAAAGTTGTCCGGCCACTGCTCGAAAAGCTGCGGATCAGAAACCACGACAACCGTTAAATCTTCGTCTTTGAAAGCATCCACTACTTTTTGGAAGAATGCTTTTTTATGATCGTGATCGAAAGTAGTTCCGATGCTTACTAAAATCTTTTTATTAGTAGCACTTTTTAATCGGTCCCAATCAAATTCACATGAGATACGACGTTCGGTAAGAACCGGCCCTGTAAATTGATATTGAGAAGGAAGATCATCCATATCCCCAAAGAAATAGGTTGAAGTTAAAACAAGCGTCAACAGATCTGAAGTGGCCAGAGAACGTTCTTCACTGAAGCCAAGCTCCTTTTGTAAGTCGATGATTTGATTCACTTCCCATTCGTGTACTTTTGGCAGCTCATTCATGATTTTAATGGCAGCCGGAGCGGTAACGGAAGTCGCACAAGGAATCCCTAATGCTTTTGCTGCTATCGGAGCGGCAAATAATTGATGGTCACCAATAATCAAATCAGGTTGATATATCTTTAATAAAGCAACAATTCCATTATAGCAATGTCTGTTCAGTGGAATAAGAACTTCTTCGTAAAGGAACTTCACACTGTCGATTCCATACACTACTTTTTTGGAAATAATATCGAGATACTGTTCGCTTTCTTTCTTTTCTTCGTCGGTCTGATCGTATTGGATCAGTAATAATTTTCCGCCCTCGGGAAGTTTCGCCTCTAAAGTCGGGTCAAGGCTGATCCATGCTACTTCATGCCCTCTTTCCAACAGCGTAGCACCGATGCTTAGGGTAGGGTTGACATGTCCTGTCAAGGGTGGAACTATAAATGCAAATTTAGCCATGGTTCTTCGTTAAGATATTAGATAAAAACTGAGCGATCGTCTCTGCAATGAGCTGAGGTTCCTGGATGGGAATATTGTGATCGCCGGAAATTAATTCAAGTTCGGATTCGCCGATTTGAGACTGCAGCCATTCTCCTGTAGGTCTGCAGTTGGAATCCGCACCGTAAAGCAGTAAAGTAGAAGCTTTCAGTTGGTTGAAATCAGCTTCCCCAAGGAAATGTTTTTCCCTGATCATATCTGCTTTGATGCTGGTTTGATTAAACAGAAACTCATACATACGATGGTTCTTTTCCATTTGTCTTTTGCCCATCTGGACTTTGGTAGTATCTGTAAAATTGGCTACATAATGCTCAAGGAATTCCTTGCTGTATTCATCAATGATATTCCTTGCTTTTTCATCCTGCGGATCCGGAGCTTCCATCACCACCAGTTGATTGACACGTTCGGGATATTTCAATGCTGTTTTTAAAGCAATAAGACCGCCGAAGCTATAGCCTGTAAGATGTACTTTTTCCAGTTGAAGGTGATCCATTAAACCTATCAGATCGGATGACATAGTATCAAGGTCGTACCCATCCAAAAAACGTTCACTCATCCCGTGACTTTTCAGATCGTACATCACCACATGGAAATGTTTTGCCAGAATGGGGGCAATATTAAAATAATAAATGGACAGGTTACTGAACATACCGTGGATGAGTACCACGGTTTGTTCGGCTCCTTTATTGAGTTCCTGTATATGAACTTGTCTGTTATTGACAGTGATTATTGGCATTCGTAGATATAATTGATGATCATACTAAGGTCAAGATTAATAAGCTGGTCAAGATCCATAGAAGATAACCAACCTGTAAAGTCGATCTGATCGCCAAAATGCGCCTTGATCTTTTCAGAGAACGAGACAATCTCGATGCTGTCCATTTCAAGATCTTTGGTGAATGAACTTTCCGGAGTAATATCCATCTCCTCTACAAATTCAGCACCTATCACTTCAGTAATAAAACCTTTTAATAAAGTAAAAAGTTCTTCGTGGTTCATTTTTAATGTTGCGTTTACAGTGTCCATCCGATAATATAATTTTTATGTTTAATAGTTTTGATTTCAATGTTGCTGATCCACAAGTGATCATCTTTTATCAGTTCGACTTCGAAGGCTTTTGGATTCCCTTTCAGTCCGGTTCCTAAGAATTTTCCGTAGGCTTCTTTGGCTACCCAGAAGCGGGTGGTCCATTCTGCCTGATCTCTGCCTTTTAATAAAGCTAATTCACTGTCTGTGAATACCAGATCATAGAATCCTTCGCTGCGTTCTTCCATGAGTTCCATATCGATTCCTACAGATTTGCCATATCTCGCAATACCCACGGCTTCTTTTCCTTTGTGAGCTAATGAAATATGAATGTTTTCTGTAAAATCACTGATGAGGTAAGGTTTCCCCACTTCATCGGAACGTATTTCAAAGGTGATCGGGAAGCACGCATGATTTTTTTCCTGACGAAGAAGGTTTCTAACGGCATCTTTTACGGCAACACGGCTTACCATCCAGTTTTTCTTTTTGTTGGGTAATAATTGCAGATGATGCTGTTTTTCCGTTTGGTTGAAATACCTTTTCAGGATAAAATCCCATGAAGCGACTCTGGTGTAGGCCTGGTGGAAGAAAAATACTTCAGGAGCAATCTCTTCAGAAAGACGGTTATGCAATGGCGACATGGAAACATTCCATAAAGCGGCATCAATTTCCAGTCTTCTGTTCTGCCAGCCTGTGATGGCACACCATACTTTTCCGTCTCTTTTTAGAATAATATCTGCAATGGCAAATTCATCATTAAGCTCAGTCAGCATACAGGTGCATTCAAAAATACCATCCTGATCGTGCATATCACCAAAGAATTCAATATCTCTGATCTTCACCGGGAAGGCAATGCGGTCTTTTACCAACGTAAGCTGTAACCAAAGCCCAAATAACTGTCCGGCATTGTCTAACAGAGATCCTTTTCCGCCATTTCCTTTGATTTTTCCTACAATTCCTTTGTTTCCAACGGCTGATACTTCAGTAATTCCCTGGTATTTGTCACCATGGAACATGTGGGCATCATAGATTTCTTCAGGTGTTCTTTCAATCGGTAAAAGATCACCAACAGAAAGGTTGAAGGTTGGAGTAGGGACAGGTGAGGATTTTAAGATCACTTCCGCATTGGCGAAGTTTTCAATATCCAGATACGCATGGTTTTCGCCACGCCATTGTCCTTTTACTGTTTTCTCAAAAGGCTGGGCAACATTCATCCATTGGAATACACTTACATTCATTATTTTATGAACCTGTGTTCCCGGGATTTCTGCTTCTGCAATTTCTGCAAGCTGTTCAAAGATCATGGTCATCGGAATGACCGGTTCCATATCGGCTACATGAGCCCATCCTTTTGGCTGTCTCAATAAGCTGTGGTCGATCAGGTATGGATGACTTTCAAGCGTCACATACAGATCTTTTGAGAAGGTTGCACTTCTTGGTGCTTTGGGAGCTGCTTGTTGTGCTACAGGAGCTGGACGTGGAATGGTGATTTCCGGACGGTTTTGGAATAAAGTCAGGACTTCTTCCTGCATACGGATCATATCCGTAACATTGTCCTGGAATGCCTGTACCAGCGGATGACCACTTTTGGCAGTCATGGCTGAAGCTGAAGCAGTGTATTGTTTTGGTGTTTCAAAGGATTGAGCTAATGCTTTTACTTCTTTAAAATTTCTGATAATAGGGGAACCTAATTCCAGCTTTATTCCTTTTCCTGATGATTTTTTTGAATGCTGCTGAAGCTCTAAAAAGTCAAGAGCAACCGTTTTACCTTCTACAAACAGGGATGCAACCACACGCTGTAACTGCGCTAATGCAGAACGGGCTGGAACACTGGAAGCAATCGTGCTGAATGCCTTTCCTTTCAAAGTATCATCAATAAATCCAATCAGTCCGCCGGTACCCACCTGAATGAATACTCTTACGCCTTCTTCGTATAATTTATCCGTCAGTTCACGAAAACGAACAGGTTCTACCAAGTGCTCAGCACTCAGTTTTCTGATCGCTGCCTGATCTGCAGGATAAGGTTCTAATGTAGTAGCTGACCATAATGGGATCTTCGTTTTCTGGAACTGTGCTTTTTCCATTCCGGCAAGGATCACATCCAGTTTATCAGCGATAAAAGGAGAGTGGAATCCGGATTGGAACGGTAATACCTGATGGAAGATCTGTTTTGATTTTAATTGTGGAACCAATTCATCCAATGCGGCATTGCTACCACAAAGAATTACTTGGTTAGGGCAATTGTCATTAGAAACATACAGGTCTGAAATTTCAGCAATAAAAGGCTGTACGACATCAATTCCTGCTCCGATGGCAATGAACTTGGAGTCTTTTAATTCAAAAGTTTCCGGATTCAATACATCGATTAAGGCTTTAACAGAATTGGCCTCTGCTAACTCAGATGAATATCCTGCCAGCCATTCTCCTAAACTGTGTCCTGCATTCATGTCCGGGATGATTCCCAGTTTTTTCAATGAATTGTCAAGGATGCTACAGTTATTGAAGATGTTTAAAGCATCGGTTAAAAGACCTTCACCTTCGGTTTCTATAGGCGCTGTTAATCCGAAATAACGGCTTACACTGTCTACTTCACCTTTTGCCAGTCCATCCAATCCAGGAAATACAAAAGCTACTTTTCCGCCATCTTTTAATAATGGGGTAGAAGTGTACCAGATGTCCTGTTTGTTTTTCCAGATCAGGTTTTTAGAAACAATTTTAAGCGCTTTTTCTATTCTTGCAGGGGTAGGATCGAATATCGCTACTCTGAAATCTCCTTCTCCTGTAGTGGTCTCGTTATTTTTTAAGGCAGAAACTAATGCTGCGTGGGTAGGTCTTGCCAATAGCAATACGGTGTCTTTTTTCGGCATATCATAGCCTTCAAGAACAACGTGTGCATTGATTCCTCCAAATCCGAAAGCATTGACTGCCGCTACTTTTGGCAGCCCGGTTTTTGACCAGTTTTTAGCTTCCTGTACGGGTTCGAATCTTGTGTTCTGCATTTCTGCCGTTGGATTCTCACAGTACAATGTTGGCGGTAATGTGTCGTGGTGCAAAGCAAGACAGGTTTTAATCAGTCCAGCGATTCCTGCAGCCGGCATAGCATGTCCGATATTGGACTTTACCGATCCGATTCCTGCTGCCGGAGCAGCTTCTTCTTTTCCAAAGAACTGGGCTAAGGTCTGAAGCTCTGTTTTATCTCCCAGGGGAGTTCCGGTTCCATGGGCTTCCAGATAACCTACTTTATTTTTATCCAGATCAGCATTGATCCAGGCTTGTTCTAACGCTTTCAGCTGACCTTTTACGGATGGACTCATCACGCTGGTTCCGTTACCATCACTGCTGACCCCCACTCCTTTGATCACCGCATAGATTTTGTCCTGATCGCGAACGGCATCTTCCAATCGTTTTAAAACAACGAAACCACAGCCTTCACCAATCAGCAATCCATCAGCGTCCATACTGAAGGGCTTGATCTGCTGTTGACGGGACATCGCTCCCAATTGAGCAAAAATACTCCAGAACGCAGCATTTTGTCCGGTGTGAACACCTCCGGCGATCATCATATCAGAACGACCTCTCTGAAGTTCCTGTACAGCGTGGTCTACAGCGATTAAAGCACTGGCACAAGCGGCATCCACAGTAAAAGCAACGCCTCCAAGATCAAAACGGTTGGCCACTAATGAAGCTACCAGATTGGGAATCAATCCCATGGCAGTATCAGCAGCGAAACGTCCCTTTCTTTCCTGGAAAGCATGTTTTACTTTTTCAATATCAGCTGAAGATACCTGAGGCAGCAATTCCTGCAATAAGGAGGAAATCTGTTCTCCGGTTCTTACAATTTCAATGGCACGGGTAGCTCCCGGCCCGGTATAGTTTCCTTTCCCAATGATAATTCCTGCTTTTTCAAGGGAAGTATTCTTTTGAAATACTCCGGCATCTTCCAAAGCTCTCTGAACTAAATCTAGGGTCAGTAAATGATCGGGTTCTGTTCCTTCCACAGCAAGGGGTAAAATTCCAAAGCTGGTAGGATCAAACTCATAATCAGGAATAAACCCGCCTCGTTGGCAATAGAAACGATCGACAGGGTTCGTGGCATCACTAAAGTGTACCGGATCTATCCGATCAGCCGGAGCCGATTGGGTAGAGTCTACTTTGTTGACAATATTCTGCCAAAAAGTATGGGCATCCTGCGCCCCGGGAAAGACGCAGGATAGTCCAACTACAGCAACATCTGTTTTTTTCATGTTTAGTGTTTACAGAGGATTACCAATTATTTCCTGACATGATAAGCACCTGGCTTTCAGTTCCGTATTTTATTTCGTTAAGGAAGATTTCTTTTCCTTCATCCAATGGGATCATAGAAATTCCTCTACGTTCGTATTCAGATTCAAGGGTGGAAGAAACCATTCCTGCTCCTTTCCAAGGTCCCCAGTTGATGGAGATTACTTTTCCTTTTAATCTTTTATTCAGTGCATTAGCGTAATCATCCAGTACACTGTTGGCAGCAGCATAATCTGTCTGGCCTTTATTACCATATACCGATGCGATGCTTGAGAATAATACCACAAACTGGCAGTCTGTACGAAGTTGTTCCGCCAATACACGAAGGGGTTTTACTTTGGTATCAAATACGCGTCCGAAAGAGGATGTTGTTTTTTGTTTGAATAATTTATCTTCTAAAAGACCTGCTCCATGAATCACTCCGTCTAAACGGTTGTATTTTTCATAAATACCGCTAATCAGGCTGCTTAAGCCTTCTTCGTCACAAAGGTCTAATGATTGATAAATAATGGTGTTTCCAAGCGCTTCCATATCACGGATCGTGCGCAGGATCTGATTATTTTTGAAAACTTTTGTGGTTTCTTTTTCGATTTCAGCAGGAGAAGTGAATTTTCCGGACTTGATCAGGAATGCTCTGATTTCCTCTTTCGTTTTCATTCCTTCGAATTCTTTAGCAGAAGCTTCATTTCTTGGATCTGCTGATCTTCCTACCAAAATATAAGTACATGGATAAGCCTGAGACATGTGTTTCACCAATTCTGCAGTGATTCCCTGTGCACCTCCCAATACCAGTACCACAGATTTCTGATCTAGCTGAATGTGAGCTTCACTTAAACTCGTTGACAATGGGGAAGGGATAATATCTACCTTATGTCTTTTTTCGTTCTTGTAAATAACTTCAGCTGGTTTATCGTTGGTTAATATTTCCTTTAAAGTAATATCAGCAATCTGATCTACTTCCTGAGGAGTGCTTAAACTGATGAATCTACAAGTTGTATGATCGAATTCTCTTGCTAAACTTTTGAAAAGTCCCGGATATCCCTGATGATGACGTAAAACGCTAACATCAGTTAGTTCCTGAATATGGGCTGCAATATCAGAGATTAAATAAACCCACTTGGCTTTGTCAAAATCCAGTTTTTTAATCAAATCAACGTGATCGATAATGCTTGGTTTGTCAGAAGAAGAGAAGAGGTCCAGCATAATAAGTCCGTCAAATTTTGAAAGATCTTTGTCTGCGTTTACCAGTTCTACGATAGCGCCATGCTTTTCTAAAGCTTCTTTAATAGCTGATGTCTGCTTACTGTCATCCTGAGTGATTGCAAAATATTTTCCCTGAAGGACATCTGTATTTTGTGCTAAGAAATCATCTGTAGGCGTAATGTCAAAACGAAGACGTGATAGTACATTATTCGTAGCTTCAGGAGTGTTAACTTCCTTTGCTTCCTCTCTGACTTCGTTGTTTTCACCGCTCATTTCACTGATCCAGCTAGCCAATCCACGAAGAGTTTTAATAGCCGCTAGTTTTTCCATTACATCATCAGCCTGTTCAAGGTTTTCACCAAAACCGATTTTGTTTTTAAGATCAGCAATGATTTCCATACGCTTGATAGAATCGATACTAAGGTCTGCTTCTAAATCTAAGTCTAGACCTAGCATTTCTTTTGGATATCCTGTTTTTTCACTTACGATATTCAGGATCGCATTTTGAAGGTCTTCTAATGATAAAGTCGCTTTTGCTTGTGGCGTTGAAGTGGCTTCAGCTGAAGTTCCGTTTTTTTCAGGTGTTGCCGGTGCTGCATCTGCTCCTGAGAATTCAGTAAGCCATGAAACTAATCCGCTCAGGGTTTTGATTCCTGCCAATTGTTCCATCACCATATCTTCATTGGTGTTGCCTTTTGCTAATGTTCCTAGCTCATTACGAAGCGTTCCGATGATTTCCACTCTTTTAATAGAGTCAATACTTAGGTCTGCTTCAAGGTCCATTTCCATGCCCAGCATTTCCTGAGGATATCCTGTTTTATCACTTACAACCTGTAGTAATAAAGCTTTGATATCTCTTGTAGGTGCTGCTTTTACAGCAACGGCAGTAGCCGCTACAGCAACAGTTGCTGTTTGTTGAACCTGTTGTACAGGAATCGTACGTTCAGGAGCTGATGCCGGCATTGGTGTATTATAAACAGGCATTGGATTCACCTGAGGATTCTGTCCCATAAAGGAAAGCATCACATCACGTTGTGCCTGTATCATTAATTTCATGCTGTTTAAATATTCCTGCAACATACGTTCGGCTGTAGATAAGCTTTCCGGTGCAGGAGCTTGCGTATTATGAGTAGTAAAATTGTTCATAGGAATAGGATTTATGATAGGGAGTGCACCATTAGCAGGCAATGAACCTGTTGTCGGATGTGCAGCTTGTCCGTTAACACGCCAGATGGCAGGGCTTTTCTTATACAGCTCAGGCTGGTTGATGTCAACAAGCTGAACGAAACGGCCATCGAAAAGTTTTTCAATATTGAAGCTGCGTCCCGTACCTAAATACTGAGCTAACATACACAGTAAATGAGTGAATTTGTTACGGCTGCTGTCTTCAACATATAAGGTCAACTGGTCTTTTTCAAGACATGATTTTGCCAATCCTGTAAGGACTTTTCCTGGTCCTACCTCGATGAAGATTCTTGCTCCATCGTTATACATCGCTTGCATCTGCTCCACGAATCTTACCGGCTGTACCAGGTGATCAGTCAATCTTTCTTTGATGTCTGAAGGTTTCGACGGATATACTTGTGCTGTCGTATTAGACCATACAGGGATCTGCATTTCCTGGAAAGGGACGTCTTTTAATACCTCAGCATATAAATCTTTTGATTTTGCCAATAATGGACTGTGGAATGCACAGGCAACTTCTAATTTTTTAGCAGAAATACCTTCCTGTTTAAGGATTTCCAATAATGTATTGATGGCCGGAGTGCTTCCTGCAATGACACATTGAGTAGGAGCGTTGAAGTTAACCGGGTAACATCCCTCCACTTTAGCAATGATCGGCTGTAATCGTTCATGAGTAGCACTTGCTGCCAACATTGAACCCGGATCTCCACCTTCTACTGAATCTAAAATAGACTGAGCTCTACGGATACTTAAATCAACTAACTTCTCTTCTGCAAATACTCCAGAGAAACATAAAGCCGGTATTTCACCATAGCTGTGACCAGCCAGCATATCAGGAATAATTCCTAATGATTCTAAGAATTTTGCCAATGCAAGATCAACAATTCCTAAAAGTGGTTGTGCGAGACGGGTATCTTTAATGGTTTCTTTCTGTTGCTTTAAATCCGCTTCATTGAATGTTGCAGAAGGGAAAACCACTTTTTCCAACTCAGGATAGTTATCAATAATCTTACGCATAGCCGGGAAGACTACGAACAGATCACGAGCCATATTGATTCTCTGACTTCCTTGTCCAGGGAATGTGAAGGCTACTTTACCTTCTTTTTTATTAACGGTGAAAGTATCTTTTGTCTCAATCCCTAGCAATACTAGCTCGAGCTTCATCATCAGGTCTTCTGCGGTGTCTGCAACAATACTGAACTGAATAGGCTTTTCTGAACTAATGCTTAAACTGTAGGCAATATCTTTTAATGGAATTCCATCATTGATTTCCAGTAAAGTCTTAATCTGGCCCGATTGTTGTTTAGCTTCATCATAGGAATCTCCACGGAAGACAAATAATTCTGAAGGCCAGGACTGCATGGTAATAGAATCATCTTGTTTTGGATGGTTTGCTATTACAGTATGGAAGTTTGTACCTCCAAATCCAAAAGCACTGATTCCTGCATACCTGTTTTTTTCTGTCCACAATCCACTTTCTGCATGGAAAGAGAATGGGCTCGTTTTTGCATTATAATAAGCATTTGGATGCTGCAAGTGAAGGGTAGGAGGTTTTACTCCGTGATATACGGCCAGAGAAGCCTTGATCAAACCTGCTAAACCTGCAGCACATTTGGTATGTCCTATCTGAGTTTTCACAGAACCTAAATAAGTCTGTCCCGGTAAAGCTCCTGAACGGCTGAATAAATTAGTCAATGCACTCAGTTCGGTTTTATCTCCCACCACAGTACCTGTACCGTGAGCCTCTACCAATCCTACAGCTGCCGCACTGATTCCCGCCTGAGTATAAGCACGCTCAAGAGCTCTTACCTGACCTACTTTCCTAGGTGCCGTTAATCCAAGGGCTTTACCATCACTGGATCCGCCCACTCCTTTGATTACAGAGTAGATACGGTCTCCGTCGTTGATAGCATCTTCATATCTTTTCAACACAAGGATCGCAATTCCTTCTCCAAGGGCGATTCCGTCTGCATCACTGTCGAATGTAGCACATCTTCCTTTTCTGGAAAGGGCGTGGGTACTGGAGAACATCAGGTAATCGTTGATTCCGTTGTGTAAGTCTGCACCTCCGGCAAGAACCATGTCTGATTTACCTAATACAAGTTCCTGACAAGCTAAATCGATAGCTGCTAGTGAAGAAGCACATGCCGCATCTACGGTGAAGTTTCTCCCTCCAAGATCCAGGCGGTTCGTAATCCTACCTGCGATCACATTGGCCAAAATACCCGGGAAAGAATCCTCTGTGGTATGTGGAAAGGCTTCTTTTACTTCTTCGTGAAGTTCTCCGAAGACCTGTTTATAATATCCTCTGAAGCTATAGCTGTTGGCAAGATCATTACCTCCTTCAGCACCAATAATTACTGAGATATTTTCTCTGTTAATATACTTTTCACCATATCCTGCATCCTCCATTGCGCGTTTGGCTACCAATAAAGTGAGCAATTGTGTTGGCTCAATAGCGGCAAGAGATTGTGGCGGGATACCGAATGCCAATGGATCAAAATCAATTTTCGGAATGAAACCACCCCATTTTGAATGCGATACATCTGCTTCGTCTGAATCCGGTTTATAATAAAGTTCTTTATTCCATCTTTCATCCGGAACTTCAGTTACACTGTCTTTTCCCAGAATAATATTTCTCCAGTATTCTTCAAGATTTTTAGCCCCGGGGAATATACATTCCATACCTACGATAGCGATATCCAATGGTTTTTCGCTTGATGCTGGCTGTTCTGACAATGGTGCGTTTTGGATGTATTCGTAATTGCCGATACTAACATTATGGTGAAGTTCTTCAAGCGTAAGCACCTTGTTTTGCATGGTGGCAATCTGCCCGATCATGTACATTCCGAGATCCAGCTGATCATCTTTAGGAATGTTTACCAATTGATCTCCCTGACGTTCGATTCCTTTGGCTGCGATTCTTAAACGGCCTACATTGAGTTTCTCCAATTGCTCCCACACTACTTTTTTATCAGTTCCGGCAGCCAGAAGTTTAGCTTTTTCCGTTTTGAAGTGGTTGGCAAATGCTGTATTGAGACAACGGGTTTCATGGCCGGGAGCTGTTTCTAATAAAACAGTATCCTTAGCCTGCATCGCCTGTAACTGGAATTCTTCCTGAATAGCTCCGGTTTCTACAGCTTCCTGAGTGTACAGGTAAGCTGTTCCCATCAATACACCCACTTTTACCCCTCTGGCAGCTAATGGAGCAGCCATGATGGAGACGAATGCCGTTGAGAAATCATTATGGATTCCACCTGCGAAAAATACACTGATATTTTCCGGATGGTCTTCTTTTAATATGCGTTCAATTTGTTTTTCCCAAAGAACTGTACTGGACAATGGTCCCACGTGGCCACCACATTCACGGCCTTCGAAAATGAAATTTTTTGCACCTTCTTTAAGGAAAATATCCAACAAGGCAGGAGATGGAACGTGCAGGAATGTCTTTATTCCCGCTTTTTCAAATACCTTGGCTTGTGCTGGTCTTCCACCTGCGATCAATACTACAGGAGGTTGGGCTTCAAGGATATAAGAGGTTTGTTCATCTCTTAATTCCTGCGGTGCAAATCCTAGAATACCTACACCCCACGTTTTGTTACCTGCCAGTTCTTTTGTTTCCATCACCAACGACTTTGCAGAGCTTCCTTTCAGTAATGATAAGGCAACAAATGGTAAAGCTCCGGCTTCTGCAACAGCATTGGCAAATCCGGGAACATCACTTACACGGGTCATTGGCCCTTGTGCAATGGGATATTTTAATCCCAATTCCTGAGCTAATGGATTGTTCTGATCGATAACCTGAAGGGCTTTTGCCTGTTTCAGATGTCCATACATGGCTTCTCTGAATCCAAAAATCAGTTTTTTAAGAGTTCTGAAGTCTTCATAAAGATCTGTTGCTAAAGAGATATCTTGTCCCATAGGGATGTAGCATGTGCCAAGATCAAGTCCTGTAAAATACTGTTTAAGATCTCTGGCGGTAGGGTTTTCCGGTAATGCCGGTGAATTAGGTCTTACCAGCACACGGTGATCCGCAATAACTTTGGTTTCTGTACCATTTAGTTTTGAGCATACCTCTTTTAAATCCTTAGGAACAGAGCTTTCCGGAAACAGCGCTAGCTGGCTGTCCAGTACAATCCCTGTTGCTCCTAAAGCTTTTGCTGCCGCTGCGGTATGGAGACCTATCCCTCCCTGTACCCACACCGGAATGGTCTGAATTTCTTTGATGATACGCTGAAATAAAACAAATGTAGATTCGTAGCCTACCAGCCCGGCAGCTTCATTTCCTTTAATAATGATACCTTTTGCTCCTGACTGTTCAGCTTGTTTTGCTTCTTCCAAACTGCTTACCTGGTAAACAATGGATACATCCGGAGCATTGGCTGACATACCAAACGGCAGGATGGCAAATTTTACTTTTTCAGGAATCTGAAGTGATGTAAAACTGTCGTTAGAAAAGCAAATACCATAGGATGGTATATCTATTTGTTCAAGTTGTTTTAACGCATTTTCAGCAGCTGTTAAATCATGCCCCAGGTTGAGAACGGGAAATGCACCCGCCTGATGTAGTTTGGGCATTAGATTAACATCCGGTTTTTCGAAAGGCGTTAGTCCAATAATGGTTAAGTTTTTCATGGCGTGATAATTATTGAAATGATAGCAAGAGATTCCATAACAAAACGCTAAACTTTCGGGTAAAGCGACTATGTATTGTTATGATATAATAAAATTGGTTTTTGTTATATTGTTAACCATAAATGTTATTTTGTAACAAATATTCAATAATCCACTGAATGTCAGCAGATTGGTTAAAATGAGATTGACTTCCGTCTTTTTAAAGGATTCTTGCCCTAAAATGATCAAGTTTTTCATAGCATTTATGGTATTGAAATGTTATTATGAAATTTCACAACAAATCACATAACCATAGGTATTACCAGTGATTTGTTATGATGAGGGAATAAAAGTAATAAATTTATATTATATCTTTAATCATAAATGCAATTTAGTAATAATTTTTTAACAATTAGATGTTAATTATTTAAACGCTATTAAAGTGTATAATTTATTTTTTTATTCTTAGAAACAAGCGGATACAATCTTACTAATTATAATTATAAATGATTATAATTATAGTAATGTCAAGCAAAGATAGCAATAAAAAATAAAATATTTCAAAATTAAGAGATTTGTTTTTTTTATATTAATAAAAGATAATATGAATGGTAATCGGGGGAAAAGAGGGGTCATTAAAATTCGGAAAATGATAAAATTTCCATTTTGAAACTAAAAATAATGCTTTTTTTTAGCATAAAAAAAGAGGTGATTAGCTGGTAAACTGGATGTTATGGTTAAAAAAAATGCAATTGAATTTTTTTTTATGACTTTTTTGAACATTTGCCCGTAAATTTTCATAATTCATTTTAAGTATTTGTTTCACAGGGTGTTGAGTTTTATTAATAGTGGTAGAATAATTTTGCAATATTAATCTCTATAAGGTGATTTTAAAGACTTGTTTGTGAGTGGTTTACGTTGATATTAAAAAAATATTAAAATTATCTTGGTTGTCTGAAGGTTAAATAATTTCATTTTAAGCCAATGTGATGTTCTGCTTATCTGATGGGATTTGATATTGTATGATTATACTTATTATACCGGATTGGCTTTTATAAGAATATTGCCGTTGTGATCGCTTCTGATTTTACGATTAAAAATGACAATTAATTGCTTCAAAAAGGGTTGATGAGATGAGGGTGATTGTATAAAAACAGAAAATAAACGATGTCATATTAAAGTAAAAACTCCAAAAAGCAGTCCGCTTTTTGGAGTTTTGAAAATCTTTTAATATTGAACCTGGTCTTTAAAACAGGCTTAGATTATATTGTTTCACAAGATCTAAAATTATATGGTATCCAACCAATGAATTTCCATGCTGATCCAGAGATGGACTGAAAACGCCTATTCCCATTTTTCCGGGAACGCTTACTGTAATTCCTCCTCCAACACCGGATTTACTTGGCAAGCCTACCATACGTGAATATTCTCCGCTGAATTCATACATTCCGGCAGTTAACATTTGAGATTCTATTAATTGGGCAACTTCTGCATTTTTATATTTGGAATCTCCGTCAAATCTTACACACTGATTGGCAAAGAAATATCCTATTTTGGCAAGATCTTCCGCCGTAAGTTCGATGGAGCATTGTTTGAAATAGTTATCCAGCTGATCTTCGTTACCGGTAATCAACCCATTGTTTTTCATCAGGTAAAACATTCCACGGTTACGGTGTCCTGTAGATTTTTCAGATTCGTAAACAGATTTATTGTATTCGATGGATTGATTTTTGGTAATATACCGTACCATATCCAAAACTTTAAGAAACGGTTTTTCGCCTTCTCCTGAAATTAAAGAAGTGGTAAGAATGGCTCCTGCGTTCATCATTGGATTCAGCGGTTTGCCTGTTGTTTCAAGGTTTGAGAAATGATTGAAAGGTTTATCAGATCCAAAATATCCTATTTTATCAAAAACATTGGCTTCACCTCTTTCGTTGACAGCGATCATCAATGCAATAATTTTGGAGATGCTCTGCATTGTGAATTTTTTTTGTATATCTCCGGTACTGAATATTTTCCCATTTTTGTCCACTACTGAAAAAGCAATGGCTTTAGCATCCATTTTCCCCAGTTCAGGAATATAGTCAGCAACTTTCCCCTGTGTATAATATGCTCTGTTTTTCTCCATGATACCGTTTAATATTTTTTCAGAAATGGTAGAGATATCTGCGGTTTTCTGAGCATAAACTAAAGTGTTGAAGGAAAGGAAAGCAGTAATGGCAAAGCCTTTTGCGGAAAATAAAATGCTGTTTTTTTTCATATAAAAAAGTATTCGGATACAATGTTTTTTGATTAACCTTAAAAAAACAAAGATAAAGTATTTCATGTTCGTTGGCAATTGTCCCGTGATATTCATTTCAGAATAGCTTTTTGAAAGATTTACTTACAGGTCCGACCGTACTGTAACGATTGTCATAAAGCAGAAGTAGAGCATGAACTGATTTCCTAATATAGCTAATAAGTGAAGTTGTATATAAAATGGACTAAAATACTTCTCCAATATTTGCGAAAAAGCCATGAGAGTTATTTTGACCGAAGCCGTAGTCTATAGCTAAGTTGGTGCTGCTGTGCTTGTTCAGTTTAATTCGTAATCCGACTCCGTACCCGAAAAGAAGTTTTTTGTATTCATCAGAAAGATCTGCAGAGAAGGATTGTACATTCGCAAAAACTACGCCTCCTAATAATCCGTTTCTGGTAATTCCAAAGCGGTATTCATTTTCATAATAATACATATTTTTGCCCCGAAATCTGCTTTGTATATAGCCCCGCCCCATATTGTTCTGATCGTCCCATCCTGTGCTGGGAAGCATAAGGTAAGGAGGAATTGTTTTACTGGTAGTGAGCCATGCAAATCCCCAAAATGCGAGAGTATTTTCCGAGTTTGCGGGGAAACGGACGTATTTTCTGGCGTCTATCTGAAGTGAGGACCAGTTGGACTGGCTGCCGAGAAATGTAAAATTGGGACGGTAAGTAATGCTTAAATACTCACCGTTCTGAGGATTGATCTGATTGAGTCTGTTATCATATAATGCTTTTACAGCCAGCCCTGAAGCTCTTTCAGAAGTTTTTAAATCCCGTGAGAGAATATGATTGATTCTTTTCCCTAATGAATCCGTAATTTTAATGCTCCAGAACTGGTCATAGTAAATACCACCCCCCACATAAAAATCTTTTAGCGCTTTAAACATAATAGACTGATGCAGCTTTATATATTTAAAGTTGACGGTGTACGCTGTATTGGAGTTGGCTTCTATTGAAATTCTTTTACCTCCTAAGCCGTATACTTCTGAGGGATAGTTGAGGTACTTGAAATCACTGATGAAATTGATTTTGTTTTCCCTTGTCCAGATATTGGCATATAGGGGGAAAATAGTCTGTTTATATTGTGAATAGGTATAGCTTGTGGTGATGTTGGAGATTTTCTGACCTTTGGAATTTTGCTGGTAAAATCCAATATTACCACTTACAACACCGGCAAATCCAGTCTGTAAAGTATAACCTGCGGCCGGAATCAGGGACCAGTTAAATTTTTTTCCTGCCCGGATTGTATCTCCATTGTTTTTTTTATGCAGTATTCTGTGAAGAATATCTACCACATCTTTTTGTTGTACTCCCTCTTGGGGAAAGTGTCTGATAGGGAAAGGGTTGGCTGGCTTTGGGCCATGCAGAGAAAAGGAAAGATGATAATAAGAAAACAAATGAAGTTTTTTTTCATTGTTATGGGTTTATTATAACAATATTACATATAAATTCTTAGGTGTACGTAAATAATTTAATGGCTTCTTTTTTTTATTCTGTCTTTTTCAGTGACTAATCTTGTGAGGTGTTCTGTAATTTTAGTTTAAAAAATTTAATTCAGCTGCTTTTATGGTAAGATTACAAATTACAAGGCGAAACGGCAGTGTTCAGCTTCTCTTGTGGCTTCTTTTTTCTTAATCTCAATTTCCTATAAAATCCTACTTTACAAGTTTAAAAAACGGTTAGTTTTATATCCTGAATCTGGTATTTTGGTTATGGATTATATTCTTGTTTATATCAATAATGATTAAAATAATAAACATTGATAGGTTTATTTGTTTATTTTTTACTTCAATTTTTCCTAAAAATGGCTTAAAATTCACTTTTTATTGTTAAAAATGAATGTGAAGCTGAATTTTATAGATAACTATAATGTGGGTGAAATAACACATAATGATGGATTTTGTTATATTGTTGATATTTAGCTATTAATTCATTGATTATTTTCACTATTAAATGATTTTTGTGTTATTTTTTTTACTAATTTGGAAAAAAATTAATAACACTTTTTTAATAACTATGAAAAACAACACCTACTTTAGTAGGCAGCACATCTTCAGATGGCTCCTGCTATGTTGGCTTTTAGTGCCGTGGGCATTACAAGCACAAACTCGAATTACATGGAACTCCCAAGTCGGATGTCAGGAATTTAGGGGCGAAAAAGAAGGCCCCGATGGTAATGGAATAGCCAGTTCCTACATCGATTCTTCTCAATGCCTCCGGGTCTGTGAACAGAGTATTGTGACCTATACAGTAAACGGTCAGAATATTTCCAATGTACAATGGACTGTTTCTGGAGGAAGTGTCTCACCAACAGGTCCAGGAAATACCCAGGCAATAGTCAATTGGGGTTCTGCAGGTAATGGCTCTATACAGGCTACTATTACTTACAGCGACGGAACTGTTGAAAATCAGACGATGTGTATCGAAAAGATCAATAGTCCGGTAGCAAAATTTGAACTGTTAAATCTGGATTCTTCCGTATGTAAAAATACACCGGTTTACTTTGATAACCTGTCTTACCAAAACGGAGGGACAGATATTGTCAATTATTTCTGGGAATTTGGGGACGGAACAACTTCCACGGCTTTTGAACCATCTCATGCTTATACAGACTCAGGCGTTTATACGATAAAATTAACCGTGACAAACAAATGTGGATGTTCAAGTTCTGTGAAGAAGGAGATTAACGTAAATAAAGCACCTCCTGTGCAGATCAACTGTGCTTCTGTAGTATGTGAAGGAAGCCTTGAAAAATACAGTGTACAGGATGGATGTAAACAAGGTCAATGGAAAGTAATTGGCGGAACTATTGTAAGTAACAATGGTAACGAAATCGAAGTAAAATGGGATCAGGTAGATCCTGCTGACGGCTTTGGTTATGTGATGTTCTTATCAGAATGTGCTTGCCCTGAATGGACAACTGTTAAAATTCCGGTGATTTTATCTAAGGTAATAATCAAAGGAGAACCTGTAGTATGTGCCAACAAGCAATATACTTATGCAGTTCCTCAGTGGCCGACTACTGATGTGAAATGGAGCTTGTCAGGTCCTGCAGGGGGGCAGCTAAATTACAATCAGCAGAGAAATGAAGTTCTTTTCAGTGCAACTCAGGCGGGAACTTACAGTCTTAAAGCTAATTATTTCAACACGTGGATGTCATGTGAAGGAATGGGTGTCATTGATATCGTTGTAGAAGAGCCTGTGACTGTAGTAAATACAGGATCAGAAGAGATCTGTGCAGGAGAAAGCCAGTCATTTACAACGACTCCGAATGTACCTGTTATCTGGAAAGTAACAACAGGAAGTTCTGTATATACATCACCTCCAACAACAGGGGTGTTCACGTATACTTTTGCTACTGCAGGTACTTATACGGTTACAGCCACCAAACAAAACGGAGGCTGCGAAAGTAAGGGAGTACAAATAAAAGTATCTCCGATTCCTGCTGCTCCTACAGGATCAATAACAGGTGAGAGCAGAGTATGTCCTGGAGTTCCTTATGTTTACACACTTAGCTCAGTGGATCCAGGAATGATCCCGGTATGGGAAGTTTCTAACGGAACTATTCAGGGAAGTAATACAGGAGCTTCAGTAACTGTTATCTTTAATTCCGGATTTGTTGCACTTACTGTGCGTAACAGAACAACCGATGGTGCGGGATGTCTTTCAAACCCAAGACTTATTAAGCTGAAAGAATTAACGCTTACGGGAATTACCATGAACGCTAACCCGGGACCTTTCTGCCCAAGCAGTATGCAGTCTTTCAGCGTAAATCTAGGTGGAATTACTCCTGATTCAATAGAATGGAGTCTTGGAAATCCTGGCTTTGGTAGTGTTGTATCCGGTCAGGGAACTGCAAATATCAATGTTAATTTTAACGAAATTTCAGGATCTAACAATACAACAACTCTGAATGTGAAAATAGTGAAATGCGGAATGACAAAAAATATAAGTATTCCGATTTCATTACTGACTCTCCCAGTTGTTAATTTTACTAATGTTGGAAGTATTTGTTTAGGGTCAGATTTGCATTTTACCATTAATCAGGGGACAATTACTTCAGCGCCTGGGGGGGTTAAGTTTACCTTTACCAATGGTTCAACTTATCCTGCGAATTTTGACGCAACAGGAAATTATACGATTCCAAATAATGGATATATCCAGAATAATACAGGAGGTAATATTTCTCAAACCGTAACAGTAACTTATTATGGAACAAACGGGTGTAATTACGCACCTACAGCAAGTGCCAATTTTGTGATATTCCCTGAGACGATTATTACGGTTTCTCCGGTATATAATATCGCTGTATGTGATCCTGCTTCTATGGCTCCATATACTCTTACAGCTAACAGTTCTACAGGACTTACAAATACAACCGGCTGGCAGTGGTATAAAAATGGAGTACAAATACCGTTAGCTACTACCAATAGCTATACTATTGCAGGAGCTAATGCGTTAGGTATTTATAAAGTAAGAGCAACAGATCAGAATGGTTGTGTTGTTTATTCACAAGAGATCAAAGTAGTACAGTCTTGCCCAAGCAATAGCAGCTGTACAGCAGATCCTCAGATCAACTTCAGTCCGAAATGGACAGGTTGTAATACGATTAGTGTTACCAATTTAAGTTATATCGGAACTCCGGATGAAATTCAATGGGTTTCTGATAGTGTACTTACTTTAGCGTCTGCTCAGGGGGCTCCTACTGCTACGTATTCAACTACGCTTGCGGGTGCACATATTGTTTTTGTACGTCTTAGATATGGTACGTGCTGGTATTCAAGAGGAATAGAAGTAAGAAAGAACTACGAGCCTAAATTTAATGTAGGTATAGTTTGTAATGGAAATAACTATAATGTTACTCTTTATAATACTTCTACTGTATTTGAAGCTACGGGACCTATCACGTATACGTTTAACGGAGGAGGACAGCCTCAGTCAGGACAGACTGCTACTTACAACAATTTGGCACCGGGTACTTATACCTTCACATTGATCATGACTTCACCAGGCTTGCCAACATGTACTGTTTCGAAGACTGTTACATTGGCTCCGCCTCCAAGTCTGAATTTTGTAATTCCGGCAGTAGCATGTTCAGGAGAAGTAATCAATCTGGTTGCTCCGGGGTATAATCCGGCTAATACTTATACATGGTACTTTGGTAATAGTTCTATCATTGCTTCAGGAGCTAGTACACCGGTAGCAATTGTAGGAGCTGGAAATACTACTATAAAATTGAGAATTAAGACTGCCCAAGGGTGTTTTTATGACTCTGCATTTGCCCCAATTGTTATAAAAGGTACAAACTTTAGCGGAAGCATTATTCCTCCAGCTGCTGTTGCATGTATTGGGAATAATCCGGTAGTTACTTTTGTTCCGACAGGGGTCGCTCCTTCTGGTTATATCTGGATGAACGGAGCCCAGCCTGTAGCAGGAGCACCAAGTTCTGCCAGCTTCACTCCGACTCAGTCTGGTAGTTACTGGCCGGTATTGGTGTCAGCAGACGGATGTAAGACTGAATTTATGAGTGAGCAGCCAGTTTCTGTGACACTTAAGAGCCTTCCATATGTTAATATTTCAGGAAAAGCAAATATCTGCTCAGGATCCTCAACGATTCTTACAGGTATTGTAACTGATAATACATTACAGTATCAATGGAAGAAGAATGGGGTATTAGCATCACCGGCATGGAGTGCTGGTCCTTATCCTATTGCCTTTAATACAGGAACTTTAACTACAGGTACATATGTCTTTACTCTTGAGGTCAGAACACCTGGAGCATCAGGTTGTGTTAGTTCTAAAAACTTTACTGTTACAGTAAGTAATCCGCCATCAGCAGTTACAATTTCGTATGCTATGCAGAGCTGCCAGCCTTATGAAGTTAAATTAACGGCATCAGGACCAGCATCAGGAGATTATAACTGGAGTAACGGAATGACAGGCCAGTCTATTGTAGTAAATGAAGGCGGTGCTTATCAGGTTATTTACACGGCACCAAGCGGTTGTAAAGTAAGCCATACAGTAGAAGTGCCATTGAGTCTTGAAAGTCTTATGTGGGTATTCCCTACAGGATGTTATGATAACTGCTATAGAAAAGGATATGTATTGGGACCAAAAGGATTGTTTGATCACTACGAATGGCAACTGTTCAGCAACAGTATTCAAAGTGGAAACAATAGCTTCATCAATCCGCTTTATCCTGGAACACCTGGAACTTATCAGTTACAGATCAATCAATTTGGATGTCAGTATATCTCAGGTGCAATGAACTACTTCCCTGGTAAAGAATGTGGAGTAGAAACAGATTGTAAATTGAAAGCTGACTTTAAACCTATGAAATGGGATGGTGATCATTATAATATATATGGTGCTATTCATAATGGCGGATCTCAGGCTATAACTCTTACAATTTCCAGTGTAAATGGATACGGAAGCTATATTCCATCCATGATCACTATTCCTGCAGGAGGTACATATGACCTGAGTTCAAATCCATTAGCATTCTACCCGAATCCTAACTTCCAGGGCGTTGATGAAATTTTATTATTCAATGAAACTTGTAAGTTTAGTACCAAAGTAGTAGATCCTTATTGGATGAGTAGTAAGCAAGCGAATAGAGGAGTGACTACAACTTCAGTTTCTTCGCTGAAAATGATACCAAATCCTGCGAAGGAAAAAGTGAAAATCTCGTATAATACGGGCGATGAAAATTTACAGGCAAAACAGGTTACGGTTTTTGATGCCATAGGCAATGTCAAATTCCGCAAAGAACTGAAAGCGGCTTCCGGAGAGGTAGACGTGGAAGTTTCAAACTGGCTGCAAGGTGTTTACATTGTCATTGTACAAACGGGAGACACATCATTACAAGGAAAACTAATTAAGAATTAGTAACTTATAAGACAGTGTTCTCTTCGGAGAGCACTGTTTTTTTATAATATGTGATAACTAAATGAATTTTTATGATACAATTTAAAAACAAACTGTATGGATTGCTTCTGATGTTGCCGGTATTATCTTTTAGCCAGACCTACCAGTGGCAATGGGGAAAACAAGCAGGTGGAGCAACAGGTTCTGCAGACCCTGGATTTAATTATAAATCTGATGAATCAATCCGGGATATTGTTGTGGATAGCAATAATAACACTTATTATCTGACTACAGTATGGGCACAGGATCAAAATCTGAACGGAACCTCAGTTCAGAACTACGGACTTCGTGATCTTCTTCTTTTTTCTACTGACTGCCAGGGAAATATAAGATGGTCAAGAACTATAGGAGGGACCGGGACTGGAGAAAATGCCTGGCATATTGAGGTAGATAATAACGGAGGGTTGTATATAATGGCTACGCTTTATAATGCAGCAGATGCCAATAATCCTAATGCAATTCCTATACGCCTGGATGATAATAATTCCATCCCGGCATATAACTATGTAGATGCAGTTACTCCAGATCCTGGATTTAAGTCTGCTTATTTACTAAAATATAAGACGTCTGATGGTACATTGGCATGGAGTAAATCTTTGCAGGGAGATGTTACATATCTTGGACGAATTTGTGATGTTCAAATGATGTATATGGACTCTTCCAAAAATATCCATTCTATTATGGGCTTTAGAGCCGGAAGTCATTTAAATGGAATGATCACAGTACCTTCCACCTATACTTCAGACTATAAGTATTATATGGTGAAATTCAATTATGATAATGGTAATATGACCCCTTCTACAGTACTGCCTCTTCCTATCACAGGAGGTCTAAGTACGGGCATTGATAACGGAAAAGTAAATTTGTTATATGATGAAACTCTGAACCGTTATTATCTTGCGGGAAGAAGGATGTACGGAGATTTTGGTAGTAATTATGAAGATCTCTCCTATAATAATGTCCCTTTTACGAAAGATGGGTATTTATTGGCTTTTGATGGAAGCACTGGAGCAGAAGTGTGGCGGAAAGAACTGGATGGTAACTGGCAGGGGGTTATAGATAACGAAATTCATTCTGTTATCAAAGAACCTGGCTCCTCAGATATTTATATTTCAGGCCGTTATTATACAGGAACTGTGGCAGGTACTTTTGGCAATTATACCTTCCCTTTACCGCCTTACGAGGGCCAGGTGCCTTTTGTGATGAGACTTGGTGCTGATGGTGCTGTAAAATGGGCTAAGATTGCTGATGGAATAACCACTTATGGGGGATATCGTTTTGTAAAAGGTCAAATTGCCATTAACGGAAACGAGGTGGCCTTTGCCAAAGGAAGCTGGAATGATATTTGGGGTAATTATTCTATGGTACGCCCGAATGGAGACAGAGCAGATCCTCTGCTGGTACGTCTTAATAAAACTACTGGAGCTGTAATAGCAGCAGAAGACATTCTTAGTAATGTTGGTTCTCAGGATGAGTTTACGGCTATTGCTGTAGATAATGATGGAAATTATATATTGGGAGGCCTTTTTCATGATCAGTTATTTACTGATCCTAATGATGGGGTTGCTACTATGGGAGTTAATGTTCTGGGCGGAAAATCTCAATCTTTTTTTACAAAGTATGCTAAATCAGCTTGCAGCCAGATGTCCGTAGAGGAAACTGCTGCTCAGGCCGGTATACAGTTATATCCGAATCCTGTACAGGATGTTCTTACGATAAGAAGTAAAGATCCGTTGGTTTCTTATGAGATCTACGCTGCAACAGGACAATTAATCAAGCAGGGAAATCTAAGTATGATGCAGGAGAAAATAGCATTATCCTCTCTTCAGACAGGAGTATATTACATAAAACTTAAAACCAAATCTTCTACAGTAACAGAGAAAATACTTAAGAAGTAAAAAATAAGACTGAAAACTAATAACATTATAAAAAACAGTACTTTCTTTTGATAGTACTGTTTTTTTATGATTTAATTATTTTTAAGGTTTGCCAGTTCCTGCTATCCCTACTTCCAGTACCTGAAATGTTCCGGGTAATATTGCGGCTCTTCCTCTGCTGTCTTTTTCTTTTGTACTAAAATCAGCAGTGGGAAGATAAAGATGATGAGTGGAGGGATCCAAAGCTATGGTACGTGCTCCTTTTTTAGTTTCAATATTAGGAAGAGAGGTGTACTGATTGGCATGGTCCTGATGGACCACAGAAATAGTTCCTTCCCCATTTGATGTATAAATAGTATTAGACGCAGAATCAAATACAACTCCATCAGAGCCTTCTCCAATAGATGTTTTTTTGATCACTTTTCCTGTATTGGAATCCAAAATAACCAGCATTTTGTCACAGGTGCTGAAGAGTCTGTTGGTTTTGGTATCTATAGCAAGTCCGGAAGGTTCCTCTTCCTTATCCAGATCCCAATGATGCAGGACGGTAAAAGTCTTCACATCAATAACAGCCACTTCATTTTTATCTTCAATATTAACAAATATTCTCCCTTTATTGTCGCTCACGGCAGTTTCCGGTTTTCCGCCAACATCTATGGTCCTGATAACGGCATTGGTTTGAGGATCAATAATACTTACATCATTACTTTTTCCATTACAGACAATTAATTTTTTTGAAAAAATTTCATAGAATATTGCATCCGGATTTTTACCGGTAGGAATTTCACTGATGACCTTGCTGGTGTGAGTATCGAATACTTTTACCATATCCAGTTTACCACAGGAAATATAACCTTTGTTGGTGTCCGGGACAAAAGCTATACCATGAACTCCATTGGTATCTGTAATTTCAGCAACAGGGGAGCCTGTTACTTTATCGATGATATTTACCCGGCTGCCATGACTTACATACAGACGGTTATTTTGAGGATTGAGGGATAAATAGTCCCAACCGCTGCCATCTCCACCGATTTGCAATGTTTTGAGAACTTTCAATGGATTATGATTTTGAGCATAAATGTTGAAAGATAGTGTAAGAAATACAGCGGTGAGTGAAATGGATTTTATTCTCATAGTTGAATGGGTTTTTAAATTGGAAAAAGATTAAAATTGTTTTACCAGGCCAATAGAAAATTGCTTATTGCTGTAGCCCGGAAATATAAAAGCCTGATTTTTTTTGTTTTTACCGCCAATGTGAATCTTATCATAAAGCCAGTAAGATAGAGTAGTAGAAAGGATACCTACCCCAGCTCCGGCAGCCACATCACCCAGCCAGTGTTTGTTGTTGTACATTCTGAGGATTCCCGTTCCCGTAGCAACGGCATAGCCTGCAACGCCTATCCATGGTGAAACATTCCAGTATTCCCTGCGCAGAAATTCGGCAGAAGCAAAGGCGATAGCAGTATGTCCCGAAGGAAAAGACTGATTATTGCTTCCGTCAGGTCTTTCCTGGCGGGTCAATCTCTTTGTGGGAATAACAATAGCTGTAGAAATTCCTATAGACATTGCATATACAATCAGTTCTTTTTTTATGGAACTTTCCCCTTTTATACCAAATGCCTGAAGAGCAAAAACGGCAGCGCCAGGCAGAAACTGAGTATAATTGTCAATTGTGGTACGGAAGGTCGGATGATCCTCCATTATTTCATTTCGGGTATCGAAGTTGACCTTTTTAAACCATTTGGTCTCTGTAGCCAATACTCCATACGTAATCAATGCACCCGGAATAATAAACTGCCTGGCTTTTAGTTTGAAAGGCGCCTGTAAACTGTCTCTGACAGTAGCATTAGTAGTAATGGCAGCACTATCTTTTGCTGAGGTAAGAAGGCTGTCGTTTTGTGCGGATATTGCAAAAGGCAATAGAAAGAAGATTAGAAATTTCATTCTTCAGTTTTTTTTAATTGAATTTTGTTTAATAAGGTTGGAAAGACAATCAGTAAAAGAGGCAGGGCAATCAGAAAACCACCGATAACCGCAATGGCTAAAGGCTGATGCATCTGAGCACCCGTTCCAACTCCTAATGCGAGGGGCATTAAAGCAATGATCGCTCCTAATGCAGTCATTAATTTTGGACGGAGCCTTGTACTGATCGCATATATAATAGCCTGTTCTCTACTTTTGGAAGCCAGGCTCTCATGAAATTGCAGATAAGTGAAAATGGCATTTTCCCCAATGATTCCCACCATCATAATCAATCCTGTGTAGCTTCCCACATTCAAAGGAGTACTGGTGAGGTACAAAAGAAATATTCCTCCGGATATCCCCAGAACGGAAATAAATAAAATAAGAAGGGCCACCGTAATATTTCTGAACAGGAAAAGCATCACAGAAAATACAAGCAGACAAGAAATTCCCAGAATAATAAGAAGTTCCCGGAAAGATTGCTGCTGTTCCGCATAAGCACCGCCATAAACAATGGAGTAACCTGCCGGAAGCCTGATCTTCTGATCCAGTTGTTTTTGAATCTCTTTAATAGTACCTCCAAGGTCCCCGTTATCCAATCTTGCGGTTACAATTCCAAGCGTCTGAAGATCTTCTCTGTTTACCTCTGCAGAACCACTGGTAATATTTACATTAGCAAATTCACTTAACGGTTTTAATGTTCCGTCAGGTAAAGAAATCATGCTGTTGTTGATCTCATTAAGAGACTGATTGGTTTTGCTGTTGTACAGCAGCCGGATAGGAGTAAACTGAACCTGGTCAAAGATATTTCCTGCAACATTCCCATCCAGGTTGGCCTGAAGCTGACTCTGAAAATCCGGCAATGCAATTTTATACTGAGCTAAAACAGGAAGTTTTGGAGTAATAATCATTGAAGGGCCTGCAATGACAATTCCGTCAAATACGTCGGCAGTACCATTCACCTTTCCTACAATGTCAGCTACCTTTTTCGAGTAATTTTCAATAACTTTCTGATCAGCACCAAAAATTTTAATCTCAATAGGCTGTACACTGCTCATGAGATCACCCAGCATATCTGAAATCACCTGTCCGAAATCAACCGTTAAAGGAAGTCCTGAAGCATCTATTTTTGACCGGATTTCATCGGTAACCTCAGCAGTGGTTTTGCTTCTGTCTTTTTTTAGCTGAATCAGGTAATCACCCGTATTGGGTTCTGTGATAAAAAAGCCCATCTGTGTACCTGTTCTTCTGCTGTAGGCCGCAACTTCAGGATTGGAAACGATTATCTTTTCCACTATTTTCAACTCCCGGTCTGTTTCTTCCAGTGAGGTTCCCGGGGGCGATTTATAGTCCAGAACAATACTGCCTTCATCCATTTCCGGTAAAAATCCTGTACTGATATTAGGTAAAATAAAAGCAGTAACCATAATAAGAAACACAATGAAAATATAACTGAAAAGTGGTTTTCTGATAAAAAATCCAACCCATTTTCGCTCTTTAACATCATGATGCTGCAGGTTTTTTTCTTTTGTTTTTCCGGAAGAAAGGAATAGATAGATTACGGGAAGCAATATCCAGGTGGCAAAGAAAGAACAGATTAAAGTAACAATCATGGTATTCGTCATGACTTTGAAATAAGCTCCGGCAACACCGCTCATCAATATGAAAGGTAAAAATATGACGATTGTACTTAATGAAGAACCCACCATTGCTTTTAGGAGATAATTGATGGCTTTCTGAACCAATGTTCTGGAAGACTCTTCAGGATGTTCTTCGTGGGTACGGTGTATTTGCTCTACCACCACAATGGCATCATCTATAATAAGGCCGATGGCAGCAGCAATGGCTCCTAAAGTCATAATATTAAAAGTCTGCCCAACAGCATAGAGAACCAGCATGGTAAGACTTAATGTAATAGGAATCGTAATCAATATGACAGCACTGGCTTTCCAGGAGCGAAGAAAAATAATGGCAACAATAATCGCCAGTACAAGGCCGATCCATAATGCATCTGTTACACTTTTTATAGAATCATTTACAAAATCTGCCTGTACATAATAAGGTTTTAACACTACATCTTTCGTCAGGGTTTTCTGCAAATCCTCAATTTTGGCATTCATAGCTTTGGTCAGTTCCACTACATTCGCATTGGGCTGCTGAATGACAGCAATGAGGATGCTTTCTTGTCCATTGGCATTAACCTTAATATATTGTTTTGCCTGATGAATATTGATTTCAGCAATATCTCCCAATAAAACAATTCGGTTGCCGTTGTTGCTGATCACCAGATTTTTAAGCTGGTTTTCATTCCGGATCTGTGCATCCGTAAGGGTAAGGTAAAGATATCTGAAATCTGAAGAATATCCATTTGATTTAATAAAATTGGTGGTATTAATTGCCTGTTCAACAGTGGCTGAAGTAATCCCCAGACGGGCCATCATCTGTTGATTCATCAAGACCCGGAACTCTTTATCCTGCCCGCCGATCACTCTTATTTCGCTTACACCGGGAACCTGAGAAAGAAAAGGCTTGATGGTATACAGAGCAAGCTGTTTCAGGGCTATAGGATCTTTAGTATCAGAATTTAAAGAATATCCCATTACCGGAAGAATGGAAGGATTCATCTTTTCTACAGTAATATTGGCTTCCGGAGGCAGCTGATTTCGGACCTCATTGATGCTGCTTTCCACCTGCTGTTTCGCCAGGTCTACATTCACCTTCCAGGACAGGAATGCTGAAATTTCGCAATTCCCTCTGCTGGTTGTACTTTTAAGAATCTCAAGGTCAGGTACTTTTTTTATTGCATTTTCCAATACCTTGGTCACCCCTACAGTCATCTGGCTGACAGGTTGCTGTCCTACGTCTGCGATCACTTTTATTTTCGGGAAAGTGACCTGTGGAAACAAAGCAGACTGTATTTGCGTATAGGAATAAATCCCCCTGAAAGTATCAGAAAAATCAGGATCAGCAGGGGACTTTTGTAGGTTACAAAGAATGATTTTTTCATCAGATTAAGGGTTTTTAATTTTTACAGCAGCCGTATCGCTTAATCCGAAATTTCCAGAAACGATCACTCTGTCTTTTGTGGTAATATTCCCTGATTGTATCTGAATATATCGGTCTGTTTCAGCTCCTTTTACAACAGGTGTTTTTACAGCGGTGGTATCGTTCATCATTTTCATTATCCAGAAAGAAGACTGGGTTTCATCACTTAATACAGCCATTTTAGGAACAGATAAACCATAGGCCGTTGATTTGGAGAAAGTAACAGTCCCAATTAAATTTTCAGGAATAGTGCTGCCTCCTGCTATCTTCAAAAGGACTTTTACCGTCTGGGAAACCGCATCTACGGAAGGCATCACTTTGGCTATTTTAGCAGGCAGGCTGTTGCCATCGGGTAATTTTACCGCGAGAGAATTTTGATTTTTTATCAGCTGCAGATATTCATAAGGAACATCCACCACAAATCCAAAGCTGGAAGCATCCGTTACTGTTGCGAGGATTTCACCGTCCTGTACATAATCACCGATCTGATGATTTAACATTACTACATATCCGGTTGCCGGGCTTACCACAGTGGTCGCTCCATTGAATCTGAAGGACTGATCCAGTTTATTAATCGTATTACCTAAGGCCCGCGATTCTTTGGTCTGCAAACCGAAAAGTACAGAACCCCGGCCTATCCGGTCTCCAAGCCTTACATTCATACTCGTGATATACCCTGTACTGTTGGCTTTTGCATCCGATTTCAAAAGATAGGTTGCTGTAGCATTCAGGGTGACTTCATTATGAAGCTGGATGGTATCGGAAGGATAGGCAATAGCTACTTCTGTTTTAGGCTTTGCTTCCGGTTTTGCTTCTTCGGGAGCTGCAGTATCATTTTTCTTACAGCTGAATGTAAGAATACTCACTAATATCAGGTAAAATAACTGTTTCATGATTATTGAATAATTAGGTATTGCATCTGGTTCTGCAGGTTAAACAAAGTGGCATTGTACTGAATAATATTACCCTTTAGGCTCAATAAATTATTAATGGATAAAATAAAATCCACCATTCTTACATCTCCGGTTGGAAGCTGTTTGGCATTAGCTTCTACCAGCGTCTTTGCATAGTTGATCTGCTGGTTGGCTGTTCCTATCATTTTATAATACTGTTCCATCTGATTTTGAATCTGAAAAATTTGCTGCTGGTATTGTCTTTCTGTTTGTTCCAGATATTTTTGCCGGGTTTGTAGGGCCAGTTGATTTTGCTGCAGGAGCATTTTTTTCTGATGGCCGTCATAGATTGGAATAGAAACTCCTACACCAACTCCCAATCCGAAGTTTTTGTAAGGAGTTTGTATAAACGAAGATTGATATCCGCCATCAGAAAATGCAGTAATCTTGGGCTTATAATTGTATTTTATAATCTCACTGTCATTTTTTATTTTCAGACTGTCCGCTTTAAAAGATTGGTGATAAACGCTTTCTTTAAAATCTACTGGATTGAGGGTTTTATCGATATTGGGAGTATTCAGAGGAGAGAAATGAGTATCAACAATGCCACACAGATAATTAAGCAGGGCATAATTGCTTTGCCATTCAGCTTGCTGCTGCTCCAGGGTGAGTTCGTTTTGCTGAAGGGTAACTTTGAAGGTCAGATAATCTGTTTGTTTAAAAACGGACGATTGCGTTAGTTTTTTCAGAACCACATCTTCCTGACTAAGCAGACTGATGATTTCCTTACTGAGTTCATAACGCTGCTGGCTGGTGTAGGTGGCAATGTATTGATCCGTAATCTGTTTGTTTAAAGTCTGAATGCTGAGATTTTTCTGGGCCAGAATCTGGGCAATACCTGTATCATAAGCTTTTAACCTTGTATCAAGATTATTCCGGCTGATAAATTCTTTGGCAACTCTTACACCGGCAAATAAAGACTGTCCGTTCGTCAAAGCATTATCATATCCCCATCCTTTTATGTTCGGTGAATATCCTGCATTGGCTTCTCCGGTTACGATAAAACCGTAGGCAGATCTTAATTTTAAGCTGTCGATTTTATTGGACATCACCTGATTATTATAGTCATTGAGTAAAGGGCTGTTGGCCTGCGCTGCGGTAATAAAATAAGGAAGGGCATGCTCTGTCTGTGCCTTTACGGAAAAACAAAATAATAGGGTGGTCAGAACAATAAACCAGTGGGTAGGATATGGGTAGGTTGTGTTCATACAGACTATTTCAAATTGTTACATCAAAGATGAAACAGAATTCTGTGGAGATTCTGAATTTTGCGGAGTTCGATCACTTTTATGAAATCATTAAGCCATCAAAAAAACCGACTGTTTCCAGCCGGCCTTTTATCAATATTCCATTCTTCTATGGACTAATCTTTTTGGAACTTTACAAAATTCCCTTTGGTATCAAATAAAGCATCTCCTCCTTTTACCTCAGCTTCGTACAGAACAGTACCATCTGATTTTGTGATTTTTGAAGCTTCCTTTATATTTCCCAGTTTATGTTGTGCAGTATATTGAGCTACAGGGCTGGGAAGCTGATTGATGGCTATTTCTGTTTCATTTTCTTCTACGATACCTGATGCAGAATAAAGTACACTCATTTTTTTTCCATTCTGTTGAAATCCGGCTTCATACTTGCCATCTTCTTCTTCCCATTTGGCTTTAATGGCAGGATGACTTTTTTGAAATGCTTTTTCAACAGCCAAAGGAACTTTAAGCTTTTCTTTTTTCTCTTGTGCAAATGTTATGGTGCTGAATCCTGTCATCAACAGTATGATAAAAGTTGTTGTTTTCATTTTACCCATTTTTTAATTGTTGATGTAAAACTGAACAGATATTCTGTAGAGATTCTGAATTTTTTCGGATAAAGACAATTTAATTGAAAATAATACTGAACGTATGGTGCTGATCAGTAAAGTGATACTGGATTTCGTAGTGATAAAGATCGCAGATCTTTTTGCTCATCTCCAGGCCTAATCCGATACTGTGAGTGTTTTCTGACTGTTTTTTAAACCGTTGAAACAACTCTTTTTCATCAAGCTTTTTATTTGCCGGATTGGAGACTGTAAGTTTTTTCTGAGAAGTTTTTACAGAAATAAGACGCCCGTTTTCTGAATGCCTTATTGCATTAGACATGATATTTCCGATTAATATATCAATAAGGATTGGATGGGCTGTAATCTCTATTTCACTGTCCAGCATAATTTCCCATTGGATATTTTTTTGTTCAGCAGGCTCTTCATACTGATGCAGTAATTTTTGAATAACATTTTTAATTTTTACTTTTTCGGTATCCGGAAACTGATTGTTTTCGATTTTAGTCAGCAATAAAAGAGTCCGGTTGAGACGCTGCATTTTATTTCCTGCAATAGAAATATCCTCAATTAATTCTGCCTGTTCCTGAGATATAGGGGAGGTCTGCATCAATAGTTCCACTTTACTCTGCATCACTGCTATGGGAGTCTGAAGTTCATGAGAAGCATTTTCCGTAAATTCTTTTTGGGTCTTAAAGAGTTTTCGGTTGCGTTGTGTAAGATCTTTAATGGAGTTTCCAAGGTTTTTAAACTCTTCAATACGGGTCGGCATAAACTGATACTCCTCATTACTGTCTACCCGGTAAAGATTCAGTTTATGGACAATATCATTAAAAGGTTTCCAAAGATTTTTGGAGAGACGAAAATTAATAATCATAAGGCCGGCCAGCAATACAATAACCAATACCAATTGAAGAACCAGAATGCTGTTAAGAAGATCTTCATCCTCTATCATAGATTTTTGAATCCTGATTTCGTAAGGTTTACCATTTACAATCGTATTGGAAAGTAAAATCCTGTGCATCACCGTTTCATTATCATCAGGAATAAAAACAGGCTGGCTGTATAGAGAATCAAAAACCTTTGGATTATTCGAAGGGCGGACAATAATGCTGTTTTCGAAAGAAATAAAATTATCGGGAATTGTTGTTTTTAACTGCTTTTTTATCCATTCCTTTTGATGATGCATATTTTCATCCAGACTTTTCAGCATCAGATATTGTAAGGAGAAATAGAAGACAGGGATGGCTATCAGCAATATAAGAATGGAGTAGATAACATAACGGCGTGATATGTAGTGGATTAATTTCATTTAATATTCAAATTTATATCCCATTCCGTAAACAGATTTTAAATAGTCAGTACTTCCCGCAGCGCCCAGTTTCTTTTTCAGATTTTTGATATGAGCATAGATAAAATCATAATTGTCATAGACATCAGCGTTTTCTCCGGAAAGATGTTCTGCAATTGCTGTTTTGGAAAGAACCCTGTTTTTATTAATAGCAAAATAAAGCAGTAAATCATACTCCTTTCTTGTTAAATCAACTGTTTGCTGATGAACAGTAACGGTTTTAGCTACCGTATCAATGGTAATTTCATGAAATACCAGCACATTCCCCCCGTTAAATCTACGGCGGCGGATTACAGCGGCAATTCTTGCGCTTAATTCTGATAAATGAAAAGGCTTCGGAATATAATCATCTGCTCCCAGCTGTAATCCTGCGATTTTATCATCAATGGAATCTTTGGCAGAAATAATAATCACTCCGTCTGTTTTATTATCCTCTTTTAAAGTCTTTAAAACATTCAGTCCATTGCCGTCAGGCAGGGAAATGTCAAGAAGAATGCAGTCGTAATCATAAGAATCTACTTTTTCAAGGGCCGTGTTAAAGTTAGGAGCAACTTCACAAAGGTAATTCTCCTGTTTCAAATAGGTAACGATACTTTTGCTCAGTGCTGCTTCATCTTCAACGACCAGTATTTTCATAGAATAAATGATTTTACTCAAAATTAGAATTAAAATCTGAATGAAAACTGAATTTTATCAATCATTTTTAGGAGTCATTTCAGGATTGAATTGATTAGTGACGAAAACTGCCTATTTTCTCTGCTTCATTCTTTTTCAGTATAAATTCAATTTAGTAAAATGAAACCTGTATTTTTATATAATCAGACTGGCTTTTATATAATTAGCAAATAGTGAAATGATCATTAAAAAGAATGGATCACTGTTACAATTTCCATTTCCATAGGGCTCCGTTCTTCGTTGAAATCTTCTCTAACCGTCCATTTTCTGAAAGGCTGTTCAGTGCTTTTTCACTTTCGTTCCTTGGTGTTCCGGATAATACAGAAAACTCCTTTGCGGTAAGAGTGGGGTAGATCATAAAAAGGGATTCCCAGTTTTTGTTGTAATCGATTTTTACTGCTTTAGGAAATAATTTTAAGATTGTTTCTTCGTAAGAAGCATAGGGCTTTGAACCATATACGATTTCTTTATTTCCAGAACTGTCCATAAAAAAAATAGTAGGAAAGCCTCTTACTCCAAATTCTCTGGCAGTTTGCAGATCTTCATAAAAAAGGGGTTCTGCACGAGACTCAAAATCTGTTTTTAATTGGTTGGTATCTAATCCTGCATTTTGAGCTGCTTGAGCAATATGTTCCCATTGGGTAATATTTTTCTTTTGTAGAAATACCATTTCCCTTATCTCACGCAGAAACCGTATTGCTTTTCCTTTATCCTGAAGCTGTGCAGCTTTGAAGGCTATAGAAGGAGGGTAAGAAGAATGTAAGGGATCTTCCAGCCATACATCACCATCAATAGGCATGTCATAATAAACACTTACCTCATCCCAATGATGGGCTACGTCAGAAGGTTTGCTTATTCCTCCGCCATTATAGCTCCAGTCTGGCAGCAATCCTCCCATATGGTATTCAATTTCAATAGTATTACCATATTCAAGTTTCAGTTTTCTGAGCTGTGGTTCTATACCCCAGCAGGAAGAGCAGATAGGATCGGTAAAGTAGACAACTTTAACCGGTTTGTTTTTTGAAGGAATATTTTCTGAAGTAAAATCATTAGACCGGGTATCCGGCATTTCACAAATTCCAGTTTCAGGATTGCATAAAAGCGGGTTGGTATCGGATGTTTTGTGTGTCATTTTTTTATTGTTTTGCCCTGTACAACTTATAAAAGCAATTAACAAGATGGTTATTACAGTTTTTTTACGGATCATGTAGAAAGATAAACAATTTATTGCTTATAATGGGTATAACTTTTTTTCTGAATAATCATTCTATGTTGAAACAGAGTATTACAATTTACCGGACCCGGATAGTGAGAAGAAATGTTCGTCGGCTTAGCATTATCTTCTGACCTATTCATTATTTTTGTAAAGAAATAAAAGGCTAAATTTTTTATTCTAAAACATGGACAATAAATTTTCTGACAACAGCCAGGTCGGCGTAGTTTCTACTTTTTCTGAACTTGTAAATACCCATTTTCATGGACTTATAAATGCTATTTGCTGGCATAGAAAGCTGTCCGGAGATTTTGAAGAAATTGTATCTAAGCTTCAGTTAAAAGAAAATATTACAGAAGTTTCCATTGATGATCTTTTAAAGCTGCAGTTATCGGAAAACGGAAATGCTGCAAGGGAAGTTATCTTAAATGATTTACAGTTATTAACTGCTTTCGGAGCATCCCCTTCGCTTAATTTACTCAAAAACTATGAACGGGATCAGGAGTTCGATTTTATTTCAACAGATGTATATTCTTACCATGTTGACCGTTCGCCTGTTGGGACAGATACTTTTTTATGTACATATTACGGTGCTGCGAGTGATATCATACCCAATCATCAGGTGGAGCAAAAAATCCTGATTCCTGAAATCAGGGAAAAGCTTAAAGAATTACATGACGGCCCGGAAGCAGAATTTGAAACCTTCCTGAAAGACTGTTTCTTTGATTTACATTATCAGCCTAAACAAAATGCCCAGCCCACCAATTTAGGTTCAGGATATCTGTGGAGATTAGCGGTTGATCATCCGGCTCAGCAGGTTTTACCTTGTGTGCACAGAGCTCCTGTAGAAAACGATGGTGAATATCGGCTGCTATTGATCTGCTGAATAATTATTTGAGATAGGGAAGAATTTTATACTTAATTATTGCTGCAAGAGAGGTATCGTACGTAAAAAGTCCCTATAAATAGAGACTTCTGTGAATTTGTGATTTTCGTATTATTCCTGACCTATTGAAGTCAATTGTTCCAGATAATTCTTACTGTCAATATTTCCCAAAGCAAATTCCTGTTCTAGCAGTTTTACTTTTTCTGTCTTGGTATAAGGACGGTTATAGATGATGTCCAATACTTTACCTTCATCATTTACAGGATCAGAAAGATGTTTCAGATCACGGTAAGCATTATAATACCTTAGTCCCAATAATCTTTGTGATAAAGCATTGAAGTGGATTCTATCCGGATTGGAGGTAAGCCCTTTTGCAGTAACAAAATACGAGTTTTTGTGAGTATGTGCAAAATCCTGCAATGCCTGATTGACCAGAGGGTAAGACCTGAAATACTGTCCGAATATCCCATTGGTAAGATAATCTCCCAAACCACCGATGATAAGGGGAACTTCCGGAATATTTAATTCCTTACGCAACGCATCAATAATAACAGAAAACTTTTCAACATATTGAGCTGCCTTTTCAGGGGAACAGTCATTCTCTCCCTGATGCCATAAGACACCTTTTAGTGTGCTTGTTCGTTGTGCAAGTATGGCCTGTGATACTGCATTTTGAAACAATGCACCGTCAATAGCCCAGTCATCCAGACTTGTTCCTCCATCAGCACATGGAATCAATCCAATTTCATCTTGTTCATTATCCAGTCTCCAGGAAGCGGCAAATGAGGCCGCAAGTCCCACACCAGAACTGGGGCGGTCAAAATTAATCGGTTCAGACATGATCTGCCATAATCCGTTTCTCTGCATTTTAATATGTTCATCAAAGATTGATGGAACTTCTTTTACATAACCACGGCCAGCCATATTAGATTGGCCTATCATTAAAAAGGAATGTATCATTTTTTATCTGTTTATTGTATCCCTATACTTCTGCTGAATGAGTACCATGCCAGTTTCTTTACTTCATTCGGGGCAATATCCCCTGATCTGAATGCCGTGATGGTAGCTGTAATTATACTGGTGAATAAAATTTTTATCCACGGTAATGGTAAACGTTCATTGATCAGCTTTTCTTTTTGCAACTCCTGTATTGCACGGAATAAGTTGTTTCTTGTTTGTAAATAGTCTTTAGTTTTTTCGCTTTCAAAAGCTTCAGAGGAAGGCTCTACCTCATTCAGCTTAATGAGAAATGCATACTTTATCCCGCTGTCAATTCCGGCGTATAATAAGTGTTCCAATTGTACCAGCGGATTAGCAGAACTGTTGCAGGCTTTGATGGCTGCCTCTTCCCAGGACAGCATCATGTTTTTATTGCAGGCTTCCAGCAGTTCGTTGCGGCTTTTAAAATACCGGTGTAAAGTCCTTCTGCTGAGGTTGCAGCTTGCTGCTATTTCTTCAAATGTTGCCGAAAAATTCTCATTTAAAACGGATATAGCCGTCTCAATAATTCTTTGATGAGTATCCATTGTTTTTTTATTAGCTCAAATTTACGACAAATGTCTCAATGTTGAGACATTTAATTTTGAAATACTATGTTAATACTTACAGTTTTCAGAATACAGCACTGGTGATGATATTATATTATTCTGAATTTGTGAAGGGGGTGTATACCTGTAAATAATACAATATTGTAGGAGATCGTTTCAGCTATTAGTATAAGGCAAGGAACTAAAGGAGACGTTTATATATGACTATGGAGACAGATTTTACATAGCGGATCTGAATATAGGATGTTATTGATCTAAAAGGGGGCTGAATTTTCTACCTTGTGGTAAATAGTTTTTAGCTCCCTTTATGACCATTTGTAAATATTAAAAATTAATCGTAATATACATTATCTAAATGATTTACTATGAACATTCTTAAAAAAACAAATATTTTTTTATTACAAATATTAGCTGTATCAGTGCTGTTTTTCCTGTGTATTGCTTGTAATAAATCCAAAGTTGATCATCAGAAAAATGCTGGGGTAACTCCATCCAATTTGTCTGAAAATTCAGACAGTACTGTTGTTTTTTCCCGAGCAGGGCAGGGGCAGGTAACGATTGATAATAAATATTGTAAACATCTGGATGAGCCTACCAGAGCTATTTTGTTTTATTATGCAAGCAAATTCAATACAGGGTTTGATAATGCAGGCAACCCTTTACTGGCTGCTGCTTTAGAATCAGGAGGAAAAAAAATCGACGGTAAAAAACTTATTGATAAATGGTTTAAAGGGAATGACCTTGCTAAACTGAAAGAAGCCAATGTGAGTGCGGTGCTCCCTGATGGTGCATCCAATTCTACATGGTTTACTTTTATTTCAGTTGTAAAGGATAAAGATGTACGTCGGGTTTATTTTAGAACTTTGGATACAGAAAACGAAGAAAAGTATAGAGAAGCTACAGATCTCTTCCGGATTTCTGGTAATCATATAGAAGTTATCAAAATACATGATTTTGGCGATTTGCAAAAAAAATAATTTGTAAAAGTATAAACCGGAATATTGTTTCAAATAACATCAATTTGTTCCAAAAGGATTTAAAATATTAAAGTGGGTTGCAAATAATAGTAAATATCAGTCTTTTCGGAAACCCTTTTTCAGTATTGAAAGGAGGTTGTTACTTTTAAGAAATTAAATAATAATAAAAACTGATGAAAAATTTACCATTTGCAGAACCTGAAAAAAAACCACTCTATTTACCCATGCAAAAAGTATGGTTTGATGAAATTGAGACAGGCAAAAAAAAAGAAGAATACAGAGAGGGAACAAATCATTATAAATCCAGATTTTTTAAATCTGATAAAAATGGAAACCCGATTGCAATTCGAAATTACAGCACTGTATTACTGCAGGAGGGGTATAACCCTGGTGCACGCCGGATGTTGATTGAAGTTAATTCTATACAATATGATGGCGATTTCACGATATTTTTAGGTGCAATCATAGAAAGATTGAATTTTGACCGTTCTTCTGCCCCGAAACGTAAACCTTCATCTAAACCTCGTCAGCCTGGAGAAGCCAGGAAAAAAGCGAAAACTACCATTGAGAAAATGCTTTCACGCCGTTTAAAACGGTCAAGGAGGACTTAAAATAAATGTTCTTGAGTACTTTATTTAAAGAATGGTTGAATTTTATTTTTCTGTCCTACCTAATTTCATTCAATCTGAAGCTTAATGGAAATTGAATTAAAATAAGGATTTATTAATTTTAATTACAAATAATTTAATGGTTAAAAGCAATAATGTTAATTTATTTATGATTCAGGTCATAATAAAGAATGTAATCACTTCTTACATTTGAAAACATGAAAATTTCATATTTCTGACAAATTACACTTTTGCCTCCTGATACCCCGGGAGGCTTTTCTTTAAGAAGTCTTTCTGGATCCATCGAAAGAGACGAATGTTTTTTGAAACGCCCTCTAAACTGATTGAATAAAATCCGTGATTGCTGTTTAAATTTATTTACTACATTTGAGAAGCTAAACCTTTAATGTATTCAGTATATAGTAATTATGAAAACTCAACTTACATAATGAAGAATAACAATACAATAGATCCTATAGAAGCACGTAAACAGAGGATAGCCAGGCAGAAGGGGAGCCAGGCTGCATTGCTGGGTGTTTTGATCGGTCATGTTATGATTTTATTAGGCGGCGTATTAATCGCTCGTTCTATATTTGGTTTTTTGGAGCAGGATATGACGAATTCGGATGAACCTCCCTTAGCAATCTTTAGCATGGCTGCCGGGCTGCCATTTATAATCTGTGGTCTCTTTGTACACATAAGTGCCAGCCGCAGATATACCGGGAAACTACTTTCATTTCCTGGGATTGGACCTGGGCCTGTTCTTTTCACAGGGATTGCCATTGGTGCCTGGTGGGGTGCTTTATCGCTAACAAAGATGGGTGTATTATGGATTATTCCTGTGATACTGACTGTTATTGCCGGATTACTCTTGATAACTAGCATCCTATTAAGAATGAAGCGATCAGCAAAGTATGAAACTCTTACCCGCATGATCACTGAAGGGAAAATAATTCCTGCGCTCATTACCGATATTCCGGAAATTGATCCTAGTTCAGGCGGTCTCATCGGAACAATTACTGTGAAATTTACCGACGTGGACGGGGTGGATCGCTGGGTTCAGAAAACCGGCCAGTGGAAACGCAGCGATCTGCCTAAGACAGGAGATGCAGCAACTGTCCTTTATGATCCGAAACAGCCAGAAAATCTTTCCAGAATCTGGGTGGGACCACCGGGCTCAACTACAATAGCAGATTTTACTCTTTGGCATTCATGAGCTGTATAACTAATTTCTCAAGAGTTTACAATATTGAATTTGAGAAATTGGATTGAATAATTTAATGCTAGTACTAGATTATTGAAGAATAGAATTTCTGTTTATGCTTAAGATCAGCAATTAAAACAAGCTCAACGGCTTTGGTCTTGAAAGCCGGATCATCAATTTTTCGCTCTCGGTTTCATATGTTTGTTAAAATTAAGCTTATATTCTTAGCTATATTTAAGCTAAATGATATATCCAAGTCTGAAACAGATGCCGTCTTTACTTGATGAAAAAGACTACTACCCCATATCAAAACAATTCATTTTTCCTTGAGGAAGAACTAAACCGTAATCTCTCATTGTTTAAAGCTTTAGAAAAAGTCTCAGAAAGGAAAACCTAAACTCGAGAACATATAAAAGTAGTGAAGCCTGCTTTGAATAGGTTTAAACTAAACATAATAAAATTAGAGTTGGAGTATCTAAAGATTAAGGATATGACTAGTCCTGAAAAAGGTTGACTAGTTTTATAAGTTAAATATACTTAAATCAGAGTAGGGATTTTCCTATTCTGATTTTGTTTTTTATAGGTTTTTAATTTCACATTATTTTTCATGTGTACTTGGCTTGGAATATTATAATGTAATGAAAAATGGGGTCTCAAATTATTATAATAGTAAATTGATTGATCAAGCTGTCGAGAGAGATTTTTAAAATTTTCAAAAGTACCAATCAATCCAAATTCATATTTTAGAATGCCATTCACTCTTTCTGCTACAGCATTTTCATAAGGATCCGAGTTCTCTGTCATACTGATAAGAATATCATTCTTCTTTAGCATTTCGGTATATTCTTTACTACAATACTGTAAACCTCTGTCTGAATGATGAATTAAGGGATGTTTATATACCCGATTCCTTATGGCTTGTTTTAATGCCTTCAATGTAGAACTGGTCTGTAAATTATCACTCAATTCATATCCTACAATTTTTTTTGAATAAGCATCAGTAATCAGGTGAAGATAATAATTCCTCTCTTTAGTTTTCAGATAGGTAATATCTGCTACCCAAACCTTCTCTGAACATTTCAATTCTTTTTCTTTGATGATATTGGGATATTTCTTCATCCAATGTCTGGAGTTCGTTGTTTTAAAGTAACTGTGTCTTCTGGGAATTAAAAGATAATTTGATCTTAAAATCTTAAACAATCCATCTCTTCCTATTTGAATGCTTTCTTTGTTAAAATCATTTTTAAGTAAGAAATAAAGTTTCCGAGTACCTATTTTAGGCATCTTTTTGCGAATTGATACTACTAATTCTATAATTCTTTCTTGATTATTATTTAAACTCGGCCGGCTCCTTCTTTTGTAATAAGCTTGTTTACTGTATCCAAACAATCGGCAGATATCTTCTACTGGAAGATTCGTATGTGCCTTTATTTCCTGGATTGATTGGAACCAGACTTTTTTACAATTTCAATCTTTAATTCACGTTCAGCGATTTCTATAAATTTCCTAAAGACCTTGAGTTCTTCTTCCTTTTTTGATAAAGCTGCCTCAAGCTCTTTAATCTTTTGTTTCTGTGGGTCTTTCATGGGCCTGCCTTTACTTATTTGTTTTTCATAAGTAAAGTTACCATATTTTATTAACCATTTCGGAATACATGAATTACCACGGATATTGTATCGTGTTTGCAATTGGGATTTTGTATATAATCCCCGTTCATATTCAGAGACAACTTGTCTTTTGAAGGCCTCACTGTACTCATGTACAGGACCTGATGTTTTTTTTGAATCCATAACGCTGACTGGTTTTATTGTTTTTTAGTCAACTTTTTTCAGGACGAGACAATAAAATAAAATAACCCCTGTTGAAACAGGGGCTTTTTTCTATATTTTCGGTAACATACCACATTCTTATGTGGACCATGGAGTAATCAATTCCAATTTAGGAAACCTCATTTTTGGGTTTAAAATTTCTTCCGGCCCCTTGTCTTAGAAAGGTGATTTTCCCTTGTGTCTGCTTAGCTTTTTCAAGAACTTCCATAGCTCTTGTTCGTTCATTCATTTTACCTGCGTGCGTTATACTACCTTGATTTTCAAATTTTTTCATATCTCAATATAATGAATTTATTTTAGAAAAACAAATTTTCAGATTATTCATTTGTTTTTTAAGCTTCGGGTTTAAACTTTCCTGACGCGACTTTCCTGCTTATTGGTGGATCTAACTTTAAATCAATCCTTACTTTTTTTAGGAGAATCATATTCTTTTAGCAAACGCCCGTTTTCATCAACCATACAAAAGATAATATGATAGAAAATAGCATCATCATAAAAAAGCCGATGATGCCAAATATTTCGAAGGGTTTCAGCTCAAATTGTTGGTTTTTCATAAATTTTTCTATCTCAATGCTTTCTATTTCGGATTGGCACCAGGATGGCTTGCTATGATAGCACCGACAGCACTGGCAAAATCCGATACTTTTTCAGGTTCTTTATCACTGGTCAGTTTTGCGATAAGGGCGGCGAGATAAGAATCTCCGACACCTGCTGTACCTACAACTTTCATCATGAAGCCCTTACGGTAGTAAAAAGAATTTTCCCAAAGCAATATTGAACCATGTTTTCCTCTTGTTACACAGATTGCTTTTGTATTGGTGTTTTCTGCTATAAAAAGGATGTTCTCCTCCGGATAATCTGCCTGGAACCCAAGCTCTGAAGCAACTAACAATTTGTTTGTATCGTTACAGGCTTACCCTATTTTAGAATATTGAGGGTCGCTGAATGGTACGCTTTACCCAGTGCGTAATCGTCCAAATATATTTAATGTATTTATTTCTGTTTGCATTATCTTAATTTTTATAATACAAAGGTAAAAACAAAGCCCTACAACGATTTTGTTGTAAGGCTCAAATACCTTTAAAAGAATGAAAAATTGCACTAGACAAGATGTTTATTAAAAAACGGAACAATCTGTTCCAATGCTTTTCCGGTAGCTTCTTTTCCGTCATACAAATCATAATGGCTTGCTTCGGTAACAACTTGAATGCTCTTTTGTTTTGATGCTGCTTTGTCAAACAGTTCAAAGCCATCCCTATATGAGCCAAATGCTCCTACTTTATCGCCAACTACCACGTGAAGCGGCTGTGTAAGTAATAAATCTGCTAAATGGAACGCATCAAAAGCCATTGCTTTATCAAGACTGTCCACGCGTAAATGGTTTGGAGAATTAGGGTGCTGCGCTCTGGGTGTTTGATAGTAATCTACAGCTTCAATAATGTCGATGTCGTTCATTCCTGCAGCTTTTCTGTCTTCCTGCGAGTTTGGTCTGTACACCGTAATGGCAGGGTCAGCACCTCTTGCCTGTGCCGTACGTTGCTTGGCAATTCCCTCCAGAGTTTTAATAGCGGCATCAGCGGTATAATCCCCCTCACGAAGCAAACGTCCGTAATTTGCGCCAACAACGGTTACAACTGCCTTAAACCGTCTTTCGGTCATTGCTGCATTAGCGGCATAGCCACCTCCGCCACAAACTCCCAAAACACCAATTTTTTCTTCATCCACATAATTCAAAGTTGTTAGAAAATCCGCTGCACAACGGAAATCCTCTACACGGGTTGCAGGGTCTTCTAAAACCTTACTTCGCCACCGCTTTCTCCCTGATTGGAAGCATCAAAAACCAGTGTAATAAAACCAGCTTCTGCCAATGCTTTTCCATAAATATTTCCGGCTGTCTGTTCCTTACAACTGCTGATAGGGTGTGCACAAACAATCGCCTGATATTTTTTCGTTTCATCAAAGTCTTTCGGGAACTGCAAGATACCTGCTACGTCCCAATTTCTGTTTTTGAATTTTATTGCTTTCATTGCCATTTATCTTTAATAAGTTAGTGAACAGTACAAAGATAGTCTGACTTGAAAACTCAATCCTTAAAGTAATTACGGGAAGACTTTAATTATTTACTGATTTCGGAACACACTTGGGGAAATGCCTGTTTCCTTTTTGAAAAACGTGGCAAAATAGGACGGATATTCAAACCCTAAACTAAAGGCTATCTCGCTTATGCTTAAAGAAGTTGTCCGTAATTTGTTCTTTGCTGTCTGTATGAGCAGTTGATGTATATGTTCCTGTGGCGAACGCCCTGTATAATGTTTTATGAGGTCGCCAAAATAATTGGAAGATAAACTGGCTAAATCCGAAAAGTAGGAAACCGATGGCATTTTCATGGCATTCTGTTCATTGTCATAATACGCTTCGAGGTTCTTGTAAAAATCGGCTACCGTAATGTTATACAGTTCCTCTCTTGTATCAAACTGCCTGCTGTAAAATTTCTGGATATAGGATAGAATAAGCGAAGCATAGGAAATCACTATATCCTTAGAAAAGCTCTCGTTGCCTTCAAATTCTTTTAATGCTTTTTGGAAAAGGTCGGTAATTGTTTTTTCTTCCTCTTTGGTAATAAAAAGTGCTTCGTGATTGCCGTAGTAAGTAAAGCTGTATTCTTTAGCAATTTTTCTGAACAAACCTGCATCAATCAAAATATGATACCCCGAAATTTGATGTTCTAAATCCCATTGAAGAAAATCCCCCGGCTGGTCCAGATATACAAAGGCATCTGCCTGATCGAATAGCGTCTGACCAAAATTCTTGTCTTTATCAAAGTTGAGCTTGATTGCTAAAAAATAAAAGTCGAGCTCAATGGGAGCCGATTTTCTTCGCATATTCTTCTGCTTATGGTATTCCGCCAAATGAATATGATTATTCTTAAAGCCGCTTATATTAGTGTATTCAAGAAACTCTTTTATGGTGTACTTTTTCTTCAATGCTTTATCAATTGTAAGCTGCAAAGTTAAAAATTAATGAGGCAATGAGCTTTAATTTTTCACTGAAACACTTTCAATTTTTACGGTGATATGTGAAGAATACAATGCAGAAAGAAGTCATCTTGACTTAAAAAAAATATTTTATTTGAAATAAAAAAACCGCTTAAAACTAAACCCTAAACCTGCTATTTTTGCAAACTGCTTGTAGCAGACGTTTTTTCTATTTATTTAATTTTTCTAATTCAGGTAATTCACTTTTATACTTTTCAACATCCCAAATTAAATTCCAATTTTTAACATAATCAGAGATTGAACCTAAGCCAACTTCTGTTCTTCTTTTATCTACATGGTCAGGATCAATCAAAGGTAAAACATATTGATTATTAGTGTTTGGATTGGTTCCTATCTGACTTCCATATATTTGTTTTCTACCTTCTCGGATTTCTATTCTGTCAATTAACAAAGCTAAAGAACCTGGGTTTGCATTTCCTTTTGTTACAGCTTCTCTCATCATTGGTAAATATTTTTTTTGCGTTTCCAGATCTGAATGTTGAATGACAAGAAATATCGCATTATTGGCTTGTGCGCCTACTTTGTCTTTGCCAACCCAACCTTTTTCATCTAATATTTTTTTTACTTTTAATAAGTTAATTGAGTCTTTCTGAAGTGTTATTTTCCAAAGGTCTTGCATTTCTTTAGAATCATCACTGAATTTTTTTAGAGTTTCATGGATTTGCATCCTATATTTTTGGTCTTCTTCAAGAATTATCAATAATTCAGCCTGCAATGGTTTGTCATAATTTGCTTCTACTAACTCTAATTTTTTTTCTAACTTTTCAATCGTTTTTCCCCATTCTTTTTTTGAATGTAAATTTTCTAAATCAGTATCAGAATTTAAGTGCTTTAGATTTGTCCAACCTTTTTCTATTGATAAGTTCAACCATTTAAATGCTTTTTTTGTATTTCCTGCTAAAGAAGATGCACATGCGCCATTATACAGGTGACTTGGATTTTTGCTTTCAATTTTAAAAGCTTTATCATATAAATCAGTAGACATTTTATAATCTTTTGTTTCATATAATTTGTTGGCTTCACTTATTAATTTTGAATATTCTTGAGCATTAACGCTTGTGAATAAAAATAAAAATAATAACAAAGTATAAATATTGTTTCTCATTTTTTTCTGTATTAACTTCTAGATGTTTTCGTTCTGTTTTTTTAAAGGGTCTGTTAACTTCCAAATTTACACATTAAACCTGGTTAAACTTTCGTTTCTCAGAAAAATAAAAGCTTAAATTTTAATTGTTATGTTTTTGAACTTTATCAAATTTAATTAAAAAAGTCGTTTTTCAAAGAAGCAAATTTTAGAGCAATATTAAGTATCTGGCGACGTTCCTAATCAGGATCAACTTGATTTTTTAAATGAAGCATTTAGCAAAGAAGGTCAATTAGAAATCATTGCAAAAAGAAGGGAAGAATTTTTTTCATAAAATTAACCTTAAAAAAGCACAATCAATTCAATATTGAAGTGATTGCGTCCTGATATTTTAAAACACTTTAGATCATTTAAGCTATTATGAGATAAGATTTGTCAAAAACTCACCTGTGTTACTATGCACCAGGTATGTTTCTTTGGTTGATTAAAGTGTTTAATATCCTGCATTCTTTCACCCGGCAGATCTTGACTGGTAACAATTAAAATAGTTTTATAGTCTTGTTTTAATAGGATAGTATCACATTAAGATCAGCTTCGAAATAATAATAAATAGATTTTATTTCATTTTAAAGTGAGTGGTTTTAAAAAAATAGTTTACATTTGAGAGACAGACTTTTACGATTACCTTAAAATGACGGCTGTCAGACTCCGTGGTTTTTTACGGATTGTATATCTGCTTTAAAGCACGTAAAGTCGCTTTGCAAAAACACCGAATGATAGAAAAGAAATTAGGTAATCCCAATATTTCCTGTACTTAATTTCTTTGAACATGTGCGCTAAGTTTTTTACCTTATTCTTGCCGCGCAGGGCTTTTAAAGCCTCAGATTTTTATGTTTACTTTTTCTTTTATCAGAGTCTGATTTTTTAATCAGGTTATTTTATCGCTTTTACATATAAAAAGATAGGGTAGCATTATTTTAATTACCGTAAAAACCGGGATATAAAAGTATCGTGATTTTACGGATTGTAGAAAATCTCTGTAGTGCATAAGTTCGCTTAAGAGAAAAATAACACAAGATGAGAGAAAGAAATTATGTTCCACACCTAATTTCTTGTATGCACAAATTAAGGTCCTTCCTTATTTCTTTTGTGCAGGACTTCTAAAGTCTAAGGTCTCCCGTGACTGATTATAACAGATCCTGATTTTAAATCAGGCTATACCATCATTCTTTAAAATAAACATATGAAAGTATTGTGTCTTTCAGGGTAAATCTATCCTGTTATACAAACCCATATCAAAATATTTTCTCTATTAACTGGGAGTTAATATTTATTTTTTACATCAAAAATTCAAATCAATGAAAAAAAATTATTTAAGTGCATTATTCTTATGCGCTACCCTAAGTACGCTCAGTGCTCAGCAAACTGAAGTCTACTTCAAGTATGACGAGGCGGGCAATCAGCGCTATCGTGGCCCTGATGACATTGCTGGAAAAGCTTCAAAACACCTTAAAACTACTTCCCTTTCCACAAGCCAGTTGATGGATGAAAAAACCTTTTGGAAACAGGTACGGCTTTACCCGATTCCAGTAAATGATATGCTTACCATCGACTGGAGCGAGGAAACAGACAGGCTTATAGAATCAGTTTCTCTCTATCAGCACAGTACGGTACACTGGAAATTTCAACAGCAGAATATTCCAGGCCTTAATAGACAGTTAAAAATCAATATGACTGGCTATGATTGGGGGATATATGTTCTTCGCTTCACCCTGAAAGACGGTAGAATCTTCAGTAAAAACATCACCAAAAGATAAAGGCTATGGAAAAAAATTATCATCAGAAAATACAGCTGTTTTCATCGCTCGTATTATCTTTCATTTCAGTGTTCTGCTTTGCCCAGAATTTCCATGATACTAAAGGAAATATTGAAGTAAACAGAGTTGGACAGCTGCAGTTTTCATTGCCCCTGGACCTTACTCCGGGAATAAAATCAGTATCACCACAGATTAGTTTGGTTTACAACAGTGAATCAGGTAATGGTATAGCTGGATATGGATGGAGAATTTCAGGAATAACCACAATCAGCAGAACATCTAAAAACATAGAAAATACCGGAGAGGTAAAAGGACTTCAGATGGACTTCTCTGATTATTACAGTTTTAATGGTAAAAGACTGGTACTCAAATCAGGAGAATATGGTAAAGACGGCGCTCAGTATGTAACAGAGAAATATTCCAATGCGAAATTTAAATCTATAGGAACTGCCGCTGGATGGTATGGTCCGGAATATTGGGAAGTGACTTTTGAGGACGGTTCTCAGGCCTGGTATGGCCGTAGTGCAGATGCCAGAATTCCAACTGAATATAATATAAGTGAATGGCAAGATCCACAGGGAAATTATATTTCATACAATTATGTACAGGGAACTGGTGCTGCCCTGATAAGCAGCATAAGGTGGGGTGGTAATAAGGATATGAACACGCCTCACATGAACACCATACAGTTCACCTACAATGACAGAGATTTAAAAGAAGAATCTTATGTACAAGGACTCAGATCTTACCAAAACAAGATTCTTTCCGAGGTAAAAGTAATTACAGGTAATAATCAGTTTAAGAGATACAGCATAGAGTATACAGGTAATGGAACCAATTACCAGTTTGCTGGAAAAATTACTGAGTATAATGCCAATAATGAACCTGCGAATCCTGTAACTTTCAACTATCCTCCTATGGTAAATTCTTCTTATGCAGAGTATACTGCGGAGCCTGAGCCTTTTAATGATGTTAAGTTGGTAGGGGATTTCAACGGAGATTCTTATCTGGATTTTCTGATGAATAACGGTACAGTAAAGCTGGGTGCATTCAATGAGACTTTTTCAACTGTTTCTACAGGTAAAAATTTTGCCGGTAATGCTAAAGTAGTCAGTACATTATTAGATGAAGAGGGACAAGTGTATAACGGGAATGGGATTGTTGAATATAAAGACAGCAGAATTTATGGCTATATTTTTAGAAATAATGATTTTGTAAAAGTATTCGATAAAAGTCTGGTAATACAGTATTTCACGGATCAGGTGATAATTTAATCCTTGAAGTAGGTGATTTCAACGGGGATGGCATCCCTGATGCCTTTCTTGATGATGGAGCTCCGGCTGGATTTAATGTAAAGGGGATTGTAGACCTTAAAAATCCAGCTATTCCATTAATTTCCTTGCTGCTCGCTCCGGGAATCAATGAAAATATTTATAAGGAACGGAAGTATCTGGATATAGACGGAGATGGAAAAGTGGAAATTATCAATGTCTCTGATTCACAGTATACCGTTTTTGAGTTTGTAAAATATGACGCTACGCAGTACCAGCAAAAAATAAGGTTTTCCGGAAACCTGCTTGAAACTAAAGACCCTGAATTTCCGGTCTTATACGGAGATTATAATGGCGATGGAAAGCTTGACTTTGCGATTCCTGTTACAGATTATGCCATAGGAAAACCTGACGACTGGAGATTTTACATAGGAGTAGACAATGGGTTTGTCCCTTTCCTGAAGAAGAAATTCTTTACCTACAGGAAGTTCCAAAAGGAAATGACCGGTAATTATGCCAAATTTGCAAAGCAATATTTCTTTTCGGTTACGGACATGAATAAGGATGGAAAATCTGATATTGTTCAGGTCTTTTCCTATAATCAGATCAACCTATTCAATACCAACTACAGGAATTTCGGGTATACGGTAAGTGCTAAATTGGCTAATGGATCTGACGTTAACGGTACTCCTAATTTTACTTCCAACTGGTCATTCCAAAGCCCGCAGTATGAGATTCAGGACCTGTTGGATCTTACGCTGTTTACTCCAATTACCAATTCTATAAAATCCGGGAATAATTATTACAATGTTTTTTTATACTGGAAGCAGTTCCTAAAAAAAATAAAAGGACCTACTGCTGTTTCTGAGTTAGCAAGAGTGGCTTCAATTACCCAGGGAGGCGTAACTACCTCTGTAAAATACCTGGAAGTAGTTCCCGGTAATACAACTACTCCTGATTTTTATAAGAAAGAAAAGAAGGAGCTTTATCCTTACTACTCCATGGGCAGGGTCGATCAGGCCTATGCCGTTTCCCAGCTTGCAGAAGAAGGAAGAAAGCAGGATTTCCGTTACAGAGGGCTTATAGGAAATCTGCAAGGAAAAAAATTATTGGGTTTTCATCAAATCGCCCGTTCATCATGGTATGCTGAAGGTTTTGAAAACACCAAAATATGGTCGGGATCACAAATAGATCCAATTTTGGATGGAGTGCCAGTAAAAGAATGGAGCATTAGAACGAACAATGAAAGTATTATTTTTCCGGCAGATATTTCAGAGAATAATACCCAGCTGTTAAGCTTTGAATCTGTAGAATATAAAGCAGATAAGCTGCTGAACGGTCAGGTAGTTACTTCTGTACCTTCGGGATATCAATCCAAAATTGTTACGGCAATTGTTCCTAAGTTTACCAAAACAAAAGATTTCTTAACCGGGACAATCACTCAAAAAGTAACGACTTATGAAAACTATTATCTGCCTTCCAAAATAGAAGTGAGTACCAATTACGGTTACGCTGTATCTACCACAGAGTTCGACTATGCCCATAATATCTGGGGTACAGGAAAAGACTATTATTTAGGAAGACCTACCAATAAGGCTGAAAAAACGGAAGCTTATGGTGATATACAAAATACCTTTACTACTTATTCCTATGTGAATAACCTTTTAAAAAGCAGCCAGTTTTTCCCTGGAAATAATACGACCCAAGCAGTGACTGAAGGATATTCTTATGATGGGTTTGGAAACATTATATTCAAAAAAACCATATCTGGTATTGATGGGAATTCAAAAGCTCAGAAAGATGCGTATGATTCTACAGGAAGGTTTATTGTTAAAAAAACTGATAATCTAGGACGAGAAGCGCAGTTTACCTACAACAGTCTAGGGCAGATACTAACCCAAACAGATCCGGATGGCAACACTTTAGCCAATACCTTTGATGTGTGGGGTAAGCTGGTAAGTTCTGCTTCCAGCCTTGCAGGAACAACGACTTACAAGTACGCTAAAGACAACCAGTACAATGAAATGATTACCCGCAATGATCCTGATGGTGATGTTTCAAAAATTTATACCAATAAGCTGGGACAGGAATATAAAACATCTTCCAAAGCCTTTACACAGGGACAATATGTGTCTAGAGACATTCAATATGATATATTGGGTAGGAAACTCAAGGAATCAGAGCCTTATTTTGAAGGGCAGTCTGCCAGCTATTGGAATACTTTTGTTTATGATGATACCGTATTTCCGCCAAAGGTAAAGAGTACAGCATTTACCGGAAAACAAACAGAGACTATCATATCAGGATTTACTACAACGGTAAAGGAAACCAGTCCACTGGATTACGGAAGGACAACTTCCCAGACAATGGATGCTTTAGGAAATGTCATATCATCAACCGATAAGGGAGGTACGGTACAGTTTTCTTACAATGCCGAAGGCCAGCAGATCCAGGCCAAATACGCACAGCATATTGTGACCACCAAGTATGATGACTGGGGGAATAAAATACGGGTAGAAGACCCTTCTACCGGGGTATATGAATATCAGTACCTTGGTTATATGGGATCACTTTCAAGAGTTAAAAGCCCAAGAGGTGAGAAAAGATATAAGTATAATACCCTGGGACAACTTATCAGCCTAGAGGAGAAATCTACCACGGGTAACCAAACTGAAAAGATGATGAGTTTTTCCTATAATAATAAGGGAAGACTCAATGAAAAAGCAGGAATCTCCAATGGTAAAAAATATATTTACACAATAAACTATGACCCTCAGGGAAGGACAGTTTCCTCTTTCCAGGAGACCCCTGAAGCATATTTCTCAGACAAAAATATTGTTTATGACAACAATGGAAGGATAAGCTCATATGAAAAAGCAATACAGACTTCCACAGTAACAACCAATGTTGCTGTAGAAAATCTGTACAATGCATGGAATGGTGAGTTGTATCAGGTTAAGGATAAGACTTCAGGGAAAGTTTTATGGGAGCTGAAAGAAATCAATGCAAAAGGACTGCTCGTAAAGGCTAAATTGGGAGCGGCTGAGATTAATAATGAATATGATGGTAATGGATTTTTGGCAAATGTCAATCACTCCTCATCTGTAAAACCGAATATTCTTAATATTTCTTACACCTTTGATGCTATTAGAAATGAACTCAAAAGCAGAACATCGGGAACTATTGAAACTGAATATTTTGATTATGATGATAACAACCGCCTGGTAAACTGGACCGATCCGGTGACAGGACTTAAGCCTTCTACCAATAGAAATACATATGATGTAAAAGGAAGAATCATGGAAAATGATCAGGTTGGAAACATCAAGTATGAAAATGCAGACAAAATATATCAGGCGACCGGAATGACTCTAAACAATGAGGGAATGGAAAATTATGACCAGGATCTTGTTCAGACTGTTCTTTACAATGAGAATAATGACCCGGTATATATTGCTGGGGAAAAAGGTTCTGTAGCATTTCAGTATGGACTGACCGGTATGAGACAAAGGGTGACGTGTAAAGGAGTTTTTAATCCGGAAGATGACGGAGAATTCACCAAGCTATACAGCGAAGAAGGAAGCTTTGAAGTAGTAAAAAACAATATAACTGGAAAAGAAAAACACATCATTTATATTGAGGGGAATGCATATGAGAGTAATATTGTATTTTTGAAAAACTTTGATGAAAGTAACGGATCATTTAATTTTTTGCATAAAGACTATCTGGGAAGTATCTTAGCTATTAGTGATGAAGCCGGAAAAATGCTTGAGCAAAGGCATTTTGATGCATGGGGCAACTTAACCCATCTGCGTATCGGAAAAAGTAAATTAGCTGTTGGTAAAGCTAACATAACCATTCTGATAAACAATTCCGAAGGAATGCTTATAGACAGAGGCTATACCGGACATGAGCACTTTATAGACGTGGGAATTATCCACATGAACGGAAGACTCTACGACCCGCTGCTGAGAAGATTCCTGAATGCGGATGAAAATATCCAGGATCCTTTTAATACCCAAATCTACAACAGGTACGGGTATGTAATGAATAATCCAATGATCTATAATGATCCTAATGGAGAGTTTGCATGGATTATTGTAGGAGCAGTTGTGGGAGGCTACTTAACAGGAGTAAAAGCTAATGGCTCATGGAACCCTGTACAATGGAATTGGGGAGCTACCTGGGGGAAAATAGCAATGGGTGCTGCCGTAGGAGCATTTACCGGAGGGGTTGGAGCCGCTGTAGGTTCTGCTGCTCTTACCGCAGCCGCATCATCCGGAATACAGGGAGGTCTTTTAGGAGGAGCCATTGCCGGAGCATCTGGAGGAGCTGCTGCAGGTGCTATCAACGGATTTGCAACCGCAGTAATGTTTGGGGAAAATGTAATAGAAGGAACCATGATGGGTGGTTTGTCAGGAGCCGCTATAGGAGGTGCTGGAGGCGCACTATTAGGAGCTGGAGGGCAGATTGTCAAAAATATAAAGGCGGCTGAAATAGGTGCTCCGCAAGGAACAATATTAAAGGGCGCTCCTATTGCTGAAGGTAGAAGTGCATGGACCTTCAATAACACCCCGAAAACTACTACGGTAGGAATAACTCCAGTGAAAACAACCCCTGTGGTAATTGGAGATATTGGTGAGAGTGTTGATCAACTTGCCGGCTACAATCTTGTCAATGAGCAGCCAGTTCCAATATATAAGGAAGGACCTCAAACCATTTATAAAGGTGAGTACTCAAGTAGTAAAGGTGGAAGGCTGGGAAATGCAGAAACAAGAGCGCAGTTAGCAGAAATATCGACAGAACTGGAAAGTAGAGGGTATACTATTACAAATGGAGGTGGAGAAAGAAATGGAATAAGACTTCCAGAAGAATACTTAAAACCACTAAACGGGGGAAGAAAAGGAGGTTCTTATCTTGATATTACTGCTACGCATCCTAAATACCCTACCTTAAGGATAAATACGGTAGATGTATTGAAGGATGGTATTACCCCTAATGCAAGAGAATTGAGGAATGCAATAAGAATTAGAACCCAAATTCAACCAGGAGAACATTTATTATTAATACCTAAAAAATTGAAATAAATATGAATAGTAAACAAGTTTTGTTTTTTGCAACTAAATCAGATATTGAACAAATTATTATTTCTATTGAGACATCTTATCCAATCAAATACTACGAGATGGGATTATTTGATATAGAATCTGATAAATATTTTAACACGGTTTTGGAAGTTCCGGATTTTGGGGTCGCTAAATCCGGAGACTGGAATAGAGATTTAAGATTAATGGCAATTCCTAAGAATTTGCCAATGATTATAAGACCTGTTAATCAAAGAAAAGGGGGGATAAAATATGCTATTGATCCTATTTTAAACCATATAAGCATATGTTTTCAATTTGGAGGAATATACAAGGAAGGTATTTTACTTGCTGGAACTTGTTTTACTACTAACCTCAATGATTTTTCCTTACAGGTTTTTAAAGACTTTTCTTCTAAAATCAAAAAGAGCTTTAAAAAAATCGATATGTTCTACGTAGGGCCAGAAGCAGAAGAAAAGCTTAGGGAAGGCTGGCGACTGGTACAGAATGAAGGTTTCGCAAAGGGATATGATTTGACTTTAAAAGGGTAGCATAAGCATTATTTCAGGCGGTATGAAAACATATCGCCTGTTTTTCACCCTATTCCTTACCTGAATAAAATAGTTTTAAATAGTAAAATTAATATTATAGACATTTTAAAAGAGTTAAAAAAGGAGCCGGAGATATAATTCCAGGATCAGTAAGGAGACACTTTAATTTACTATAACATGCTAAGGCCTACTTGTAGGCTTTATTGTATAAAAAAATAATTTATGAACAGTAAAGAATTTAAAGAAATATTCGGAGAAATAGCAAAAAATAATGCATTTGAAAGTGCTTTTGGAGGTTGGTTTAATGATGGAGTTGATAGTATCGTAGTACTTGATTTACAGAAATCAAACTATGGAGAATATTTTGAATTGAATATTAAAATTTATGTTCAGGGTATGTTTGGTAATAATTATTTTAGAAATAAAGATTTGGTAAAAAAAGAGATAGGAAATGTTTCAAGAAGGCAACCGTCTGAATATAGATCTTTATTTAATTTTGATGAACCAATGAATGATCAGGTAAGAAAAAATAGATTAGAACAATTTTTCACTGAATTCATTACTCCTTTTACAGAAAGAGCATTATCTATTTCGGGACTTTTAGAACTGGAAAAGCGTAAAGAAATTCATATTACGCCTGCTGTAAATGAAGAGTTAAATAGACTTTTAAAGTAACTATTTATAAAACACATACTTTTAAATCAGGGGCTGCCTGTATTTGCGGGGTAGCCCTTTTTTATAAAGTGCTTTTAAGTCTAAGAAATTATAAACATGTTTAGAGGTTTATTGTTAAAAAGAGATTTATCGAAAAACAAGAATTGATCAAACTTTTAGATGACATATTTATTACGGCTGGATTTAAAAGGAAGGGTAATAATTGGGTAATGAATGGAGAAGAAATTAATAAGATAATTAATCTTCAAAAATCCCAGTATAATAATTCATTTTATATTAATTATGGTTATGTAATAAATAGGTTACCATTAAACGGTTTTGTAAATCATGTAGATAATCGTTTAAGTTCAGCAAGCAATTTAGAAGATATACGAATATCAGAAAATATGAGAATAACCTATTTATTGAGTCTAGAATCAGACATAGCGGATAATGACAGGCTTGTTCAGTTGAAAGAACTCATAAATGATAAAGTATTAACTGAAATGAATTCCACAAACAATGAGCAGGATTTATTAAGCATTTTAAAAAATGGAATTACTTCTAAGTAAATACCAGAAACGAGATATACTCAAAAATTTATGCAGGATAAATATATGGAGCCTATCAAGAAATTCGAAAATAGGAAAGACGCATGGGATTGGGAATTTAATGAGAATCAAATTAACAAAGGACCTTGGAATAAAAATAATCATTAATATAGAAACATGGAAGAGAATACAAATATATTAGGTTGCTTTATGAAAATTGGATTTGATCCTAACTTAAAAGAAAATGAATTTACGGCAATATCGGAAGCATTTAGACCTTACATTTGGGGAGAAAAAGGCATTAGTAAAGAACTGAAAAAGCTTCACTGGAAAGATTATGGCAATGATTTAGAATTAGCTCTATTTCAATTTCATGTAAAGCCATATATAACAGAGCTCCAATATATAAAAGAAATAGAATCCTATCGCAAGAATGAAAAAGCTATAGGCATTCCTATCATCGTAAATGATGAAAATTTCTTCAATAAAACAGAAGAAGGTAGGTATGAATTTTTAAAACAATCTATTTTGCAGAAAATGGATTTGCTTGCAGAAGTTGTGAAGAAACGAAAACTGGACACCAATATGGATTTATTAAAATCTAATTTGGAAAAAGTTTTGCAAGAATTCATGATCAAGTAGTAATTTTTTAAATGAAGCTATCCGGATTTTCGGATAGCTTGTTTATACTTTTGGGGTCAGCTCACGAAACGGAAAATATTTAGGGTTAAGGATGAAATCTATCATAATATTATTTTAATAGATAAAAAGCTGATTGTGCTATATTTTCCTTTTTCGTTGATCTACCTTTTTTATTCGAATGTATGTTGAGAGAATTTATACTCCTTTCAAAAGACTTAATAAAAAGTCCAATAGGAGATATAAATGAAAATGAAACAGATCAATATAGGCGAATATTTGACTTTGATAATCCATTAGATGATTCTTTAAGAATTGAAAAATTAAAAGAATTATTTACGACCGCAGGTGCTATTAGTGGATTTGCAACCGCAGTAATGTTTGGGGAAAATGTAATAGAAGGAACCATGATGGGTGGTTTGTCAGGAGCCGCTATAGGAGGTGCTGGAGGCGCACTATTAGGAGCTGGAGGGCAGATTGTCAAGAATATAAAGGCGGCTGAAATAGGTGCTCCGCAAGGAACAATATTAAAGGGCGCTCCTATTGCTCAAGGTAGAAGCGCATGGACCTTCAATAACACCCCGAAAACTACTACGGTAGGAATAACTCCAGTGAAAACAACCCCTGTGGTAATTGGAGATATTGGTGAGAGTGTTGATCAACTTGCCGGCTACAATCTTGTCAATGAGCAGCCAGTTCCAATATATAAGGAAGGACCTCAAAAAATATATGAAGGGAATTATACAAGCAGTAAAGGAAGGCTGGGAAATGCAGAGACAAGAGCACAAATATCTGAAATTTCATCAACGTTGGAAAGTAGAGGATATAAAATAGAATTTGGAGGGCAAAGAGGCTTTAAAGAAGAATATCTCAAGCCTTTGAATGGAGGAAGAAAAGGAGGCTCTTATCTTGATATTACTGCTACGCATCCTAAATACCCTACCTTAAGGATAAATACGGTAGATGTATTGAAGGATGGTGTTACTCCTAATGCAAGAGAATTGAGAAATGCGATAAGAATAAGAACCCAAATTCAACCAGGAGAACATTTATTATTAATACCTAAAAAGAAATAATTATGGCAGGCAAACAATTAATGTTTTATGCAACAAAAGAAGATTTAATTCCAATATTATCCCATATAGAATCTATATTTGATATAAAATATGTATTGACAGGTCTATTTGAATATAATATTCCCACTATTTATGAATCATATGAGGAAATTCTAGACTTAGGATATATTGATAATCCATACTATGGATCATCTCAAAATAGCTTAATGATAATGGAAAAAAGTAATGAGGTTATCGTTCGAGATATTCCCCAAAGAAAAGGAGGTATTTTATATGCGGTTGATCCAATGAAAAATCTTCAAAGTATAGAACTGAGATTAGGAGGTATTTATACAAAAAAAGAAAATATATTGGTCGTAAGTAGGACTGCTTATGTTAACGAAAACTCATTTTCAGAATCTACCTATAAAGAACTTATAAAAAAGATTAAAAAATCTTTTAAGAAATATGATTTTATGGAATGGATTGGTCCGAATGCAGAACAAAAACTAAAAGAAGGTTGGCGTTTAGTAGAGGACGCAAGGCGTTCAACAAATTATGATTTGAGATATAAGGGATAGCATAAGCATTATTTCAGGCGGTATGAAAACATATCACCTGTTTTTCACCCTATTCCTTACCTGAATAAAATAGTTCTAAATAGTAAAATTAATATTATGGACATTTTAAAAGAAATTATAAAATCTATTACTCCATTTCTCAAAGAAAAAGGATATAGTAAAAAAGGAAATAGTTTTCACTTAAAGTCAGATAACAATTTTGGAATTATAAATTTTCAAAAAAGCCAAGATGGTAATAAAGATGAAGTAAAATTCACAATTAATTTTGGTGTGTATTCAGATCTTTTAGGAAAATTTGTAGATTTTGATTATGATGCTTCAAAAGTACCAGATGTATGGTCATGTCATTGGCAGGCCAGAATTGGTCAGTTTATGCCTAGCAATCCTGACCATTGGTGGTCTATTAAGGCGTCAGATTCTCTTAATAGCATCAATTCTATTCTCATCTCTAATATTCAAAATATTATTTTACCTGAAATTGATAAACGCTTAACAGATGAAAGTCTTATGAAGAGTTTGATAAAAGGAGATTTTATTAGATCAACAGCTGTCGAAGAATTTAAATATTTAACCATATTTTTAAAAGCTAAAGGAGATATTGAAGCCTTGAATAAAGCTGTTGAAAAATTCATGCAACAACCAGACGGTAAGAAATATCCTGATATAGTTAAAGAACATTTGGAGGAAATAGATTATAGTAATTAACTAATTAGCGGTAGCACATTGAAAAAATCAATGTGCTACTCTTTTTTCTTATTTAAACAACTTCAAATAGAAATTTTATGGAAAAACAGGAACTTACAAATATAATTACCGAAAGTTTAAAGCCTCTAGGCTACAAAAAGAAAGGAAATTATTGGATTAAGAATAGGGAAGAAGTTAATACAATGGTTAATTTACAGAAATCACAATATGGAAACTACCTTTATATTAATTATGGATATATTTTAAATTCAATTCCCTTGGATGGATTGATGATGCATATTTATAAGAGAGTTGCAACAACAGATAAAGTAGAAAATAAATTAATTCATGATTTATTAAATTTTGAATTTGATATTTCCGATTCTGATAGAGAGGAGGAATTAAAAAGAATTTTAAATCAATATTTGGTTATTCCTATTACGACCATTGAAACAGAAACAGACATTTTAAAAGAGTTAAAAGAGGAGCCGGATTTAGATATGACTCCAGGATCAGTAAGGAGACACTTTAATTTACTATAACATGTTAAAGCCTACTTTTGTAGGCTTTACTGTATAAAAAAAATTTATGAATAGTAAAGAATTTAAAGAAATATTCGGAGAAATAGCAAAAAATAATGCATTTGAAAGTGCTTTTTAAGAGTAATACAAAATTTATGGTTGAAGAAATCAAACCAATTCCAAGCCCTATTAACCCAAGCGAAAATATAATATTTATTAAATTAATTGAAAAATAAAGATGGAAAATAAAGACAAGAGAGAGAGAGATTAGAACTTCTATTATCAAGAAATGAAATTTTAAGAGAAAAGCTATTTTTTGATGTGCCAAAAAACATAGATATAGATAAATTTAAAAAAGACAATGAGGCTGAATACAAAGAATACTATTCTAATACAGAAGAAATCAGAACGTTAAAACTGGAATTAATGACACCCGAAGAGAAGTTAGAATACTACCGTCAAAAGGAGCTTGCTAAAGAGAAATATAAAAAATCTGATTTGAGCTAGTTATGATTTACTCTGACAGTCATTTATATTTAAATATTTAACCTTATGAGTGGGTATTTACTCTGAAATATAGCCTTGACCCTTACGGGTTGAGGCTTATGTTTTTATCTAGATAAATATCGACAAACAGGAAGATTAAAAAAAATCTGCTACATAATACCAATACATACTGCAAATTTATATTAAATAAATCCCTCTCAAACCATTCTAACCACTCTAATCGGGAAGAATCTACTAAAAAATGGACCATGCCAATTCAAAATTGGGGTATTGTTCTTAACCAGTTTATGCTTATTTTTGAACAAAGGCTCAGATTATAAAATCCAAGCCCTAACTTTTTAACTTACACACTTCGTGAGATAGTGTCGATTAAACGCAGTATTCATAAGGGATTGTAGAGACAGGCTATTTCCCGATACAGAATCTAAAAAACACTTTATTAATAATGCTTTACAACACTTAAGTTGTACGAAAGATGTACAAAAAAAATATTTCAATTAAAATAAAAATTTAATCATCAACCTTCCGTTTAGTAATTTTTATATAGTTATTATCTAATTTAATCTTAACATTATTTTTATTTAAATCTTTTTTAGGCATTACGAATTTAGGGACTGTATTTTCAGCTCTCGTTAATCCATTTTTATTATATTTTATTGCCTTGATTTTCACAATTTCAATGCTTGCTTTATTTTAGAAAAAACGTTAGAATTAGTCAAATTATTGTGACAATGAGATGTTTCACGTTGTTCTCTAGCAGTAGAATTATTTGTTTTAGTCGTAAGTATACTAATGTTTTTTGGATTTCCAAAATCTACCACCACTTTATATGTGTGAGTACCATTATCTCGCTCCCAAGTATGAATTACTGGTGTTTGTGAAAACCTCCAGTCTAAATTTTCATCTATATCACTCAATTCATTTATTAATTCCAAAACAGTTTGGTGTCTATCTGCAATATTTAGATTCATTGCTTTATTTACAACTCTTTGCAGTTTTAATGGGATATGGGGGAGATAATCTGTTCTATCAGGGAACCTTCCCGTAGTTATTGCATTTATGTAATCAGGTTGGGTTTTAAAGCTATGTAGTTGATTATGAAAACATTCTTCCCCATTTAGTAATCTATATATAGTTAGTCCTGCTAAATAAATATCAAAATGAATGGTTTTGTCGGAACTTGTAAAAGTTTCAGGAGGAACTTGTTTACTATAAATTTGTTCAGGTGAAGCAAATCCAAAACTGTTCATTGCCTTTGTCAATCCAAAATCAGATAAAAGAGCTTCATCATTATCGGAAATCAAAATATTATCAGGTTTAACGTCAAAATGAATTAATCCTTTTGAATGAATATGATGTAATCCTGATAAGAACTGTATTGAATAACGAATAATTTCTCTAATTGTTAGGTTTTTTGTAGCAATAAGTGATTTAAGTGAGCCATTCTTATAGTATGGCATAGCTATATAAATATAGTCAGTATCTGAACAACCATAATTTACCTTAACAACATTACTATGTGAGGATGCATAAAGCTTTTTCGCTTCTTCGTAATACTCCGTGGGATTAATAATTTTACTTTTCTCAATTTTTTTAACGACAATTTCTCCGTCAAGTTGTTTGTCGTGTGCTAAAAACACCTGTGAGTTTTTCCCTTCCTGACCTATCTCTTTTGTTGTTTCAAAATTTAGCTCCGTTGTATGTAGTCCTAATGGCATAATTTAAATATTTAAAGCACTAATTGCAGACATTAAACTCTCTCTTTGTTCTAATGAAAAATTTTGCCAGTTTTCTATTTCCATAAAACTATCTTTACCTTCGGCAAATGGTTTGAAAGTGGCTCTTTCTATTCCAAGGTTGGCACTTATACTGGAAATTTGACCAACATAATATTTAACAATAGTTGAACTTGCAAATAATTCTTGAATAACTCCCTCAATATAAATTCTTGTAATATTGATGGACTGTGCATTTGATTCAGTAATTCGAATACAAGCATTGGTAATGCTAAATTCATTAATTATGTCACAAAGTGTATTTCTTAAAAATTTCAATTGTTCTGGAATATTTAGCGCTTTAGGATTGTTTATTTTATCCACCAATGTAATTTCCAATTCTTCATTTTCGTATGTGACAACTGAAAAGTACACAGTAGAAGGCGTTACCCTAATTCCTATTGATTTTCTCATAATTAATTGACTTGATTTTGTTAATTCAGTTTGTACTCAGCACTTTCTTCTAATTCAGCTTGAATTTGTAAAATTACTCCATCAATGTCAGAGCCTTTTTCAAAGGCTAAAATGACTTCGTTTTCAAGTTGTGACGGCTTGTAAATTTTGCCATTTAGCAGTTTAAAATGCTTATAGATGAAATTCTCTTCAATCGGTTTGACTTTATAAAACTGATATTTTTCATTGATAAAAGTTACTAACTTTTCTCTGAATATTTTTTGCGTATCTTTTTTAAAATTGTTTTTCAAAGTTGAATTTCTTGATAGATAGCCCGAAAGCACAAACAAGAAATTGATGTTGTATGATTGAACAAATAATGTATCCCTATCGAAAAGTCGGTTTTCGAAATGAAATTGCATTATTGGTTTTCCTGTCTCGTTCAAATATGATTTAGAAAAATCAAAATCTTTATTTACAAAGGCAGAAATGAAAAAATTCGGAGTGATGTTATATCCTTCCGTTTCGTTTTCTCTGTATCTTATTCTTTGGTCTAAATCTCCTTTATTAAATAAATCAATATTATACTGAATTACATTTCTGGCATAAGTAAATTGTTTTGCCTTTGAATTTTTCCCTACGCTATTTTGAGGTTTATAATATTTACTGTCTCCAACAAAATAGATTTCATCTTCAATCAGAAGTGATTTATATTTGTAAATATGGTCAACCTGTTTTCCGTCAGCGTGATTTTTTAATTCGGAAAATAACGTACTATCTCCGATTAAATCATCAATCATATCCTCGAATACAATATTAAAATCCTTGATTAGAAGAATTTCTTCAATTTGTTTCTTAGATTGGGTTCTTTCACTTCGTTCAAAGTAGGTAAATAGCAAATTGTACAGACAAATCATTTTGTCCGAAAAGTATTTGTACTTAATATTTTTCAATAATCTGCATCCTCTTCTTAAAACCGTCTCAAATTGATGCCCTTTAATTAGAGTATAATTTTGAGGGATTTGAAAATTAAACGCATACTTTTCTTTAATGTGATTTAGCGTTGAATAAAAAAGTATGAGTAACTCTTCGTCATCATTTACTCTTTTTCTTGTTGTTGCTAAATCAACATAAATTGGCTGGTTATTATGAATAATTGGCTGTTTTTTGTTAATAGTTTTGTGCCAATTGATTTTGTTTTGTTGTGAGTGTGCTGTTTTTGCAATGAAGGTAAATAAGTCCTGATTTTCCTTATGAAACCTCAATAAACTTAAAATAATGTCAAGCTCAGTACTTGAATTTTCATCCAAATTGGTTACAATTTGATTGATAAATTGATTTTCTGAAATCGAATTGTAAAAATGTCTTCTGTTGAATTGCTGAATTGCCCGATATAACCAAGTTGAAATTTCAAAAATCAGCTTGTCTTTTCCTGTTTCAGTTAATCTTTGTGTTGTTTCAAATGTTGGATTGATTAAAGATTCTGGCGTAAACTCATCAAAAGCTAGATTATGTTCATTGATAAAAACTTTCGGAAATATGATGATAACATCGCCTTTTCCCTCATTTATCTGCGGATTGAAGTAATACCCAACAAAGTTGATTTTTGATTCAATACCATTAATAGGAAAGTAGTACCTTTCAGTTAAAAATTTTGAAAGGTCTTCCGTTTTGTAATGATATTCTTCAAATAATATTATCATTGTTCAGGTTCTAATCCGTTGAATTTCAAAAATGCTTTTACAATATCTGTCGCATTTCCGTTATAAAGTTCTCCAAATTGGAAATCTATTGGATTATTTTCTTCGAGTTCATATTTAAAAATTGAACTTTGAGTTCCAAATTCATCTTTGTAAACTTCTGACCATAAATAAAACAAGACTTTAGACCTGAATTGGTCGAATGTTATATTTCTGTCTTTAGGGTTTACAAAGCGGTTTCCAAGTTGTTTGTCTTCACTACCTGTCAGTTCTTTAATTTTCGGATTGATGTTCTCTATAAATTTACCCCAATTATATGTACTATCTCCGATAACGATGTTTAAAGAATTCGCATCATCATAATTGATTGGTACAAACTCCCAATCCCAACGTCTTTTGAATGCACTATCCATTGGGAATAAAGATTGGTCAGAAGTGTTCATCGTTGCCAAAATGTAAAGATTATTTGGCAGAATGATTTTATCAAAATCTTCTGTTTGAATTATCGCTTTGTAGCTTTCCACTGCTTCCGTATTGACAGAACTTTCAAATACAAATTTTAGATAATTTGCTAAATCCTTGTCACAATTGATTTCATACTTTGAAAAGCCATTATCATCCCTATCTAAACATTGAAATAAGTCTCCGAAAATTTGAGCACAATTTCCCCTGTTAATTTCTTCAATGACTAGAAAATATGGCTGTTCAGGATTTAGCCAAGCATTGCAATATGCTTTTGTAAATGCTTGCGGAACAAATTCATATTTGATGTTGATTCCGTCCATTACAGGCTTATAGCTTCCTACAAAAGAATGATAATCTGTTTCAGGATGGAATGTTGTTCTTGTTCGATTATGACCATTTGTTCTTATTTCAATTTCTCGACTTTTTCCTGTTCCGGGAGAGCCATAGAAAATGATTTGATGAGATAGTGAGGTTTCATGACTGAAATTATCTGCAATAGAGTTTTCAGTTCTTCCAATTTTATAATATTCTGTGATATTGAAATTAGCAATTAATAAACATTTCAGGTTCTCCTGACCTGAATAAAGAGGCTGAATAAATGGACCTCTTGTTAATTCTCCAGGGTTTGCAGTAATAAGACTACTATCAAATCCTAATGTGAATTTTGAATTATCCGTAATATTGAAATGATTTTTTAAATCTGAAAATAAAGAGTTTCTGTCTAGTATAGAAGATGAGAAATCAATATTTATCTCATTTTGAAGAGTAAAATAAACATTAAATACATCCGTTAGATGATAAATATTAAGAAATTTTTCAATAATATCTTCGTAAGAAAAATCATCTTCAAATTCTTCATTCTGTAAACAAATACAAGCTACATTTTTCAATGGAAGTTGATTGCTTTTTAACAAAATTTGAAAAACATTAGAAGCCCAGTAGTTTGGAAATATAATATTCAATGTGTCTTGTGAAGTAAAAGCCTTTTTATTGTCCTCATCAAAAAAGAATTTATCTTGTAAAGAGCTCGATAAATGACTAGAAAAGACATTGTACTGATAATTCGACTCAACAGAATTTCCAGTTTTAATATTCAAATGTCTTAAAATCTCAAGTATTCCAAAGAATTTGTTTAAAGAAGCCCGGCTAATCTCCCCTTGCTCAATAATATTTTTCCAAGATTCAAAAACTGTTGATTTTGATAAATACTTCATCTTTTCTATTTAGTTGTTTCTAACATTTTTTTGATTATTGCTTCCAAAACAGGAACTGCAACAGAGTTTCCAAGTTGTTTGTAGGCTTGATTATCCGAAACAGGGAATTTGAAGTTATCAGGATACCCTTGCAAACGTTGTGCTTCTAATACCGATAATTTTCTTTGTAAATCCCACAATTTAGGTACTCTGTTAGCAATAATTGTAGGAGCATAAGTTTCCTGACAAGCATAAAAGGCTTCTTGTATTTGTGTTTTTGCAATATCACCAATATGAAATCTTAAAGCTCCATCAGGCTTTTGGTAGGAAAAAACACCATGCTTCCCTTTTTTTGTGTTGGGCTTATATTTTGAATTGTCGTGTTGAACACGTTCTTCATTTGATTTAAAGTGAAATTCTATTCGCTCAATTTCAAATGGCGTTAATTTCAATTTTCTGTCGCTATTTGCCTCAGTATCTATAATAGATTTAAGCTTTACACCCCTCTTGTTACCTTTGGGGAATTCAAAATCAACTTTATCTCTAAATCCCACACAATACCATCTTTCACGATATTGAGGCAATCCAAAATCGTAGCTGTTTAATATTTCCCACTTTATAGTATATCCTAATTCAGTAAGCGAGTTTTCAATTACTCTTAGTGTTTGCCCACCATCATGAGATTTAAGACCTTTAACATTCTCTAATAGAAACATTTTGGGAGTAGTATTCTTTAAGATTTCCAAGATGTCAAAAAATAGCGTTCCTCTAGTTTCGTCGAATCCTTGTTTTAAACCTGCATAGCTAAAAGGTTGACAAGGAAAACCTGCACATAAAAGGTCGTAGTTTTTTGGAATAAATTTTTTTGTCTCGTTTTTGGTAATATCTCCAAATGGAGATTCACCAAAGTTAGATGCATAAGTTTTTTGTGCAAATTCATCCCATTCACTTGAGAAAACACAATTTCCACCAAGATTTTGAGATGCTAATCTAAAACCACCAATTCCTGCAAATAAATCAATAAACCTAAATTCAGGTTCCTCTGGCGATGGAAATGGAATATTTTCTATTTTATAATTGAATAATAGATACTCCATTGCATTTTCGGCAACAGAATTAGTTACTTCAACCTCAGGGTATTTCAATTCTAATAAATGTTTTAAGTACTGATGTGCACCTTTTTTGTAATATTTCGATATCCCGTTTTTACTATTATGCAGATAATGTGTCAATGACGCTTTTCCATAATCAAGGCTTTCGATTAATTTAGTTTTATAGGTTTTGTCATTAATTTCTTCTAATGATATCTTTTCTACTAATTCTAATTCCATTTTCATTTTACTATTTATGAAAGTTTTGCAGGAGTTTTAATTTTTTTTATTTCTGTCAATAATTCTTTAGCTTCGACATCTAATATTCTTGCAATTTCAAATAATATTTCAACTCTTGGTTGTTGTCTATTTTGAGTATAAGAGTTAACCATATTATAACTCTTTCCTAATTTTTCCGCAAGCCACTTTTGCTTAATACCTTTTTCTTCTAAAACTTCTTTAATTCTATTCATATTATTTAATAAATAGTTTTGACTTGGCTAATTTAGTGTTTTTTTATATCTCAAAAAATGAGATATAAAATGTGTTTCTTTTTTGATTTAACATATTAACATTAAATTTATTTAAAATTAAAATGTTACTTTTATAATATATTACAAAACCATATTTTTCACAAAATTAAATCATAAAAAATATGAAAAAAATAATAACAGCTATATTCCTAGTTATAGCATTTTCAGTATCTGCGCAAACATCTATCAAGACGGATGATAAGACCAAAATATCTTCAGAGAGTTTGCCGGATAAACAAATAAAAGCACGTATGTTAACCAGTGGTAAAATTCAAACCGGAAGCTCTTTAACATTGATTCTCTCTGAACCGACTTCAATTGCTGGTGTATCTACTAAAAAAGGACAAACAATATCTGGAATTGCAAGAGAACAAGATGGGAGACTTTATGTTGATGTTAGTACTGTCAAAATTGATGGTAAAGTTTATCCCGCTAAAATAAAAGTATATTCAGATAATGGAATAGAAGGATTTGGTCTTAATGGAAGAATGCCCAATTCTAAAAAGCCAATTGAAATTCCAAACACTGGTATGCATGCTATCGTAATGATTTATAGTTAAAATAATAAGTCCGACATATCTAATATGCCGGATTCATTATTTAAAAGTTAAAATTTTGAATAAAGGAACAACGAATGGCAAGCGTTTTGAAAAAACGAGTAGTCTGAGGAAGTGACGACTGAAAAATTTATTCGTCTAGAAATGATTTTTATTTAATTTATGTAGTAATATTGCGTTTTTAAGGTGAATGTAATCCTTATTCTCATTATATAAAACCTCCTTTTTTCTTTTTGAAAATTTAGCTATCAAATTATTTGTCAAACTAGGGATATATTTATTATAGTGGTCAACAAATTTTACAATTGCTGAAAAAGAACTAAAATAATATTCTTGAGAATTTAGTTGAATTATCCATAATGAAAACCGATAATATTTTCCGTTACCACTTTCTTCAATTAATGGATTAAATTTTTCTTTTACAAGAAATTGAAATAAATTATACATTTCCTGATCAAAAATATGTTCAACTACATCACATGTTATAAGTTCAAGGTTACTAAATTTAGCTTGTACATTTCTATGGTTTCCTCCTGCAATAAAATATTTTGAACCGTATTTAGAATAACCAAAATCATTTTTAGTCAGTTTTTCACTCCGACTAAATTCTAGAAAATTTTGATAATTATATTTTTCAGAAAATTTTTTCATATTATAAACCAATTCAATCCATAATGAACCACTATAGCTAGGGTGTAACGTTCCGATAACATCTTTGATATAAACAGAGTGTTCTTTTACTATTCTGCTTTTATTATAAAATTTGTAATTATCTATTTCAGATGAATCCAAAAGTTTTTCAAAACACCAATCCTCTAATTTAAAATTAGGATTAAATTTTTTTACGTTATTTATGAGCACTTCCATTTTATTTGTTAAAAATTATTATAATTTTTCTCATTCCCATGTCCATTCTTTTTTATCAAAATCATTTTCAAAATCATCAGGTATTTCCTCTTCATTTATAGCCTTTAACGATTCTACTTCTACTTTTACTTTTGTATTTTTATCTAATTTGACCTTTAACTCTTTACAAACAATTTCGATATCATCAAATAAACAGTAATATGTTTGCTTATCTTTTTCAAGCTCAATATAGCAAAACGATACGTCTTTTACTTCAAGTGAACTGATAAATTCTTTTTCACTAGTGTTTAATAAATGATATTTATATTGGAAAATGTAACTTTTAGAATATTTATCCGTGTCATTGAAAAATAGTCTTACTCCATTTTCATCCAGTCTTGTTATTGATAGGAAATTTAAAACTCGTAAATAATTTTCGACTTCAAAAAAACAGAAGCAAAACCTTTCCTTATAATCAAAATCGATATTCCCAAAAATAGAAACCCGTAAATTGTGGTTTTTTGCATTTTTTAAAAACAATAATTCATCCTTGTTAAGATTTTCAAAATATCTAGACAAAGAATAAACATTAAGTTCTTTGTCTAACTCCATTTCAATATTGGAATAAGAAATATCAGTTTCTATAAATAATTCATTAGTAGAATTATGACTATCAAAGAAAAAAGATCTTATAAGTTCTGTGATTTTTACAATATAAAGATCTCTTTCAGCAAAAACTGAATCTATATAATCTTGAAGCAGATCTTTGATTTTATTGTTGGCTGTTGTATTTCTAATAATCCTTAAGCATTCAATAATCTGGTTATTTTTTATATTCTCGATACTGAAATTAGGTTTTCGTTCAAAGTATTTAAAGTCATCATCAGCATAGTATACCATATTTCGATAATTTGCCCTTTTTGTTCTCATAAATTTTGCCAAGTCAATACTATCCGGATAGCCAATTCCTCTTCGTTCTGATTTTATTTGCTCTAAAAGATTGATTGCATTTTCTTTTAAGATCGCATAGTTTTCATAAGGAAAGTCTCCAGTCTTAAAAACATTAGAATATTTTACACTATTATTTTTTATTTTTTTGAGCAAATCAATGCTAGGAACATGTCCCTCTTTTAAACTCTCAATAAAATCCAAAACAATTTCTTTTTTATAAAACCATTCACCTGCAATATTTTGTTTCGAGAATAATCTTTTAATACGTGATTCTAAGGAACTTAAATCAGGATAATGGTATACATTGATGATTTCATTATCTTTTATACCTGAACCTGTTTTAATATTATTAAATCTACTTTTAAAATCCTGTGTAATTCCTACTTTAATTTTCTGTTTAAGTTCAATTACATAAAAATCTTTGTTTTCCATAATTTGATATTTTGTTATTTGGTTTTCTTTATAAAAATGATGTTGTTTTCAATTCGTTCTACTGTGGTGGTAATATGTCTGCCATTCAGATTAAAAGTATAGTAGTCTCCAATCTTAGGTTTAAAATCATTATCATATCGCTGAGTTTCCCTTTCTACCAAAATTATTTTGTCCGGTAATTCGAAAATTTGCTTTATAGTATAATTGATATGTCTATTATTCATTGTGTAATGTTTAAATTAAGTTTTTGCTTTCTTCAATAATTCTGAAATAATTTTCACTCATTTCTTTATCACTGACAAATTCTTTATAAGTGGGTTTGTCAGATGCAAAGTCTTCTAAAAATTGAGTTTTTAAAAACTCTTTTGGTTCCCCTTCAGCTATGATACCATAGAATTCTCCTGGGTTAAGATTAATTAAGTCACTAACTTTTACTCGGTCTCGTTCTTGAATGTTTTCACTTTTACTTTTGCTATCATTACTTTGAATGTGTATTACAGTTCCGCTTGTTCCTGTTCCTGTATTCTTATTAATAAAAGTTCTATCCTCTTTAGAAAATAGGGTTTTAACCATTTCTGCAGTCTTTCCATTAGTGACCCTACCAAAGAATTGATTTCCTAAATTAGAAATAATGATTTGCGCTTTATCTTGTCCATAATTGTCAACTAGCTGACTAAAGTCCTGTACTCCAAATATTGTCGCAATTTTATTGCTTCGAGCTGTGGCGGGAATTTGCTCTATGTTAGGGATGTAAATTGTTGGAGCTTCATCTAACAATACAATACTTTTCTGCTGTTGTGGTTTGTTCATTTGTCGCATACCCACACTTATAATTAGAGAGATTACAGGCGCATAAACCTGCGGAAGTGTACTATCATTCCCTAAACATAAAAATGTTGGATTCTTGGGATTATTTAAATTCAAATCAACATCGTTTTTTGACAAAATCCAGAATACATCTTTTGTATTTAGCTGTGCAACAGCTGTCTGAATGGTAGACAATATACCTGCAACTTGATTCTGTGCTTCATTTTCTAATGATTGTCGCAAGGAAGAAACCATTCCTCCGGCTTCATAATTTTGGGAAATTTTTAATAATAGTAATTTAATATCAGTGTGTAATAGTAAGCTAATTACATGAGGCAAAGTACAATATTCAGGATGTTCCTCTTTTAGCCACCATATTACTCCTGCAATAATCATTTTAGTATTATTTGACCAAAAATCAGCTTTCTTAATACTTTCAGGAATAAGGTTGTTGACCAATGCTTGTGAATATTCAATAGCAATAACGCTTTTTGTTAAATAGTGGGGTGCAATCGGATTGATCCTATCGCTTTGTTGAGGGTTTTTAAAGTCTACATTTTTAAGACAAACATTGCCATTGTAATAACTTGACCTAACCTTATTTGTTAATTCAGGACTTTTAAAATCGTAAAGAATACCTGTATATTCTTGCTGTGAAATTTGTTTGATAATAGGCTCAAAAATACTTGCACTCTTTCCAGAACCTGCACCACCTTGTATGTAAATTCCCCTGAATGGATTAGCTAGTTTTATGATTCCTGATTTTGTTTTAAAGTTTAAACTTTCATCATCAACCTCTTTTGCGAATTTTTGTATATGAGAATATTTTAGCTTGGGCTTACTTAGATCCCGGATAAGATAAAAAGCGGATATTAAAATTGGAGTAAAAATCAGAATTACTCCCAAATTTCCTAAAGATGATTTTGTTTTTTCTCCAATAAGCCCCGTTAAAAAGATAGAAAGTACTGTGAAAATTCCAACATATACGAGACCAGTTGGAATGCTCTTAAACTTCCCCAACTTATATACAATATGCCAGAACGACAATCCTAAAAGTGAAAAGCATATATTTAACCAAATTGGGGCTTTAACAAATAACCCTAAAGGCGAATGTGAATATTTTTCTGGTAAAAAATATTTAGTGACTGGTGCAGTAATAAACATAAAGTTTACTGCTATAAAAGCTATACAAGTAACAACTGCTAAAGCTTTTAATATCTGAGGTAAACAACCTAATTGATTCATAATTCTAATTTTTACTTATTCCTAAACTTTGTGATTTCTCTTTATTTTTTGAAGTTTCTAATTGTTTTTTCCGACTATTATCCAAAACAGAATTAAACTTATAATCCAAATCATACTTTAATTCTTTAGCCAGATTATTAGCAGACATTTCTCTTTTAATTTCAGACATCTTAAATTCTTGTCCTGATTTCTTATCATTTACAGTGAAACCTTGTATTTCCCCCTTCCTATTAATGGTTGGCTTTATTTCATGTCCTAAAGCTTTCATGTATTCCATATACTTGGAAAAAGTTTGGGGTTTGATCTTCATTACTTGGCTATGAGATTCAAAGATTTGTTTCTTTATCTCTTTGGACTGCATAATTTTATTTTCCTGATTTTTATGCATGATATCCCTTGCGGAGATTAACCCTCTTTCTTTTGCTATTTTGTGAACAGTATTTTGAGCTTTAAGAACAATGAAATTGTCTTTAATTGCCTTGTTTTTTTCGTCTATACGATTGATCAATAAATGAACATGTTTATGATTCTTTTCCGTATGTACAATTGCTAAGTAAGCTTGCTTTTCAGGGTTTACACCAATTCCTTTCATAAAATCATGGCTGATTTCCTTTAGCTCTTTATCTGTTAAATTCTGTCCGTCTTTAGGATCTGGGCTAATGTATGCCGTAAAGAATTTTTTATCACATGTGTAGTTTTCAGATTGCTGGATTCTGAAACTATTCATAATCTCTGTGGATGTTTCTCCATAAATGAGATTTCGATCTAATTCATATCCTTTATGCTCGGCAATTAAATAATCGACACCCTGCCGGCTTCCTCTTATGGATTTTGCACTTGCTGTCATCTTAGGAATTTTTGAATTTCAACTTTAATTTGTTCATTAATATTTTTTAACTCAGAAATCAGTTCCTCTCTATTTTCCTTATTTAAAATATTAGTTAGGTTTCGGAGCGCTGTACTGATAAAAGTCAAATTTTTCCAAGCTTCAATTTCTTCTTTTGAAAAGCGGAAATTCAAACTCTTATCTAACGAAGCTTTTCTTACATATTCAGAAGTTTTAAGACCTGTTTTTTCAGCCTTATCAGAAATCATTTTCTTTTCATTTTCTGAGACTCTGATTTCAATTTTCTTATTCCTTTTCATTGTAAAATTTTTGCGACCAACGGGAGCAAAACGAGAAGCCTTTAGGACTGAAAAACGAAATGTAGCGTAGCGGAATTTGGTTTTGTCAGGACAAAGGCACTTCTCGACCTATGCACCGTAATAACTAAAATGTTTTTTGCTTGTCAATAAAAAAGTCATTAAAATCTTTGTAGCCTTCGTATAGTTTTGAGCAATCTTCAGCATTAGAAAAACAAGATAAAATTTCGTTTTTTGACCTTTCTCCTGCCTTATCATTATCCAGAAAAAGCTTTATTGAGCTAAAATTTTGCAACTGTGTTTTTGCTTTTTCAAGCATAGAAACCGAGTTTAAAATCAATAAACTTTCAGCATTTGAAGTAGTAAATTCAAGGTATGAAAGAGCGTCCATAAATCCTTCAAAAACCGAAATTGAAGCATCTGATTTTTGAATAAAAGAAATATCTTTTGAGGTACATCCTTTATAAAAACTATTGCGTAATTCATAACCTCCGGAAAGGTTTCTAAAACCTATTGCATATAACTTCCTATTACTGATTGTAAATTTCACCTCATTAAGTAGATGATAAGATTTACTACTAATCCCTCTACTTTTAAGATATTTTTTGAGATAATAATTAGAAAGTGGTTTGACTTCAGTAATATTAATATTAGCTTTTGATAAATCGTTTTGCCTTTGAAAAGAAAAATTAAAGTTTTTTTCTTCTGCCCATGATAAAGCCTCGGAAACAGAACAGTTAAAGTATTTCACAATAAAGTCTGCCGTTTTTCCTCCTTTGCCTTCAGAAAATAGATACCATACGTTCTTATGTCTATCTATCTTAAAAGATGCTTCTGTTTCTAGTCCAAAAGGATTAAGAAACCAAGCTTCTTTTTCATTACATTTTACAGGTAGGTGTCCAAGCGAAGCCAGAACTTCTTCCAGTCTTATATTATTATTTAGAGTTTGGCAATTCATAAAATTCGGGTTTATATTAATTGGAAATTTGATGAATTGATGAAAAATGAAAGTAAGTGGCTTGTTTTCAGATGTTTATTATTTCATCAAATACTCATCAATTCATCAAACAATTGTTTAATTGTCTCATCGTTATCTCATCAAAAAGTGTTAATTTTTATTTTGATGAGCTTTTGATGAATTATAATTTGTTATTAATTAGATGTTTATACATCTATCTCATCATTTCATCAGAAATTTCTGTAATGAAATTTCTGTTTACTGTAAAGTATCTTCCAATCTTATTTAGCTGATAAAAGCTTCCATTATATTCAATATCATATTTTACATAGGCTAAAGAATTATTTTTCGGTTCTATTTTCCAGTTGTTCTTCAATAGTTTTCTAACATCAGACACCGACCAGTATGCTTTAAACATAGTTTTTAACATTGATACTATATCCGTTGGAGTAAACTGTATTTCGTTTTCATCAAAATTTTCAAAAATCTCATTGAAAAGTTCTATCATTTGTCTCTCAAGTTTATTGTTGTTTCTCCAAACCAGTTTTCGTAGTGCATCGGTTTTAATTTCATTAGGAGAAAACCACATTCTTGATTTTTTTTCTGTTGTAAATGGATGTGTTAACAGAAAAGAGAGGAAATAGGGGATTTCATTGACCAGCTGATGTAAGAACTCTGTATTTTCTTCTTTGATAGGTTTTACTTTAATAATCCAAAACCGGATTTCATTTTCGTCTATCTGGATAAAATTGTCCTCGTTATTCGAACAAAGTATAAACTTTGCGAAAAAATCAATTTCTTCTCTGTCGTGCCCCTTTCTTTCAATTTTATCTTTATCCGTTGTGGAAAGATATTTTAAACGTTCTGTGATTTCTTTTCTGTCAAAAAATACTTCATCAATGGCAACAATAAGTTTAGCTGTCCAATCTGCATTGAATTGAGAACTAAAGGAATCCCCTTTAATATAGGTCATATTAAGTCCGAAAATAGCTTTAAGCCACTTTATCATTGTCGTTTTTCCGGTCGCTCTCTCTTTACTTACTAAGCAAAGTATTGGTAGATATTGAGTAGGGAGTTCTAGAAGGATTTTTAGGTAATCTATCCCCAGGAGAAATTGATTGCCAAAAATATGTTTTAGAAATAAAATTGATTTTTCAATTTTTGGAGAATCTATATCAACTTTTTCTTCAACTGGTTTAAATGGCAGTTCATTGTAAGTATTGTAAAAATTACCAATTATCCTCTCATAATTTAGATTGTCGGGAATACAAATAAAATCATCAAGTTTAGGAATATTACTTATAAAATCTTTACCATGATCAGTAATTATTGTTTCTCTGTTCCATTTTGACATTAGAGAAATTGTATCACCTGATATTGTTGGTTTTCGAATGATCTTATAGTATGATGTTCCCACACGTATATATGGATTTTCCTCGTTCATAAGTAATTGGATTATAAATCCGTATATTTGTACTACGGATTGATTAGACAAAAGATATAAGCGTAACTACTGCAATAGTTGCGCTTTGTTATTTTTGAGATTTGAAAATATAATTTTCAGCTTCTTCAGTAATTTCCGTATCGGATTTAGAATAGTTGCTTCTTAGCCAATTATCTATTTTAGACTTTTCAAAGAATAAAGTCTTGCCGTTTGGTTTTGAATAAGGAATAATATTAGAATGTACGAGCTTATAGATATACGATTTACTAAAACCTGTATAATCTGCAAGTTCTTCAACATTAAAAATACTTTTTGCACCGACTAACAATTTTTCAAGTCGGTTAAGCTTTTGTAAGATTAGGTTACTTTCCATTGCTTGTTTTTTTTGGATTTATGACAGCAAAGGAAAGACTGTGATGTAAGTGAAAAAATACTCTGATACTCTAAAAGTCCCTTTTAGTAGGAGTTTAGACTATCTTTTTAGAGTGTTACGAGGTAATATAAAGTTGGTGTATGCTCCATTAATAGTATTAAAGGAAATCTCTTTAATTTCTTCTTCTTCAAATTTTACAAAATTATCCGTAATGAAATTCATTAAGGCTTTTCTTTTCTCTCTCGAAAATTTAATTTCACCTCCTTCAATTACCGCATGTAACACTAAAAAAATTCCGGTATATGTAATGCTATTTTTGCCAGAAGTTCCAACCCATTTAATTCTAGAGTCCAATTTCTCTCCTTTTAAAAGTTTTTTAAAATCTTCTATTGAGCTTTTATCTATATTACTTTTATTATCATCTATTAGAGAATCTAAAACTTTTGAATCTGATATCATAATCTTGATATCATGACTAACAATATTTTTAAGTTCAGGAAGAATTAGGGTTTCAAATTTTTTAGACCAAATTAATCTTCCAACCACAAAAGAACCAATGAGAAGGTAAAAAATAAGTGAAAGACGATTTAGTATTAGTACATAATCATTTTTGTTACTTGGAAAGTTTGTAACGACTAGATATAATACTCCAAAATAAACTATATATATAAGTATTCTTGGTCTTTGAATTCTTTTATCCCACCAGCTGTTATCTATGCAAAGAAAATAATTTAGAATCCATTTAATATTAACTTTAAAAAAAGGATAAAAGGTAAATAGTATACAAGAAAACAAGAGTAGTTTTAATAAAAAAACTCTATCTTCTAAAGAAAAGAAATAAATTCCCCAGAGTAGAAGTGCTGAAATAGCAATAATTAAAGCAATAAATAAATATGCCTTGATTATAAAACGGTTCTTTTTCATAATTTAATTTTAAGTTCAGGAATTATTTCGGCGGTCTCTTTCATCTTTTTATCTACAATTTTGGCATAAATTGCTGTTGTTCTAATTTCACGATGACCTAATCTTTTAGAGACAGTATAAATATCTGCTCCGTTTTCTAATAATAAAACAGCATTTGTATGTCTTGCACTGTGAAATGTTATATGTTTTGATATACTTGCCCTATTACACCATCGGACAATTTCAGTATTATAAACCATCCCATATTTAAGTCCACGAAAAACCCTATCTTCCGGAGACTGTCTTTCACCAAGTAGTTCTCTTGCTTGTTGAGAAATGTATAAATATTCAACTCCATCTGTTTTTTCCTGGCGGAAGTTGATTTTGCTTATTTCTCCCTCGTCTCTTACCTCTGACCAAACCATTGTATTAATATCACTCCATCGAAGCCCACTTAAACAAGAGAACAGAAAAGCACGTTTGAGTACATCATATTTACATTGAGTACTGGCTAGGGCTTGCAACTCATCAAATGTTAAGTATTCCCTTTGACTTTCAGCCTGTTCAAATGATTTTATTTTACTGGCATAATTGATAGAAAGGTAGCCTTCATCAAAAGCGTTCCTTAATGATGCTTTAAATTTGTTGAAATAAGAATATTTAGAATTTTGGGATAATGGAAGATCACTCTTAGTTTTTGCTTCGTTGTCAAAATAATTTCTAATCTTTTTAATAAAGTTTTCCTCAACTTCATCAAAAGTAAAGTTTGGTGATATGATTTTCTTTAAATGCTGTAGGGTAGAAAACCAGTTTCCATAATTGTTAGAAGTATCTTGTTTCTGTTTCTCTTCTGTCTTTTCAGAAAAATACTCAAGAAATCTTCTTTTGGATTTGCTAGTGTTCTTTATATCAAATTTTCCCTGTACATATTCTGCTTTGCGTATTGAAAGAATATTTTCTGCCAGTTTTTCATTTTCTTTATTCTCTTTTTTTTCTTGAGCAGTTTTAGGAAATTGGTATAAATAAATTTTTAAATACTCAAAATCCCTAAGATGAATCCTTTTTCCTGACGAATCACTTGTTGAGCCTTTATAGTATTCAATATAAAGACTAACCATTCCATTTTTAAGTAGCTTTTGTTTAAGAGTAATTTTCATACAATATTATTACAGATGTACACTTGTACACCTTTTATACTGAAAGGTGTACTAAAGATGTAACAAAAGTAAAAACAAACTCTTAAATAAGAAAATAAAAACAGGTTAATTTACTGTAAATCAAACAAAAGAAAACAAGGGAAACTAAAAGAAAATGAATTTATTTCCCGATACAGAACTTAGAAAAGATATTCCCCAGCACCTCATCATTCGTTACTTCCCCGGAAATTTCCCCGAGATGTTCCAAAGCATTTCTAAGCTCGTAAGCCAATAGTTCTGTGGATATCTGGGAAGAAATAGCTTCTTTTACTTTATCTACGGCATCCAGAGATTTACGTAGGGCTTCAAAGTGACGTTGGTTGGTAATCACAACATTACTTTCTTCAGTCTTTAAATGCTCCACATAAGAAGATAGTTCATTTTTAAGATCCTGAATGTTTTGATTTTCCACTGCTGATATTTTAATAAAATCAAATTCGTGGCCAATTGCATTTCTAAAGATATCTTCTACAACTTCATATTTGGTTGGAATTACTTCATCAATTTTGGTGGCACAGATAATAAGTTTCAGATCATCCCTTAATAAAGATTGAATCATTTCAATATCTTCTGAGTAATCCTCAGTAGCGGCATCGGCCAGGTATACAAGGATATTGGCATTCTCTACCTTTTCTTTGGCTTTCTTTACTCCAATAGCCTCAATTTCATCTATCGTATCACGAAGTCCTGCCGTATCGATGAGTCTGAAAGCGTGGCCTTTGATATGAAGGATTTCTTCAATAGTATCACGGGTTGTTCCGGCAATATTACTTACAATCGCTCTTTCTTCTTTCAACAAAGAGTTGAGTAGAGTAGACTTTCCGGCATTTGGTTTTCCGATGATGGCAACGGCTGTTCCGTTTTTTATGGCATTTCCGTATTGGAAACTTTCAATCAGGGAGTTTAATTTTAATTCGATCTTATCCAATAACCCATTTAGTGCAGTTCTGTCTGCAAATTCTACATCTTCTTCAGCAAAATCAAGCTCAAGTTCAATAAGGGAAACAAAATTCAGAAGATCGGTTCTTAAAAACGATATTTCGTTGGTAATTCCCCCTTTCAGCTGATTGATAGCCACCTTTCGGGAAGCTTCATTTTCAGAGGCAATCACATCGGCAATTGCTTCAGCCTGGGAAAGGTCAATTCTGCCATTGATAAAGGCGCGGAGTGTGAATTCTCCGGCTTTAGCCATTCTAGCTCCATTTTTGATCAGGGTTTCAAGAATACGTTTTCCGATATGCGGAGAGCCGTGAAAAGCAATCTCAACAGAATTTTCAGTGGTGAAACTTTTCGGAGCCAGAAAAATAGAAAGCATTACTTCATCAATAGCTTCTTCTTCATCCATGAAATAGCCGTAATGAATGGTATGAGATTTCTGTTTTTCCAGCTTTTTTGCCGGAAAACTTTTCTGAACTATTGGTAATGCGTTATCTCCTGAAACTCTGATAATGCCTAAAGCACCTATTCCATTGGCGGTAGCCAGTGCACATATGGTATCGTTATTCATGCTGCAAATTTACACTTTTTAATGTTAATTTCTCACGAGGACTGTTATTCAGATTATCTATTGTTTTGTTTAAATAAAATAATAGTGATGTTTTATTATATAAATAAAATTCAGAAATGTTTTTATGATTTATTGTGTTGGCAATCAGAGTGATATGTTTTGATATGAAGTGTGCTTTTTATTCAATAAAAAATCAATATGTATAAAAAATAACATTGAATTTTTAAATAATATTAGAAATAACTTACAATTAAGTGTAACTTTTCAATGATATAATGTATTGTTCATAAATAGATTATACAACTGTTGAAGATGAGTTTGGTATGTTAATTGTTTATTAGCCGGTTCTTGATATTGAATAATTATATTTTTGGCTAAAAAATGATAATAATTTGTTAAAATTTTATAAATATACATGAATAGCTTATTTATTTTAAATATTAATAAAAAAATGATTTTTTTATTAATGCTTGTCTTTTACAGTGTTGCCGGCGCGCAGTGTATTCCCTATACAGGGCAGGCAATGACAAGCGGGAGTACCTATTGTCTAAACGGAAACCTTACTGTGGGAAGTAATATAAGTATACCGAATGGGGCAACACTTATTATCCAGTCCGGGCAGTTGCAGTCCGTGAGTATCCAGGTTGATGGAGTGTTGGACATCAGTCCGGGAGCAAGTGTAAAGTCCATAGGTTCTATTCTGATAGGAACATTTGGAAGTAATCTGAGTTCAAAGGTCATTTTGGGAGAGAAATCATTTTTATCACTCGGTGGATCTGTAGTTCAGGGAGACCCTTCTTTTTATGGAAATTATCCTAATGTGACTTCCACTATTGAAATGGGGACTAATAGTGTAGTGGAAATATGTGGAACATTTACTCAGCAGTCAACCACTTACCCTTCTGTTAAATATGTAGGGATACCTACCGGTAAAGCTTACTGTATTGCTAAAGCAGATGTAAGCGGCGGGGGCGGCGCTTCGGTGATCAGTAATGACAGCCAGATTGTAGCAATTGCTATGGGATCTGTAACTGGTCTGGGGATGGGGAATTCGAGCTTCTGCGGTCCCAATGCAACACAGGCTCTGTGTCCCGCTTTATGGCCTGAAGGTCTGTCAGGAGATAAATTAAGCTGTGGTAACGCACCTATTATTATTGATGATATGGATGGGGTGTGTACTAAGCTGCCTACTTCAGGAACTCCGGATGGCTTTACCAGTTTTGGAATTACTGTACAGCAGAAAAGCTCATCATGGCCGGGGAATATTCCTAATGGTTTTCTGGCTATGGAGTCAAAAGATAAAGGTTTTGTGATTACCAGAGTGCAGCATGTAAGTCAGACCCCGCAGCCCGGAGATGCTATCGCTGAGCCGAAAGAAGGAATGCTTTTATACGATATCCAGGACAAATGTGTAAAGCTCTATAACGGGACCCAGTGGAAATGTGTAGAAAAGAGCTGTAATGATTAATTTAATTGATAAAGTTAGTATGAAAAATATAACAATAGCAGTTGCTCTGATTTTTTTTAATATTTCTTTTGCTCAGGTAGCAATAGGGAAACAAACAGTTGACGGGAATAGTACAGTGTTGGATTTTGATAATATATCAGGAAATACAAAAGGGGTAATTCTTCCTGCAACATCGGGATTTCCTACAGGATCGCTGGTAAATGGAACGTTTATTTTTGACGTTACGGATAATAAGATTAAAATGTATGAAAATGATCTCTGGAAATCTTTATCAGATGCTGGTGACTCAAGTTCGGTTGTTGCCAATAATTCCTCAGAACTTGGAAAGGGAGTTGTTATCGGGAACTCTTCCAGTACGGCAGATGGGGTGTTGGTGTTGGAAGCTCCGGATAAGGCCATGATTCTTCCTCAGGTTGAAAAACCTCATCTCAATGTGAAGAACCCGTATCCCGGAATGATATGTTATGATACAGCGAGTAAGACATTAGCGGTTTTTGACGGGAAACTCTGGAATTATTGGAAATAAATTTGGTGCAAATACAGGATTAAGTCTGATTTCTAAACTTCACGCTTACAATAAAAGCATAATAACGGATTTGTACATTTGTACAGAACAACTTCCCTGATTAGAAGAGGTTTTCTCAAAAGTACCTTCTCTTGGACTCCCGTAGGACAGTTTTTGTCATTTCTGAGATTTTACCTTTTGAGACCGCTTCTTTTTATTTATTAAACAATCTGTGCGCTTTCCTTTATGCTGCTCATAACGAAAATACTCTTCGTCTGTCCAATGCCTTCAATTTCAGAAAGCTTGTTCACAAAAAACTCATGAAACTCATCCATATTTGGAGAAAGTATTTTAAGCATAAAATCAAAGTCTCCGCTGATGTTATAGAATTCCACAACTTCTTTCAGTTTACTGACTTCCTCAATGAATTTTCCCGCAGTTTTTTTATTGTGGACATTCAGTGCAATCATACAGATCACCATCATTCCTTTATTCACTTTCTTACGGTCCACCACGGCTGTGTATTCTTTAATGATTCCCTGTTTTTCCAAACGTTTAATACGTTCATGAGTAGGAGTGGGGCTCAGGTTGATTCTTGCGGAAATATCACGCACACTCATTTTAGCATCTTTCTGAAGAAGGCGTAGGATGGACAAGTCTTTTTCATCCGGAATATAGTTTTCTGCTGCCATTTTGTTCTGTTTTAGAAGTTATTATTTGTAGGAACAGGTGTTTTGTTCTTTAAAATATTTTATATTTTTAATATTGTTCCAAATTTAATGTTAAATTTTTATATATGTTCTGTTAATTTTAATTTTGCAGGAAATTTGAATATATGGATACGAGGAAGAGTGTAATATTAATACTGGCATCAGTAGGAACTTTTGTAGAGGCGTTGGATATTGCTATTATTAATTTAACGATTCCCGCTATCCAGAAACAGTTTCAGATTGGAGCAGAGACCGTTCAGTGGCTGCAAACCCTCTATGTATTATTCTTTGGAGGATTCCTGATTATTGGCGGTAAGCTTTCCGACCAGATTGGAAGAAAGAAAATGTTTATGTGGGGAGCTTTGATTTTTATGCTGACTTCCCTGGGTGCAGGTTTGTCTGAGAGATTTGAAGTGCTGGCTGTATTCCGTGCCCTGCAGGGCTTGGGAGCAGCTTTAGTAATGCCTTCAGCCTTATCTATTGTTACCAATACTTTCAGAGGAGAACAGGAACGGAATCGTGCAATCGGAATTTTTAGCTCTTTTGCGGCAATTGGTTCCGGTAGCGGACTTTCGGTAGGAGGAATTATAAGTACTTATATGAGCTGGCACTGGGTTTTCCTTATTAATGTACCTGTTCTTCTTATAACGCTGGTGCTCTCATATTACTATCTGCCTGCAGATGAGAAAAATGAAACCGGTCAGAAAACAGATCTTATTTCCGGACTCATGATGGTACTGGGGCTTTTAAGTTTAACGTATGGAACCCATGAGCTGCTTCATATTAATGAACAACCCTTCCTTGTGGTAGGTTCGCTTATTCTTGCTGTATTTCTTTTGATCATGACGTTTTTCCGCTTAAAATCTGTTGCAGAACCTTTATTTGATTTAAAACTTTTTAAGCACAGGTCGCTGGTGGTTTCTAACTTGGCTTTCTTTGCCCTGGGAGCATTTTTTATCGGATTTTTATTCCTTATTTCCCTGATGCTTCAAAAAGATATGGACTATAGTGCTGCTTCTGCAGGGCTGATGCTTGTTCCCTTCAGTGTTGTATCGGCATTGACTGCAAAGTTTATTTTGCCTTATATTTCAAAAAGGCTAAGCTCTTCCCAGATGGGCGTGTTCGGATGGCTCTTTATGCTGGCGGGAGGATTGCTGTTATTAACATCAGTATATACAGGACACCCGCTGTCATTAGTTTTATTAGGTGCAGCATGCATTTCCGGAGTAGGAATGACATTTTGTTTTACAGCCCTTTCAGTAATGGGAATTCAGGATGTTGAACCTTCAAATTACGGATTGGCATCAAGTTTGAGTTCTACAAGTTACTTCCTGGGAGCTGGGATTGGATTATCATTCATGACCTTAATGAGCCAGGTCTTTCCTTCGGAATTTGCTGTAGGAAGCCTGAATCTGATTATCCTCATAGGGTATGCTCTTCTGGCGATCGGAATGTTATTTTATTTTATACTAAGAAGCTTAAAAGTGAAGCAGGCTGATGTAGCCGTTTTACCATAAGCGGCCTTAAAATTACACAAACTATATGAGAGAGAATCGGTGCTTAAGGTGTCGGTTCTTTTTTTTTCTACTTTTTTATTAATCTTTTGCCGGTTTTTTTCTGTTGCCTACTTTTGTGATATGAAAATACAAATCATCAGTGATCTTCATCAGGAATTCGGAAGTACGGAATTGTGTTTTGATAATTCCGATGTTGTTGTGCTGGCAGGAGATGTCAATCTGGGGACAAAAGGGATTGACTGGATTAAAGAGAAAATATCCGATAAACCGGTGATCTATGTCTTAGGTAACCATGAATATTATAAAGGTTCTTATCCAAAAACTCTGAATAAAATTAAAGAAGCTGCCCGGGATTCAAACGTCTTTGTGCTTGAAAATTCTTTTGTAGACATTGAAGATATCCGTTTTCATGGTGCGACTCTGTGGACTGATTTTTCAATCTTTGGAAATCCCATTCATTACGGAATGATCTGCCAGCCCAAAATGAATGATTACAAAATGATCAGGAGAGATCCTTCTTATTCTAAAATGAGAACAATGGATACCTTTAAAATTCATCAGATTTCAAGACAATGGTTAAAAGAAAGCCTTGAAACGTCAAAAGGACTCAAAAATATAGTGGTTACCCATCATGCTCCAGATATCCGGTCTGTTCCGGAAGAGTATAAAGAAGATCCATTGACTTCGGCCTACGCTTCCAATCTGGAAGATATAATAGCAGAATACCAGCCATTGTATTGGATTCATGGGCATATCCATACCCCAAACCGTTACAAAATAGAAAATACGGAAATCATATGTAATCCTCATGGTTACATCGATGAAAAATATAATGGCTATGAAAAAGAACTGATCATTGAAGTTATGTAGTAAAACTGTAAAAGAATAGATGGACGCATCCTGTTATTGGCTTCTTTGTTCTTTTGCGATTTCTCCTTTTACCGACAAAAGTATTACCTTCGTGTTATAATTTCCTTTCAATGGCTAAAAAAATCCTCCAGGAGCCTGAGTTTGTTTCACAGTTGGCTTTTGATGAAGTTTTGCAACAGGTAGAATTTGATCTTAGGATCAAAGAATTTGTGGTGATGGAAATTGACAGGGAAAATTACGCGATAAAGCCTAATATTCCTTATCGTGCAGACTATTTCTGTATTTTTCTCGTACAGCAGGGAAGTGTAAGCTTCAGGCTTGATGATAAAAGCTATGAAGTTTCAAAAGGAGATATTGTTTTTTGTCCCATTTCCGAAACATTTTGGGTGGATCAGATTTCTGACGATTACCATTCAAAATATATCTTCTTCTCACTGGACTTTATTTCTGATGCGGGTTTTAATTATAAATCCAATAATGTTCTGAAAAGTCTATCATCAGATCCTACACATATTATCAGAAATGAGCCGGATGTGTACAGGAAAATAACCTTTCATCTAGATGAACTGAAGGTTCTGAACAATAAGGAAAAAGAAAATTATTATTTCAATGAAATGATCTGGCATCACTTTTCGCTGGTGATCTACGAAATTGACAATTATTTTAAAAAGATAGAGAAGCCTCATGTGGTAACCCATAGAGAAGATGAGCTCACAACTGGTTTTTTTAAGCTGGTTCAGGATCATTTCAAAGAAGAGCATAACGTTCAGTTCTATGCTGATAAGCTTTGTATCAGTAGGAAATACCTTACAAAAGTGATCAATAAAGCCGTACTGAAATCCCCAAGAGATATCATTCATCAGGTGCTGGCAGTAGAAGCCAGGCTGCTGCTCAGGAATCCCAATCTTAATGTCAGTGAAGTGGCTGCCCAGCTTAAATTTTCTGATCAGGCTTCTTTCAGTAAGTTCTTCAAAAAGCATACAGGGAGATCTCCTTTGGAATATCGTAAAGATGATTTGTATTGATAATGAATGGGTTGTATTTGTAGGTGTCTTTTTGATAAAATCGTGTCTTTTTTTGATTCAAAATAGTAAATTATCTCATTTATTTTATCTATAAATGATATTTCTCATGTTTTCGAAAATGAGGAGTCTTTTTGACAAAATAAGGAGTTTTTTGAATAATCCTATTGAATTTTTTTCGCTCGATTTTTGTGCGGAAAATTTAAAAGGAATATTGTTATGCAAAGATTTTTTATTCAGAAATCAACCATACTTTTCCTCTCGCTCATTGTTTTGGCGGGATGCAGGAAAAATAATCAAAATCAGTCTTATCAACAGCAGGCACCGGAGCTTCCCGTAGAAATCGTGAAGCAGGGAGATGCTTCTGTTTCCAGAGAATATGCAGCATCCGTAGAAGGAATTTCCAATGTGGAGATCAGACCACAGATTACAGGATATTTAAGCAAAATTTTTGTAGATGAAGGAGACTTCGTAAGGGCAGGGCAGGTATTGTTCAAAATTGAAGATCAGATATTTCGTGAACAGTTGAAAAGCGCACAGGCAGCTTTGATTACTGCACAGGCTAATCTTTCAACTTCAAAAATTGATCTGGACAGGAAAAATGAACTGTTTAAAAATAAAATGGTTTCGGGGATTCAGGTCAAAGAAGCAGAGGCTGCTTATAATGCGGCAAGGGGAGCGGTAAGCCAGTCGGTTTCTTCCATCGAATCTGCTAAGATTAATCTTAATTTCTCTACGATTAAAGCTCCTGTAAGCGGGTTTATCGGAAGATTCAATTATCGTCTGGGAAGTCTTATGACGCCGGGTAATCAGGATCCGATCACTTTGTTGTCGGATATTCATCAGGTGTATACCTACTTCAGTTTAAGTGAAAATGACTTTAATAATTTTCAGAAACAATATGTGGGAAGCAGCATTGATGAGGTGATCAAAAACACCCCTACGGTATCGCTGTTGCTATCCGGTGGTGAAAAATATGCCGAAGCCGGGAGAATTGATGCCGTGGAAGGGCAGTTTAACAAAACTACAGGTTCTATTACTTTGAGGGCAAAATTCAATAACCCGAAGAATCTTTTAAGAAGTGGAAATACCGGGAAAATCCTTTTGGACCAGTTTTACAGCAATGTGGTTCTGCTTCCGATTGCTTCTACCAGAACCATTCAGGATAAAGTTTTTGTATTCACAATCAAAGGCGGGAAAGCGGCAATGCTGCCTGTTGAAGTAAATGGAAAAGCAGGAGATAATTTCATTGTATCCAAAGGTCTTAAAGCTGGGGATCAATACATTGTCAGCGGTTTCGACAGATTGCAGCCGGGGACTCCTGTAGTGGCGCAAAAGAAAAATGCTCAACAGAAAAAATCGTAAGAAAAAATCATGTTAAAGAAAATTATAAAAAGACCCGTACTGGCAACGGTTATTTCCGTATTGCTGGTTATTCTGGGGGTTGTCGGCATGGTCAGTCTGCCGATTACCAAATTTCCGGATATTGCACCGCCTACCGTTATGGTAACTGCTGCTTATCCGGGAGCCAATTCCGAAACCATTGCAAGATCAGTAGCACCGCCACTTGAAAACGCGATCAATGGAGTGGAAAATATGGACTACATTACTTCTACAGCGAGTAATGACGGAACATTAAGTATTACCGTTATCTTTAAACTGGGCACAGATCCAGATCAGGCGGCCATCAACGTTCAGAACAGAGTAGCACAGGTAACCAACCAGCTTCCGGCAGAAGTGATTCAGGCGGGAATTACCACCGTAAAAAGACAGAACAGTATGATTGCGATGGTTTCGCTGACCAGTAAAGATGGTTCTATGAACGATCTTTTCCTTGAAAACTATGCGAAGATCAATATTGTACCGGAACTGAAAAGGGTGAAAGGAGTAGGAGATGCCATGGTTTATGGGAATAAAGATTACTCCATGCGTATCTGGCTTGATCCTAATAAACTGACTTCATATAACCTTACACCTTCGGACGTTTCCCGAGCCATTCAGACCCAAAACCTGGAAGCAGCACCCGGAAGATTGGGGGAAAGAAGTAAGGAAGTCATGGAATACGTCCTTCGTTACAAAGGAAAATTCACTGAGCCGGAACAGTATGAAAATATTACCATTAAAGCACTGAATGACGGTTCTGTTTTGAAATTAAAAGATATTGCCAAAGTAGAATTCGGAGCATACAGTTATACGGTTTCTTCCAATTACAACAAAAAACCTTCTGTGACGATGGCTATTTTCCAGATGGCAGGATCTAATGCAAATGAAGTACAGATCGCCCTTCAGGAAAGAATGAAAGAACTGGAAAAATCTTTCCCCGAAGGAATGGATTATGAAATCCCGTATGCTACAAAAGAAGCATTGGATCAGTCTATTGAACAGGTAATTCATACCCTGATAGAAGCATTTATCCTGGTGTTTATTGTTGTATACATTTTCCTTCAGGACTTCCGTTCAACTTTGATTCCGGCCATTGCAGTTCCGGTATCTATTGTAGGAACATTCTTCTTTATGAAAGTTTTCGGATTCTCTATCAACATCCTGACACTGTTTGCACTGGTGCTGGCCATTGGGATTGTGGTAGATGATGCTATTGTGGTGGTAGAGGCCGTACATGCCAAGATGGAACATAAAAAACTGAACCCCAAAGCGGCAACCATGTCTGCAATGAGTGAAATTACAGGTGCTATTGTTTCCATTACCCTGGTGATGTCTGCGGTTTTCGTTCCCGTGGCGTTCATGAGCGGTTCCACAGGATTATTTTACCAGCAGTTTGCATTAACCTTAGCGATTGCTATTGTTATTTCTGCGATCAATGCACTGACGCTGAGCCCCGCATTGTGCGCTTTATTTTTAAAACAGCATCATCCGGAAACTCATGAAAAAATGAATTTCAAAGACCGTTTCTTTGCAGGATTCAATGCTGGTTTTAATAAACTGACATTCCGGTATGGGAAAGCTGTCCTGTTCCTTTTAAAAAGAAAATGGATCGCATTGATTATATTTGTTGTATTCGGTGGATTATTTGCGTGGATGTCTGTGACTACCCCTAAAGGATTTATTCCGGATGAAGACCAGAGTTTTATTATCGTAACCGCTAATCTTGCTCCCGGGGCTTCCAAAGACAGAACTTCAAAAGTGGTTTCAGATACAGAAGACCTCCTGATGAAAAATCCGGCAGTAGAAAAAGTAATTTCGGTAGATGGACTGAATCTTTTCAGTGGTTCTATGTCATCTTCAGCAGCTTCTATTTTTGTTAAATTAAAGAAAGGAGGAGAAAGAGGGCCTGTTCATAATATCAATGACATTATAGGACAAACTCAGGGAATGCTTTCTAAGGATAAAAGAGCCAATTTCCTGGTGATTAATACACCTACTGTAGACGGTTTCGGAAATACCAGTGGTATGGAGCTTGTGCTTCAGGATCGTACAAACGGAGAACTTCAGAACTTAGGAAATATTTCCTATGGAATGATGGGAGCGCTTATGCAGAGGCCGGAAGTGGCTGTAGCTTTTACAACATTTGATGTTACCTATCCGCAGTTTGAAGTACTTGTGGATGAAGTGAAATCTGCTCAGCTGGGAGTAAACGTTTCTGATGTGCTGGGAGTAATGCAGGGATATTACGGAAGTATTCAGGCTTCGGATTTCAACAGATTCGGGAAATATTACAGAGTACTGGTACAGTCCACACCGGAGACCAGACAGGATAAAGAATCTCTGAATGGTGTTTTCGTTAAAAACAATTTAGGCCAGATGGTTCCTATCAATACCCTGGTAAGCCTGAAGCAGGTAACAGGTGCAGAAGTGGTAGACCGTTTCAACCTTTTCAATTCTTCTAACTTAACAGTAATGGCTGCTCCCGGATACAGTACCGGACAGGCAATGGCTGCGGTAGAAGAGGTGAGCAAACAGGTACTTCCTCCGGGATATACTTATGATTATAAAGGAATGAGCCGTGAAGAAGCAGGTTCCAGTTCACAGTCGGTAATGATTTTCGGATTGTGTATTGTATTTGTATTTTTCCTTCTTTCTGCTCAGTATGAAAGTTATATTCTTCCATTAGCGGTACTTATTGCTATTCCTGTAGGATTATCAGGTGTGTTTGTAGGAATTACGTTTGCCGAGCTTTCCAATAACATTTATGTACAGATCGCTTTGGTAATGCTCATAGGTCTTTTGGCAAAGAATGGTATTCTGATCGTGGAATTTGCGATTCAGAGACGTAGAGCAGGGAAAAGTCTTATTGCATCGGCTGTTGAAGGTGCCAAAGCACGTCTGCGTCCTATTTTGATGACTTCTTTAGCATTTATTACAGGATTGCTTCCATTACTGTTTGTGGTAGGTCCTTCAGCAATGGGGAACCATTCTATTGGGTATGCAGCGATTTCGGGAATGCTTTTCGGGACAATCTTAGGAATTTTTGTGGTTCCGGTTCTCTTCGTGGTATTCCAGGCTTTGCATGAGAAAATCAATGGGAAAGAAGTAACGGATGCTGACTGGGAATATTAATTCAAATGATTTTAAAAATGAAAATTAAAAATATAGCCTATATCGCGCTCATTTCGGGTACAGCTGTTTCCTGTAAGGTTCAGCAATATGAACAGCCGGAAATCAAAATGCCTGAAGCTTATAGAAGTGACAGTATTGTGGCAGAACAAGATGAAAATATAGCGAAGATCAGCTACAAAGACTTTTTCAAAGATCCCGTTCTTGTAGGATTGATTGATAAGGCCATGATACAGAATAATGATCTTCAGGTGGCCTTAAAGCAGATTGAGTTTGCTTCATTAGCTTACAATCAGAGCAAATGGGGAAATATTCCTACAATAAGTGCCGGAGCCAATGCCAATATCAACCGTCCGTCAGACAACAGTATGAACGGAATGATGGCAGGACAGTTCATGGGAAAAAGATATATGGAAGATTATACTACATCTGTCAATTTTTCATGGGAAGCTGATATCTGGGGGAAGATTAAAGGAAGAAAAGAACAGGCTTTAGCTGAATATCTTAAAACTCAGGAGGCGGCAAAGGCTGTAAAGACACAGGTTGTGGCTGCAGTGGTTCAGGGGTATTATAATCTGCTGATGCTGGATACTCAACTGGAAATTACAAAATCTAATCTGACCTATGCTGACAATACCCTGAAGTTTCTGACTAAGCAGCAGGAACTGGGGCTTACAACAGCTTTGGCGGTGCAGCAACAGGAAATTGCAAAAGATCAGATTCTGAAATCTGTTCCAGCTATTGAAAGTTCTGTGACCTTGCAGGAAAATGCACTGAGTTTACTGACGGGCTCAATGCCCGGGAAAATTGAAAGAAGTGCAAGCCTCAATAATGTACAGTCTCCGGATCATATTGCAGCAGGGATTCCTTCAGAATTGCTAAGCTACAGACCGGATATCAAAACAGCCGAGCTTGGGGTAAGAAAAAGTGCAGCTGCCATTCATGTTGCAAAAATGAGTATGTACCCTTCATTGAATATTACCGCTCAGGGAGGAGTGAATGCTTTCCAGATCAGTAAATGGTTCAGTGTTCCCGGATCTCTTTTCGGAATGGTTGCCGGAGCAGTTGCCCAGCCTATTCTGAACGGGAAACAGCTGAAAACACAGTATGAGCAGTCTAAAGTATTGGCAGATCAGGCCGAAATAAGCTTTAAGCAATCGGTCTTAAAAGCCGTGGGAGAAGTGTCTGATGCATTGGTACAGATTCAGAAACTGGAAGAACAGCAGAAAATTTCTGAAGGACTGGTTGTGAAGACTAATGAAGCTGTTAAGAAAGCTGATTTGTTATTTAAATACAACTCAGCGACTTATGTGGAAGTAATCATTGCTCAGACCAATAAGCTTCAGGCAGAATTGGAACTGGCTTCTCTGAAAACCCAGAGACTGAATGCCATAACAGCCCTCTATCGCTCTGTAGGAGGCGGATGGCAATAAAGTAAAATTGAATCTGCTTCGTCTTTAAGGATGAAGCAGGTTTTTAATCTATTATCATTATGAAGACAACTATACAAGAGGGGATCATTCTTATTCCGGATTTCAGCGGATTTACAGAATTTGTATTCAATACGAAACTGTATACCGGTGAATATATCGTGAGGCAGCTATTGTCTACACTTATTGATGTGAATGATCAGTATTTTGAAATTTCTGAAATTGAGGGAGATGCTATTTTATTTTACCGCTACGATGAAAATCCTTCTTATCAAAGGATTTCCGGAATGCTTTTGAAAATGAGAAATGCCTTCAACAGGAAAATAGAAGAATTATGCAAAAGCTTAAGTACCACCATTGATCTGTCTCTAAAGTTTATTGTTCATTATGGGTCGTTTTCACAATATAATATAGGGAATTTCAGAAAGCTATACGGAAAAACGATTGTAGAAGCCCACCAGTTTCTGAAAAATGGATTGGCAGAACAGCCTTCCTATGCCCTTTACAGTAATTCCTTCCTTGAAAATACGAAGAATCAGGAACCTGAGTATAATCAGGATAAACACCACCTGCCGGAAGTAGGTGTTATCCATTATTTTGAAAGTTTAAACTAGCATATTTTTTAATATTAATCCTTGTAATTTTGCTATTGCTAGCAGCCCGGGTGAGATCCGGGCTTTTTTTGATGAAAGTTTATTGAACAAGGACTTTGGATCCGTTTAACGGGAAGTATTTATAGATGATTTTTAAATAATTTTTTTTTGCGTTAGAATGAATTTTTTAAGATATTTTATTATGAAGTTTATTGATATTATTTCATTTTGTTAGTGAATTAGTATTGCTTTCATGTTTATGTTTGAGGGATTATTTGTTATATTATTGGGAATTAGATATTTATTTCATTTTTTTTACTTTTAGATGTAACAATTAGGGGGAGATAGTGGTCTTATAGATAAAACTAAACTTCTCATGAAAGTAATTTTATTTCCGATCGCGGTATTAACGGGTTCTTTGGCATTTGCCCAGGCCCAGACTGCAAAGGATACCGTAAAAACAAATGCAAAAGAAATAGAAGCGGTTACCCTTGTTGCCAGAAAACCCACAGTAGAATCCAAAGTAGACAGAACCGTCTTCAATGTAGCAAACAGTGCTATTCTGGCTGGAAACACTACCTGGGATGTTCTTAGAATGACTCCCTTGGTAAGTATAGATAATAATGATGCTGTAAAAGCAGAAGGACAGACCGTCACTGTATATATTAATGACCGTAAGTCGGTTTTTACAGGGAAAGAATTAAAGGAATATCTAAAAACAATTCCTGCTGATAACCTGATGAAAATTGAAGTTATTACCAGCCCGTCTTCACGATATGAAACTTCCGGATCCGTTATCAATATTGTCTTGAAAAAGAGAGATGATGAAGGGATGAAAGGAAGTATCTCACTGAATAACAGACAAAGTACCAAGAATTCTCAATATACCAATTTTAATCTTAATTATCATAAGAAGAAATTTACCCAAACATTCATAGGGAGCTATAACAATGGAAGCTACGTGCAGAAAAATGAAACACTGGATACCCGTTATAAAACTAACAGGATTAATAAAACAAGTGTTGAAACAGAATCAAGAAATGAAAGCCCTTCTCTTTCTTCCACTTCAGAATTTGAGCTTAATGATAAAAATAACATCGGGCTTGTTCTGGAGTATTTTCAAAACCGAAGCTTGTCATTCGGAGAATCAGACGGGAGACTGTCAGAAGATGGAAAGCCTGATAACTTCTATCACCAGACTCAGAATACATGGGGATTCAGCCGTACTTTAGGAACCAATTTTTTCTATAAATATTATGATAAAGAAAAGAGTAAAATATTAGACATCAATATAGGAACTAATTATTCCGGGTATGATAATGATAACCTGATCAACAAGCAGGGGTCGTCAAAACCTGAAGAGCTGGGAGCAATCAGCAACAGTCAAATGCGTAATTATTACCTGAAAGTAGATTATACCCAGCCGATAGGGAAATCAGGAGGAACGCTGGAAGTAGGAGGTAAAACAGATTTTAATAATAATATTATTCCTAACAGTCTCTACGGATTCAGTATGAATGATGTCAAATCGGAATATTATAATCTTGCGAGAAATGACCGCTTTTATTATGAGGATAATATAAGCTCTTTATATGCTAATTACAGTAAAACGTTTTTTAAAAAACTGGAAACCAGAGTAGGACTTCGGTATGAGTATATTGACTACAAGGTGGGGCAGGATGTTGCAGGCACACAAAGAAAAGATTCGTATGGTACATTTCTTCCCAATTTGTTGGTGAAGTATACCTTTTCGGATAAATATGATGTCAGCCTTACTTATAACCGCAGCATATGGAGACCATGGTATTCCGAGTTTAATCCTTTCCTTGTTCCTGATATTAACGGAACGTATTCCAGAGGAAATTTATATCTGAATCCTAATCCCAATGACCGTCTTTATCTGAAGTTCGGAATTTTGAAGAAATACTTTATTTCTGCAAGATATATGCATACCAATCAGGATTATTGGACAACCTATGCCACGGAGAACGGGAGAACGGTTTCTGTGCCTGGGAACTTTGATGGTAAGGTAGAGAAATATTATTTGTTCGCTAATACCAATCAGAATTTTATGAAAAATAAACTGAACGTGAATGTTGGATTTGGATGGTATTATATTAACAATAAGGATTTTAATGAAAAAAATCAGATTGGGGGTAAAGATTATATCAGCTATTGGGGCGGATCTGCAAATGTATCTTACACCAATCTTTTCAATAAAAATATTAATCTGAGCGCATGGATGGAAATTGCCAATCAGAATAACGGAAATTCATATGCCAATAATACCAATGTTTTTCACAATATTTCGGTAACCAAAATATTCCCTAAAACGCAGATGGAACTAAGTATGCAGCTGATGAATATTTTTAAAAGACCTTATTCTGATACCACTACCTACAGCCAGGACGGAACGTTCAGGGATTATTCAAAATGGGATTGGTATGGGGTTTCACTTACTTTTGTGAAGCGTTTCGGAAACCAGAAGGTAAAAGAAAATACGAAGACCGATGTAGAGAAAAACTCCGGCGGAGGAAAATAATTCAAAATCTGTCAGAAGAAATACAAGCAGATCCCAGTAATGGAATCTGCTTTTTCATTGTATGGAACCTGAAAGTTTTAAGAGGGAAGAAGTGAGAGACGGAGTATTTCTATCTATGAAAAAAACTGCCTGATTCCCAATAAAAAAGGATGAGGTTTTTAAGTGTACACCTATTCACAAAGTATCTTCAAGTCAAGGGTTGCTATTTTTGTGTCTGTAAGAAAAATAAAAAAACAGATTCCCATCGGAATCTGTTTGCATTCTATCAAATAATTATTAAATAGAAGAGCTTTGCGCTCTCAACTTTCAATTTTTTACTTATTTCAGAGTGAATTTCACTTTTGTTTTAATAGCATCTGAGGAATTTCCGATCTGTGCTTCGAAGTCTCCGGGTTCAGCTACCCAATCGTGTTTGCCGGCATCAAAATAACTTAATGCGGTTTTATCAATTGTAAAAGTTACTTCTTTCTGTTCGCCAGGATTTAAGAATACTTTTTCAAAACCTTTTAATTCCTTTGCAGGACGTGGAACAGATGATTTTAAATCACTGATGTATAGCTGGGCAACTTCCGCTCCGGCTTTTTTTCCGGTATTTTTTACACTTACTGTAAAAGTGATTTTACCGTCTTGTGAAATCATAGTTTGATCAGCCTTTGCTTTTCCAAACTCGAAAGTCGTATAACTCAGTCCGTGTCCAAAGCTGAATAATGGTTTTATATTTTTAGTGTCGTGCCAGCGGTAACCTACAAAAATACCTTCGTTATAGGTAATATTGATTGGGTTTTTCTGATCCTTTCCTTTTCCTGCAGCCAGCTCATCTTTCTGTCCAGGATATTCTCCCAGCTGATGTGCTGAGTTGTCTTCAAGTTTTACAGGGAACGTAAACGGAAGTTTTCCTGAAGGATTAGCATCACCTGCTAAAATAGCTGCAATGGAGTTTCCTGCTTCAGAACCAAGGTACCATGCCTGTACTACAGTTGGAACTTCTTTGATCCATGGCATTGCTACAGCATTTCCGGTCACTAAAACAACAGCCAGGTTTTTATTGGCTTTAGCAAGAGCAGTGATCACGTGGTCCTGATTGTAAGGAAGTCCGTAGCTTTTTCTGTCATTTCCTTCACTATCCTGGAAATCAGCTTTATTTAATCCGCCTACAAAAATTACATAATCTGATTTTTTTGCCAATTCTACAGCTTCATTGATCAGTTCAGATTCTGAACGGGTATCTTTTAAATCCTGTCCGGATTTTACGCCATTATATTCTCCGCCAATATCTCCCACATAGCCTCTGGCATACTGCACATCAGCCTGTTTTCCAAACCTGGATTTGATTCCGTCTAAAGGGAGTGCTTCATATTTTACTTTTAATGAGGAAGAACCACCACCGACCGTCATGATCTTAATGGCATTTTCACCGATAACAGCAATTTTTTTAGCCTTATTGATATCAATAGGAAGAATATTTCCTTGGTTTTTCAGTAAAACAATTCCTTCTTCTCCAATTTCCTTTGCGATTGCTTTGTGCTCTTCAGATGCAACATTTCCAAAAGGCTTGTTGCGGTTCATGGTGGTTTTATAGGCAAGGCGAAGCAGTCTGGTTACTTTGTCATCAAGTTCTTTTGTTCCTACTTTTCCAGCCTTAATCAGATCAAGATAAGGTTTGGCAAGATAGTAATTGTCGTAAGCATTTTTGGTTCCGGCAGAAAGCCCGTTGGTCCATGAGCCGAATTCAACATCAAGGCCATTGTGAATAGCCTGCTCGGTATTGTTTACAGCACCCCAGTCGGAAACTACCACTCCTTTATAATTCCATTCTTTTTTCAAAATATCATTTAAAAGGTACTGGTTCTGGCTTGCATACTGGCCTTTGTACATATCATAGGCCCCCATGATCGTCCAGGAATCCCCTTCAGTTACTGCTGCTTTGAAAGGCGGAAGGTAGATTTCATAAAGGGTTCTGTCGTCTACATTTACATTACTTGTGTGACGGAACATTTCCTGATTGTTCAGGGCAAAATGCTTTACAGAAGTTGCCACACCATTAGACTGTACTCCTTTAATATAAGGGACTACCATTTTTGAGGTCAGATAAGGATCTTCCCCCATATATTCAAAATTTCTTCCGTTTAAGGGTGTTCTGTAGATATTAACTCCAGGGCCTAAAAGAATATCTTTTTTTCTGTAACGGGCTTCTTCACCCAAAGCTTTGCCGTAGTTCCATGACATTTTTTTATTCCATGTTGCAGATAAAGCAGTAAGGGCGGGATAAGCGATGATAGAGTCGTTGGTCCATCCTGCCTGGTCCCACTCGTCCCACATGACTTCAGGTCTTACTCCATGAGGGCCGTCTGTTGTCCAGAATTCCGGAATTCCCAGTCTCGGAACACCCGGTGAACTGAATTTAGATTGCGCATGAAGCATAGCTACTTTCTCCTCCAGAGTCATTCTGGAAAGTGCATCCTGAATACGCTGTTCTACTGGTTTGGATTCATCTAGATATACCGGTAGAGTAGTATTGGTCTGAGCCATATAAGAAACAGAAATAAAGGTGAATAAACTTATAATGACGGTTTTCTTTAACATAATGCCTTTCTATTTGATAAGAATAACAAAAGTAAAGAAAATTTTTATTATCTCAAATTGAGAAAATAAAAAAATGAATAATAAAAAACTGCCACATGATTGATTGACAGTTAAAAGTTGAAAATTCATCAGGAAGTTTCCGGAATATTTAAAGAAGTAAAGAGGGGAAAATTGAGAAAGAAAAAAAATAAATGAAATGATTTACCCTTATCCACTCTCGTATTGTCATCCACTCCAATTCATTAATCCCATCCTTTTACCGCTCCTCCTTTGAAGATTTCCTTAGCTTTCTTTTCCACTTCAGGAGATTCGTAGGCTTTTACAAAGTTTTTAACTTTTTGGCTGTCTTTGTTGTCCGGTCTTGCTACAATTACATTGACGTAAGGAGAGTCTTTATCTTCTACAATGATTCCTTCCTTTTCCTGATTTAATCCGGCCTGAGCTGCAAAATTGTTATTGATAATTCCTACTACAACATCTCTGTCTTCCAGAACCCTTGGAATCTGTGCGCCTTCAATCTCCATGATTTTAAGCTGTTTAGGATTGGCTGTAATATCAGTGACTTTCGGAAGGAGCCCGACACCGTCTTTTAATTTTAAGAGACCGCTTTTTTGCAGCAGAAGTAAAGAACGTCCGCCATTGGTAGGGTCATTGGGAATCACAACGGTACTTCCATCCTGAAGCTGGCTGATATTTTTTATTTTTTTAGAATAAGCTACAATAGGGAATACAAAAGTATTTCCTACCGGTACGAGGTGGTATCCTCTCTGCTTGGACTGTTCACTTAAATAAGGAATATGCTGGAATGCATTGGCATCAATATCTCCATTAGTCAAAGCTTCATTAGGAACTACATAATCATTAAAAGGAATAAGCTCTACTTCCAGATTGTATTTCTCCTTTGCAACTTTTTTGGCGACTTCAGCAATTTCCTGCTCCGGGCCATAGGTGATCCCTACCCGAATAAAGTTGGGGTCATCTTTTCTTCCTGAACAGGCGTTGAACAGAAGTAATCCGGCTGTTAAAAAACTTAAAATCTTTATTTTTTTCATTTTATTTTCTATTTAAACAGATCTAAGGAAAAGAAAGCGAATCGGGAATATATTATTTTCCACTCCACATTCTCCATTTTTCATTTTCAACTCTCCAATCCTATAAAACATTTTCTATCTATGGTCAAAACTTTTTGAAAGCCTGTCTCCTGCGAACTGGATAATGAAAACCAAAAGTACAAGCAAGATCAATACGGTATTCATAATGACAATATCATACCCGATATATCCATATTGGTAGCCAACCTGCCCTAATCCACCGGCTCCTACAGCACCTCCCATCGCTGAGTATCCTACAAGAGTGATCAAAGTGATCGTTGCATTATTGACTAATGAAGGAAGTGCTTCGGGAAGCAATACTTTTCTGATGATCTGTAACGGAGAAGCTCCAAGGGATCTTGCTGTTTCTATAAGACCTTGTGGAACTTCAATAAGGCTGTTCTCAACAAGTCGTGCAATGAACGGAGCTGCTCCTACACTTAAAGGAACCAACGCTGCATTCACTCCAATAGAAGTTCCCGCTAAAATTCTTGTAAAAGGAATCATCCATACAATTAGAATGATAAAAGGAATAGCCCGGAAAATATTAACCAGAATAGATAAAATTCTGTGGTAAAAAGTGTTTTCCATCAGCTGTCCTTTTCTTGTTAAAAACAACATAATCCCAACCGGAAGTCCCAGTACAAATCCGAAAAATCCGGACATAAACGTCATATACACTGTTTCCCAGGTTCCTTTTGCCAAAAGGGCAATTACCGCATCACTAAGCATATCCTTTTACTGTATTTTGAATTTTATTCTGATTAAAATAGTAGATAGCCTGCTGATTTTCTTCCGCAGCTCCCTGAAGTTGCAGCAGCAGTTTTCCAAAATTGGAATCTCCCAGATATTCCACGTCTGCTTTTAAAAGTTTATAAGGGATTTTATATTGGTTGTACAGCGTTGAAAGAAGCTCTTCAACACTGATGTTTTCATTAAGTTCTATTTCGACCAGCGGAAATAAACCATCCTTTGGCTCTTTCTGCAGTCGGTTATTGAGTTCCTGTGGCAGGGTCATGATGTCTGAATTTATAAATTGACGGATTACCGGATGTTCCTTATCCGAAATAATCTCGCTTAAAGTTCCTTTTGTTACTAATTTTCCTTGGTCTATCACTGCTACATGATTGCAGACTGCTTTGATGACCTCCATTTCGTGGGTAATTAAAAGAATCGTAATTCCCAGTCTCTTATTAATATCCCTTAAAAGCTGTAAGATAGACTGTGTTGTAGCAGGATCTAGTGCACTGGTGGCTTCGTCAGAAAGCAGCAGATGGGGATCATTAGCCAATGCTCTTGCAATAGCTACCCTTTGCTTTTGTCCTCCGGAAAGACTTTTAGGATAATCGTTGGCTTTATCTTCCAGTCCAACAATTTTTAAGAGTTCATTGACTTTTTTATTGATTTGATCTTTACCTTTATTATCCAGCTCCAGAGGCAGAGCTACATTATCAAAAACAGTTCTTGAAGAAAGAAGATTGAAATGCTGGAAAATCATTCCTATTTTTTTACGCTCTTCAGCCAGTTGCTTAGAACTTAGCTTAGTGAAATCCTTTCCATTAATAATGATCTGCCCTTCATCTGGTCTTTCCAATAGATTTACCGTACGGATCAGTGTACTTTTACCCGCTCCTGAAAATCCGATAATCCCTACGATATCACCTTTTTCGATATTGAGGCTCACCTTATCCAGTGCCTTGAAGGACTGCTTTTTCTGATAAAATGTTTTTGATATATTTTTAATTTCTATCATTCTGATATTGTATACTTTTTAAATTGGCTGATATCGTCTGCCTGCTCTGTTAAAAAATCTTCTTAGTCTTCTGATTTTAACCTTCGACCGTTTTGAAAGCCTGAAGTACTTGGTGACATTCGTCAGAAGTACTCCCAGTAATATGATAGATAAACCATATAGCTGGCCTCCATTAATGCTTTGATGGGCAACAATCCAGCCTGCAATAACCGTTACAATAGGGTTAATGTAGGTATGGGTGCTTACTAAAGCGGCGGGTTTTACGGACAATAGCCAAATGTACGACAAATAAGCGATTATCGATCCAAAGAAAATCAAAAACAGAACCCCGAACCATGCTGATAAAGGAACAGCTGAAATAGAAAAACCAGTCCATTCTTTTCTTATAAAAGCAATAAAAAAACATACTAATCCCGCTACTATAAGCTGTTGTGCAATATTCATAAAAGTGGATTGTGAAGCCGGATTTTTCTTAGAATATAATGAACCCAGCACCCATGCTACGGAACTTAATCCCAATACGATAAATGCCGTAATACGCAGATGGCCGTTGCCCACCGCATGAGCTGCACTTGAATGGACACTTCCTTTTAAGAATAATATTAATCCTGCAAAACCAATTGCCAAACCGATTGGAATAAACTTATCTGTAAAATAATATTTCCAGTTTTTTTTGTCAATAGCGATGAACCAGAAAGGACCGGTTGCTATTGAAATTGCAGCTTCAGAAGCAGTTACATATTGTTCGCCCCAGGCTACAAGTCCGGTTCCCCCGGCAAGGATAAGAATTCCTGTGACTGCATTTTTTTTCCAGTTGATCAGTGAATTTGCTTTTTCTCCTCTTGAAAGAAGATATCCTATCATCAGAATTCCGGCAACCAGAAATCTCAATCCTGAAAGGATGAAGGGGGGGAAACCTTTTAAGCCAAATGAAATAGCTAAAAACGTAATTCCCCATATCACATAGATATTTGTAAACGCCAATGGAATCAACCATTTGTTTTTAGAATTGCTCATTTTTATTTTTTTAATGTTGTTTGTTTTTCAATAAAAAAGGCCCTACATCGTGGTAGGGCCTTTAAAAAATATGTCATATAAAAGTAAGGTCAACCACAGTATTCTTGATGTATAGGCATACAGGTAACCATCATCATTGTTTTGATGGTATGTTTCTTTATTGAATTATTCTTGAATTCTGCCTTCATTTTGTTTTATTTCCTGAATACGTTTGCAAATATATAATATAATTTTTATTAGTCCACTAAAAAAGTAGACTTTTTGAATATTAAATTATTGTTAATGGATTAATGGTTTGATTTGTAGTGTTTTGGTGTTTGTTTTTAATGCTCTCTTAATTAGGTGAAGCTATTTTAAATATTTTAAAAACCAAATTTTATTAAAATACAGCGTTATAAAAAAGATAAAATAAGATGTTTTTTTTAAGAATTATATAAAGCAGTAGGTGGTTTTAAATGAAAAAGTATTTACTAAACCAGTTAAATGGACACCATTTCCCTGAGCTGTAATTTAGCATTAAAATTAAAGATATAAATGCAGTAAAAAAGGACTGCTACCGAACTTATCATAGGTCATCGGACAGAACTATAAAGAATACTAATTTTGAATCAATAATTAAAAACAAAAAAATGGAAAGAACAGAAATCGTTTTAGAAGGAAGAAGAGGAGAAATTCAACTTTTTTCAGACAACCATAAAGCAGGAAAAATGGATATTTCAGTGATCGGGCAGAAGCTGACAGTATACCATACTGAGGTTAATCAGGAATACGAAGGAAAAGGTTTTGCCAAAATTTTATTAGAAAGACTGGTGTCCTATGCAAGGGAAAACGATCTGAAAATTGTCCCTTTATGCCCTTACGTCCATGCTCAGTTCAAAAGACACCCGGAGGAATATAATGATGTTTGGATGAAGGAGGAATTATAAAGAAGATGCGGGTAGGAGGGTTGGAGAGAATGGATAATGAAAAATGGAGAATTAAGAATTGCCAATTTTTCTTTTCTTCTTTTTACCCCTCTTTATCCTTCTTCAGCTTCTACAAAGACACAACCTCATCATTTCAACTTTCAACTCTCAATTTTTAGCTTAAAAAAATGCACGAACAACTACTTTTAATTCTGGGACTCCTATTAATCGTTATGCTTCTGGTTATGCTGGCACAGCGCATCAAAATTGCGTATCCTATTTTTCTGGTCCTTGCGGGACTGGGTATCAGCATGATTCCGGGTGTTCCGGTTTTAAAACTGGATCCGGAGATTATATTTTTAATCTTTTTGCCCCCGCTTTTATATGAAGCGGCCTGGTATACCTCATGGAATGATTTCTGGAAGTGGAAACGTCCCATCAGCCTGCTGGCTTTTGGATTGGTATTCCTGACTTCTTTGGTGGTGGCTTTTACTTCCCGGATGCTGATTCCCGGTTTTACTTTGGCGTTAGGGTTTTTATTGGGGGGAATTGTTTCTCCGCCTGATGCGGTGGCTGCAACAACGGTCTTAAAAGGATTAAAAGTTCCCAAACGAACCATCGCCATATTGGAAGGTGAAAGCCTGATCAATGACGCCTCTTCACTGATCGTCTTCAGATTTGCACTGGCTGCTGTAATGACAGGTGTTTTTTCCATGCATGAAGCAACAGGTCAGTTCTTTCTTGTGGCAGGGATGGGAATAGTAGTAGGAATAGTGGGTGCCCATATTTTCTATGCCATTCACAGGTTTTTGCCTACGACACCGGCCATTGATGCCGCTCTTACGGTAATGACTCCTTACATTTTGTTCCTTTCTGCTGAACATTTTCATTTTTCAGGGGTGATGGCTGTGGTGAGCGGAGGTTTGTTTATGTCTTTCAGGGCCCATGAGATGTTTAAAACTGGAACAACAAGGATCAATATGACAGGCGTATGGAATACCCTGATCTTTGTAATGAACGCATTGGTTTTTGTTTTAATTGGCCTTGAACTTCCGGACATTATCGACGGTTTAGGAGAAACTTCCTTAATGGATGAAATACAATATGGCTTAATGATAAGTCTCATCGTCATTGTGGTACGCCTTTTATGGATTTATCCGGTTGCTCATATTCCTAGATGGCTGAGCAAAAAAGCCCGTCAGGATCCGAGCCCGGGATGGAAAAATCCTTTAATAATAGGCTGGGCAGGAATGAGAGGAGTTGTTTCTCTGGCTACGGCACTTTCTATTCCGGTGATGATGAATAACCAGGCTCAGTTTCCGATGAGAAATCTTATTATTTTTATTACCTTCATTGTTATTTTTGTGACATTGGTTTTTCAGGGACTGACGCTTCCGCTGATTATTAAATTAACCAAAATCGGAGAGATTGATTCTATTCTTCCTTCCCACGAGCAGCAGGCAGGAATTCAGATGAGACTTGACCAACTTGCTGTGAACAGGCTTAATAAGGAATATGAAAGTTCAATAGAGAGCAACAGTCTGGTTGAAAATCTTAAAATAGCATTGGAAAATGATATCACACTCCATCAAAATCATTTAAGTTCCATTGAAATGTGCAGCAACAGACAGCATGATATGAAAGAATACCACAAGATCATGCTTGATATTTTTGAGCATCAGAGAAAAGAGCTTTTTAAAATGAAACGTGAAAAACTGTTCAGCGATGCTGAAATCAGAAAAGCAGAATCACAGCTGGACCTGAATGAATTGAAGATAACGGGAAATAAACATCTTTAGGAGTTGAAAATTGAAAGTGAGAAATTGAAAATGCATACCTGGAAATGATTAATTTTACGTGCAAATGATTCATTGCCCACTTTCAATTTTTAATTTTCAACTATTAAAACAATTACAATGAAAACACTCCATTTTTAGTAATCGGAAAGAATCAGGAGATTCTGGCGGTCTTAAAAAGAATTATTGAAAACAACGAAGGCTGGGCAGCTGAAATCCAAAGCGATGAACACTTCTGTTATGAATATATAAAAGAAAATAAAGTAGATATTGTTCTTTTAAGTTCAGGTCTGGAGGACGAATTTGAAAAAGATATTAAAGTATTCTGTGAGAATTTGGATAAGGACGTAAAGGTAATTGATCATTATGGCGGAGGAAGCGGTCTTTTAAAGAATGAAGTTTACAGTCTTTTTCCTAATTTGCAGGGATAAACTTTGATTCATGTTTGAAAATATCACCAGAAACATTACAAGATTCATCACCATTACAGAGGAAGAAGAAAAAATATTTACAGACTTACTGACCTGCCAGTCGTTTCCTAAAAAGACTGTTTTATTGAAAGAAGGGGAGATCTGCCAGTTTGAAGGATATATTCATAAAGGGTGTGTGAGAATGTATTGTCTGGATGACAGCGGTTCTGAAGTGACCTTATTATTTGCCATTGAAGACTGGTGGATCAGTGATATCGCTTCTTTTCAGGATCAGAAACCTTCTAAAGTGTATATTGAAACGCTTGAAGATTCGGAAATCTATATACTGAACCCAACAACGAAAGAAAAACTGTTAAGTGAAGTTCCGAAATTTGAAAGAGTGTTCAGAATGCTGGTACAGAGAAACCTGACAACACTTCAAAGCCGCCTGGTGAATACCATTTCAAAAACTGCTTCAGACCGGTATCTTGAATTTATCAAGGTCTATCCTTCCATTCCGCAAAGAGTGGCCCAATATTATATTGCTTCCTATCTTGGTGTTTCAAAGGAGTTTGTGAGTACCATCAGAAAGCGTCTTGCTTCAAAAGAGAAATAGGTACAACTTTTTAATAAAAGAAGTACCTACAGGAATGAAATAATTTAATCATCAATCCAAAAATCCTTAATCAACCTTTACCTGTTTATCCTTTTCCACAACCACAAGGTTTTATAGGATAAAGGCTGAGTTTACTTTAGCTGATTTTAGAGGATTATGTATCAAATTTCATATGATTGATATTATTTGTTTTTGTTGAGCCACTCCAGTCTTCTCTGATCAGGAAGGTGCTTTACCTGAAAATGTTCGAATTTTGCATTAAAACCATTCCCATCCGGACAGGCAGCCATTAAACCGACCATAACAGGAGTGTTGTCCTGAAGATGAGCATTTCTCATCATGATATAATTTTTGTCGTCGAAGGAATAGAAGATCTCAACGGCATCCAGGCGTCTGACCGCTTTGATCCAGACGGCCTGTGGTTTCTCTTTCAGTTCTATGACACTCCAGTCACTTGTGGTATGGGTAACTACGGTACTTAAATTATATTTTCCATCTACATATTCAATTCCAAATTTAATGTAATTCTGAGGGTCCGTACGAAGCATCAGTCCCATCTGGTCAAAACGGACTTTATAATCACCTGTAATTTTTACTTTGACTTCAAATTCACCACCATAGGTTGAATAATAAAACGGAGCATCATCCACCGTAAATCCATAATGTGAAATACGCCAATAGTCACTTTGCGGAGTAACAAACATGGATAATGAATTATCCTTTATTTCCCATTTTTCAGGCTCATTGAACCAATTCATCTTTTCTAAACGCTGCGCTCTGACATTGTGCAGGAATCCTGTCATGAAAGACAGTGATGCTGCTAGTAATAATTTTTTCATTAAAAAAAGTATAATATAAGCTTAGTATAAAACAGGAGGTTATTGAGTGAAACTGATCCCCTGTTTCATAGAATGATCATTAAAAAATCTATATTTACAAAGGTAATTTCCCCAAAAAAAGAATTCAATAGTTAGAAATAACCATACGATGAATATTAAAGCTAAACTTGACAAAGCATTATTAGACCAGTCTTTTGAAAACAAGGATACCTCCGGAATATGGTTAAAGTACCGGTCCGTTGCAAAAATGTATTCCGAAATTGAAAATGCCATCTGTGTGCTGACAGACCTTAAAACCAGAAGAAGCACCATTCACTATGGCGGTATGAGTTCGCTGATCGGGGATGACCGTTGTGGGGAAGAAATAGAAATATCTTCTATTTGGGAAGATGAAATACTCAGTAAAGTACATCCTGAAGATGTCAGAAAAAAGCTGGTTCTGGAACATTATTTTTTCCATTTTTTGAAAGAGGTTCCAATGGCTGAGTGGACAGATTATTATATGGCTGTTAATCTTAGAATGCGCAGTCATTCAGGAGAATATCTGACGGTTTTGCACCGTATGTTTTATGCTGTAGAAGAAGATAAGGTGAGGCTGGGGCTTTGTATTTATAATATATCCGGAAACAATGTGAATGCCCTGCTTCACGAAAATGGGGTGATTGTGAATTCCATGAATGGTGCTACGCTGTATTACAATGAATTTAAATATACCGATGTACTGTCGGCAAGGGAAAAGGAGGTGCTTTTGCTGATCGCTCATGGTAAAATGAGTAAAGAAATCGCAGAATCACTTGATATCAGCTTAAACACCGTCAACAGACACCGGCAGAATATTCTTCAGAAGCTGCAGGTAAAGAACTCCATTGAAGCTTACAGGCTGGCTAAAGCAATGGAACTGGTTTAGACAATAAAGGAAAATATTTTTTTATTAAGGTGATTTATTAAACTAGTTAAATGTGCAGCCCTTTTCATTTATCTAAATTTGTCATATCAAAAACGAACAAATAACTACTTGATATGGACAGAAAGGATTTTATAAAAAAAGGACTATTGGGAACAGGAATGTTTGTAGCATCTGCTTCTCTTGCAAAAAACATGGAAAATGAGATCGACGAGATTGAACCATTAGAACCTATCGGCTACAATCATCTTCCCAATACGGAATCAAAAATCAAAGAAAATTCTGTTATCCATAAAGCCGATTCAAGAGGAAAAGCGGATCACGGATGGTTATTAAGCCAGCACACATTCAGTTTTGCCAATTATCATAATCCTGAAAGAATGCACTTCGGAGTTCTGAGAGTGCTTAATGATGACAAAGTAGAAGGGGGAAGAGGTTTCGGTACCCATCCTCATGATAATATGGAGATTATTAGTATTCCATTGGAGGGCGATCTTGAACACAAAGACAGCATGGGCAATACAGCCATTATCAAAAGTGGAGATATACAGGTGATGAGCGCGGGAACGGGAATTATGCACAGTGAGTTCAACAGAAACAGTGATCAGTCCGTAAAATTCCTGCAAATCTGGGTATACCCGAATAAAAGAAATGTAACTCCAAGATACGACCAGATCACTCTAAACAAGACAAAAAGCCATAACCGGTTTCAGCAAATCCTATCTCCCAACGCGGATGATGAAGGGGTATGGATTCATCAGGATGCATGGTTTCATCTGGGGACTTTTGATAAAGATACAGAAACGGTTTATGAAATTAAGAAAAAAGGAAACGGGGCCTATTTCTTTATCATTAAGGGAAGCGCAGAAATTGAAGGTCAGAAAGTTGAAGAAAGAGACGGGTTCGGAGTCTGGGATATCAAAGACCTGAATATTAAAATACTGCAGGAAGATACAGAGATCCTGATCATGGAAGTTCCAATGACTTTATAAAATAAAGATCAAAAAAAGAACTTTCTGTCGGCAACAAAATAACCAGCAACAAAAAAATATGAAAACTATTCTAAGCCAATCACTAGTAATTGCAGCTTTAGTATTCTCTGCTTTAAATTTTGCACAGACAACCACTACAGCTCCTCCAAAGACCGCTGCCATAGGAACTTCCAAAAACTGGGGCTCGGTAGACGGAATCTCCATCATAGGTTGGGTACAAGGTCCTTCTTCAGCCAATACTGATCTTCAGGTAGCCTGTGTTTTTGAATATACGGAAGGTGACATCTTCAATGCTCCGGCTTTACCAGCCAGTTTAAATGGTTTGGTACACCTGGACGAAGCTTTAAAAGGTGAACTGACCAATATCAGAAAATCAGGACAGTTTCAGGGACATTCTTTGGAAACGATTTTAATAACGCCTCCCGCAGGATCAATGTCTGCAAAGAAATTATTGCTCATCGGGCTTGGTGACCGGAACAAATTCACTCCTGATCTGATGACTTCCGTAGGAGAGGTGGCAGCCCGTGAAGCAATGAGATTAGGGGTTGCCAATTTTGCTTTTGCCAGCGATCTTAAAGATGCCGGAATAGACTCTCCAACTGCCTTGATAGCCGGAAATGTAGTAAGAGGAATTGTCCATGCCAACCGTTCTGAAAACTATCTGAAAGAACATCAATTATCCACCACCAAAAAAATAGAAAAAGTATATCTGCTGTCCGGCCCTGCCTTCTTTGAAACCGCAGGCGGTGGGATCTCAGAAGCCATTGCAGAAGTGAAAAAGAAATAATGAACTTAGTTTCGTTACTATTGTTGATGGAGCCCTCTTTTTTTAAGGGGGCTTTTTGTTATATTTACTTTTTAAGAAAAAGATATGGGATTGGGACTCGAAATAAGTTTTGTATTTGATAAAGAGGAGCCTTTGTGGCAATATCTGGACTTGAGAGATCAATACCATTTTGACGGAAGAGACGGTTTAAATCTGGTTATGGCCGATGAGAGTCCGGAAGATGATGACAGATTATTGTATCAAATAGAAAGAGTCTTACATATTGACCTGAAGATATTGGATTTCTGGACTTTTTATGAAGAATATATTGATCTGGAGGTTTTAAAATCTAATCTGGTAGAATTGAAGAATGCATTGAAAAACCAACCTGATTTCTATAAAAAGATAGCGTATGGACATGATATTGAAGAGGGTTATCTGAAGGAGAAGTTTGCTGAGGATGTTAACTTTCTTATTGAAAGGCTGGATCTGAATATAATAAACGGTGCAGAAAAAGTAATGTTTGTCAGCTCATAATTATTAATATTACTGGCAGGTTTGTGATATTCGTGTGTATAACTTATCAAAGATCAACTCCCAACTAAATTAGTTAAAGTCAAAAAAAATCCCGATTTTTGCAGCCCTACAATAAACCCGAGTTCATGAAATTATGTATTGCCGAGAAACCCAGTGTTGCCAGAGATATCGCCAAAGTATTGGGCGCTACCACGCCTAAACAGGGCTATATGGAAGGGAACGGCTATTGCGTGACATGGACGTTCGGACACCTTTGTACCCTGAAAGAACCTCACGACTACGGACCTCAGTACAAATCCTGGAATTTATTTCTGCTGCCTATTATTCCAAGCAGCTTCGGTATAAAGCTGATCCCGAATAAAGGCGTTGAAAATCAGTTTAAAGTGATTGAAAGATTAGTCGAAGAATGTGATGAGGTCATTAACTGCGGGGATGCCGGGCAGGAGGGAGAATTGATCCAGCGTTGGGTACTGCAGAAGGCAAAATGCAACAAGCCTATTCAGCGTTTGTGGATTTCCTCTTTGACGGAAGAAGCAATCAAAGAAGGTTTTGCCAGTTTAAAACCCGCGGAAGATTATAAAAATCTTTATCTGGCCGGAAATGCCAGAGCTATAGGAGACTGGTTATTGGGAATAAATGCCACAAGACTTTTTACTAAAAAATTTGGTGGTAATAAAGCTGTTCTTTCCATTGGAAGAGTTCAGACGCCGACATTAGCCATGCTGGTTCAGCGTCAGAAAGAAATTGATGCTTTTAACACAGAAGAATATTGGGAACTGAAAACGAAATACCGTGACGTTATTTTCAACGCAGCGATTGACCGTTTAAAAACCCTTGACCGTGCCGAAAAAGGACTGGAATACCTTAAAGTAAATCCTTTTGAAATTGTTTCTTTTGAAATTAAAGAAGGAAAAGAGAAAAATCCAAGACTTTTTGATCTTACCGGACTTCAGGTAGAAGCCAACAAAAAATATGGGTATTCAGCTGAAAATACGCTGAATTATATACAGAGTCTTTACGAAAAGAAACACGTAACCTATCCACGTGTTGATACTACCTATCTATCGGAAAGTTTATATCCGAAAATAGGAGGGATTCTTCAGAAGATGTATCCCTATCAGGATTTGATTGCACCATTGCTGGAAGCACCGATTCCTAAATCAAAGGCTGTTTTTGATGATGCAAAAGTAACCGATCACCATGCAATTATTCCTACCGAAATTCCACCGTCTCAAAACCTGAGCAGGGAAGAAAAGCTGATCTATGATCTTATTGCCAAACGCTTTATTGCTGTTTTCTACCCGGAATGTAAAATTTCAAATACTTTGGTGGAAGGGAAAGTAGGAACCATTCCTTTCAAAACCAGTGGAAGACAGATTCTGGAACCGGGATGGAGAGCCGTTTACGCAAAAGAGCCTAAAGAAGAATCTACAGATAAAGAAAAAGAAAAGGAAGAAGAGCAGACTATTCCTGAATTTATTGTAGGAGAAACAGGGCCTCACGATCCCATGATCCATCAGGGAAAGACCACCCCGCCAAAACCTTATACGGAAGCAACCTTGCTGAGAGCAATGGAAACAGCCGGAAAACAGGTAGAAGACGAAGAACTGCGTGAAATGTTGAAGAATAACGGTATCGGAAGACCATCTACCCGTGCCAACATTATTGAGACCCTTTTCAAAAGAAAATACATCGAAAAGAAAAGGAAAAACCTGATCGCTACCCAAACAGGAATCCAGCTTATTGATACTATTGAAGATGAGCTTTTAAAGAGCCCGGAACTTACAGGAGAATGGGAATCTAAACTTCGCAGAATTGAAAAAGGAGAGTATGAAGCCAATCTTTTTAAAGAGGAGCTGATCCAAATGGTGACAGAGCTTACTGATAAAGTAGTGTATGGGAAAGGAAAAGTGATCACCCTTCAGGAAGAAGAAAAAGAAGTGGTGAAGGAAAAGAAAAAAAGAGAACCCGCACAGAAAAAAGAACTTCAGTCCTGGGAAGAAACAAAATGTCCGAAATGCAAAGAGCATAACCTGATCAAAGGTAAAACCGCTGTGGGCTGTTCCGATTTTAAAAACTGTGGCTTTAAAATCACTTTTGATATTTTCGGTAAAAAACTGTCTGATAAACAGCTTTTAGATTTGGTTTTAAAAGGAAAAACTTCAAAACTGAAAGGATTCAGCACCCATTCGGAAAGCATAACAGAAGGAGTATTGTCATTAACTGATGATTTTCAGGTACTGCTTTCGTAATGTTTTGACTCTAAAATCTGCTAAATAAGGAAGAGATTGTCATATCTAAATTCATTTGTCCATCACAGCTAATCATTGATACAGAAGAGTTTTTAAATGCCTAAGATATTGAAGTTTTAAACATTGTACATATAAAATATGAGTTGATACATTAGATCAACATAAGAAAACCCGCCATGAAAGGCGGGTTTGATTGTTTCAGTACTTATATGGATTCTATCAGAATCTCAACGTGGCTGCAATAGACCAGGTTCTTCCAAAGCCTAAAAATCCTGTATTCCCATCAGCAATTCCCTGATAGACTCTACCTGCGTCCTGGTATGTTCTTCCTGCATCCGGACCACTGGCAATCTTATCACTGGTGAAAATATTAGAACTTAGCTCAGAAATATAATATTTATTGAATAAATTGTAGACGTTAGCTCTTAATGTTAAAGATTTTTTCGCGTCAATCGTGAATTTATAAGTAGCACCTACATCAAATAAATGATAGCTTGGCAATCTTACAATCCCTTTTTCTCTTGCTGCTTCAGTAAGGAAGTTGATCGGGTTGAATTGTGCATATAGTTTGTCATAATATTCCCAGTTGGCATCAATGCTGAAAGCTTTGGTAATATTGTAGTCAGCACCAATGCTTGCTGTTGTTTGTGCAGCATCTCCTACCTTCAGATCCTTAATGTTGATCATTCCCGTTGCTCCGGAAACCTCCTGATTGTTCTGAATATCAATGATGTTGAAATTTGCATTTCCTTTGTATTTCCAGTTTCCTAATGATACCATCCCTCTAAGCCTAAGGTTAGTAAGAGGTCTTGCTTTTGCTTCCAGCTCAATTCCCTGGTGAACCTGCCCTACATTCAGAGCATTGTAGAAATAAGCATTACCAAGTTTTAATTGGGAGAAGTTGGCAATATCTGCTGGAGTAGCATTGAATGTTCTTGAAATAAACCTGTCATCCCATTGTGTCCTGTAGGCGTTGACATTAATATCCAGATAACGCGATTTGAAACCATATCCCAGCTCCAGAGAGAAGATTCTCTCATTCTTTGCATCATTGTAGATGTTTTGGTTAGATGGAAATAACGCATTGAATAACGGCTGTCTTGAAATAACACCAGTATTGAAAAATACATTATGATGCTCGTCTATATTATAATTGGCACCACCCTTTACAATATAACCTGTTTTATGATACCATTTGGTTTCCTGGTTTCCAGGAGTATACAGCATATAGTCTCTTCTCTTGTAATATTGCTCGGAAACTGATCCCTGAACGGATGCACTTAATTTTTCAGAGCTATATTCAACCATTCCATAGATACCGGCCCATTTTACTAAACCTTCATTATAGATTGATACTTTCTGTGCATTATTGAGCTTCGTGAGAGGTTCCGGTTTTACGGTACGGTCTATATAATAACCCTTTGGAGCATTTACCGTATTAGGTACAAATAATGCATCTGAGCCCAGCATATCAGTAACGATGTCATAAAGAGCTCCTTTGTATGTTTTAAGGTCAATACCTCCGTTAAAGGTCCAGTTATTTTTTTTGTAATTAAGATCTGCAATTACTCCATACCAGTCATGAGAATTGATGCTTTGTTTTCTCACGATACCATTGGTACCGTTCAGAGTAGCTACATATTGTCCGTTGTAGTCACCAGGAGAACCTGCAGGAGCAGTAAAGGTTGATTTCTGGAAAGTATTTCCGTTATAATCTGTTACCATACCTCCTCTGTTATAACGGTAGATCATATCCCAGTTGATAGTTCCGTCTCCACCCGCACCATAATTCATGAAGTTCATGGTTTGTCCGCTGGCATTTTTAATGGAACCATTAAGTCCCGTACCACCGCCGCCACGTCCCCATGAGCCATAAACAACTGTGGATAGTTTCAGATTATCATTAATATTCCAGTCCCAGTTCAATGAGGCAATAGGCTTATGATAGAAGTTGGGGGCTAAATTGAATTCAGAACCATTCAGCATTCCTGTTTGTGGATTGTATCTTCTTCCGTAGCTGTCAAGCTGGCGTAAAGTGGCTACATTAGCTCCGGTTGCAGAAGATCTTCTTGTATCGTGTACCTGTGGTGCTCCGGTTGCAATCAAATTGAATGCATGCTTCTCATTCGGCTTAAATCCTGTAGAGAAAAACCATGAATATCCTTCTCCTTTGGTTCCGTTAATATAACCGTCACCCTGCCAGCGGGATAGTAATACCGTTGTTCCCCATTTGTTTTTTAACCCTGAAGAATACATTGCTGATAGTCTGGAGTAATTGTCGTTGCCCACTTCTCCTTTTATCATTGCTTTTTGCTCAGAATCGGTAGCTTTGGTTACAATATTGATGGTTCCCCCTACAGACGGAACTACAAATTTAGAGGCTCCCAAACCTCTTTGAATCTGAATAGAGCTCGCAATATCTGCTAACCCGGTCCAGTTAGACCAATATACAGTACCTCCCTGCATATCGTTAACAGGCTGTCCGTTGATGATCACCGCAATATTGGCGCCATCAAAACCTCTCATGTTAATTCTGCTGTCTCCAAATCCGCCACCTACTTTGGTAACGTACACGGATGGAGTAGACTTCATAATTTCTGGGAACTCTCTATTTCCCAATTTCTCCTGAATTTCAGCTGCCTTAATGTTGGAAACTGCAACAGGGGTTTTTCTTTCTTTGGCGGTCTGGGAAAGGTTTCTTCCCACTAACATCACCTCATCAATGGATTTAGACTTTTCTAATGAATCCTTCGTACTCTGCCCGTAATATAAGGCTGCCGTTGGTAATACAAGCGCTATGAATAGTCGCTTTTTGAAAGTAATGCTCATGAAATAAACTAGCGTTTTTGATTTTAAGGCTGCAAAGATGGATATTTATTTTTGAATAGAGTATTAAATCTTTTTGAAGTGACTTAACAAACAATGTAATCAATGGATAATACAGCGTTTTTTCAACTATATTAATTTATTTTAATCTATTCATTTAGATGCTATTGTGTCGGTAAATTAATAAAAAAACAAAGCATTAAAACTGATGAAATTTATTTTACAGGTATAGTTATCCCATTTTCTCAACCACATAGGATAATGAATTTGCGATGCCTGTGTGTCCAGCTTTAGAATTTCAGAAAAGGCTCTTTACAATTCTTTTGATTAATGTATTCCTATGTTTTCTCTCAGATCATAGATAATACAATAACTATTTCGAATGTTTGTCAGTAGGTGCTTGTGATGATATGCAAGATCTACATGATTATTCATGTGAATGCGTTCCAAATAAGAAATAAATTTTAATCCCTCAGTTAGAGTGATTTTTATGTCTTTTAATAATTGCTTTCTCCGGATTGAGCGTATGGCATTCAGGTTTTAGTGAAGACTTACCTTGATCTTAGAGTTCCTTTTTAGGATATAATTTGCGTACTTGTGCTTAGCCAATTATTAAAAAAGTTGAAATAGATTCAATTTACCGGAACAATTTATCATACCATCTGTCAATATCTGTTTTGATATCTTCATGGTATTTACATAAAATGATAGCCAGTTCCAGTTCTGACCTTTCAGATTTATAGGTATTTAGAGTAAGATATCCATAGAAGTTGCCATCCTGATCAACAATAGCGGGAGGGTAGGACGCATAGCTGCTCCATGGCGAATAAGTGCTGTAAGAGCTTCCATAATTTCCATAAGAATTCCAGATCGATTTTGAACTGAATGCATTCCCATAATCACTATACTTGTTCCAGACTGAGTTTTTATCAAAAGTATCACAATTTAAACATCCCAAATATTGATTCTGATCAGCGCCTCCATACAAATGAAGGGTTTGTGCCTGAAAAAGGCAGCATACCAGAAAGCTTACAATCGTGAAAACTTTTTTGATGTTCATCATGAAGGCTTCTTTTACAGATTTAATTTATTTTGAATTTTTTCGGAGATTTTCCGGTGATCTGAGTGAATTTTCTGTAAAAATATTCCAGCGTATTAAATCCGGATTCGAAACATATATTTTTAATCCCAATTTCCGGGTTACTGATCAATAACTGCTTAGCATGTTCTATTCTTAATTGAATAATATATTCTACAGGAGTACAGTTGTAAGAATGTTTAAACTTTTTAAACAGATTCGCTTCGCTCATTCCTGCAACCCCGGCCAGCTTTTTTATCGTAATAGGTTCTTTGTAGTTCTGTTTGATGTAATGAACCACCTCCTGAAGTCCGTTTTGCATATTTTCAGCTTTATCAGTTTGCAGCAGAATATGTTTGGCATTGGTCTTCATCAGTTCATAGATCAGTTCTTTAAGGCTTAAGCTTAAAAGAAAATCTGATGTTCTGGAGATACTTTCGTCTATTCTTCTGTTATAAAGATTCGTAAGGCTTCTCCATAAAGACTCATCCGAACTTACAAATTTTTTCACTGCATTCTCTTTCATCATAATTCCTGTTCTGTCCCAGTCAGGATGCCAGCTCTCAATAACTTCAGAAAAAACACTGTCAATATACTCCTGCTCTATATCCAATACCAGACACTTCGTAGGCTCCCGGAAAACAGGATGGATGTCTATGCTCAGCTCTTTATTGCAGGGCGGAATAAACACACTTCTCTCATTAAACTCAAAAGTTTCTTCCTCACTTCGAATAATCTTATTACCACTCAGCATAAGAGTGATCACAGGTTTTTCAAAAAAGAAAGGGAAATCATGGCATACTACGTTCGTTTCGAATACATTCAATTCTCCGAAAGGAATACTGAAAACAGTTCTTTCTTCGATCTTTTCCATTATAGCATAGAGTTTAGGTTAAAAAATATAGAGAATAAGCAAATGATTTATATCATGTTTTCGTCATTTTCGGGGTATGTAAAATACAAAATTATTTAGAACAATGGAAAATACATCATTCATAGAAAAAGCCAATACCGTAGATACTGCTTTTTTATCCTTAAACCCCTCTACTTTAGAGGTTATTGGTGAAGTTGCCAATACTTCCGTGGAAGAGATAGAAGCCAAAATCGGAAAAGCAAAAAAAGCCCAAAAGCTATGGTCAGCAAGGCCAGATGAGGAAAGAAAGGAAATCTTACTGAAAGTGGCGGAAGCCTTACAAAACAATTCAAAACATCTTGCAGAATGGATCACACGAGAACAGGGGAAACCTCTCAGCGGTCCGGGAGCCAATTTTGAAATGCAGGCTTGTGTAGGCTGGACGCAGGTTCCGGCCTCTCTGGATTTACCGGAAGAAATTGTTTTTGAAGACGAAACCAGAAAAGACATTCTATACAGAAACCCAATTGGCGTTGTAGCAGCCATTGCTCCATGGAACTGGCCCTTGATGATTGCGATCTGGCAGATCATTCCGTCTCTGAGAATGGGGAATGCCGTGATTATAAAACCCTCAGAATATACAACGTTCTGCAGTCTGGAAATGATCAGAGTGATCAATACTGTACTTCCGGAAGATTTATTACAGGTCGTTACCGGCAGAGGTGAAGTGGGAGGTTACCTTACCTCACATCCGGAAATCGGAAAAATAATGTTTACAGGCTCTATTGCCACAGGGAAAAAAGTAATTGAAGCTTCTGCTAAAAATATGGCACGCTTAACACTGGAGTGCGGCGGGAATGATGCAGGAATTATTGTACCGGGACTTGATGTGGCAAAGCATATAGAAAATCTTTTCTGGGGTGCCTTTCTAAATATGGGCCAGACTTGTGCCTGCCTGAAAAGACTCTATGTACATCAAGATGACTATGAAAAAGTCGTGAATGCACTGGCGGAATATTCTTCTCATATTCCAATGGGGAACGGAGCAGAGGAAACTTCTGTTTTGGGGCCTATACAGAATAAAATGCAGTACGATAAAATCCATGATCTTATCCTTGATTCCGAAAACATAGGGGCAGATTTCCTATTTAAGGGACAGAAGCCGGATCTGGAGGGGTATTTCATTCCGGTAACCCTTGTTGGAAATGTTGATAATGGTGATAGAATCGTAGATGAAGAGCAATTCGGGCCGGTTCTGCCAATTATTAAATACAAAACGCTAGAAGAAGCGATCAGTAAAGCTAATGATTCGGAAAATGGATTGGGGGCCTCAGTATGGAGCGATGATCTTGACCAGGCACAGAAAGTGGCTGCTCAACTGGAAGCAGGAACGGTGTGGATCAATCAGCACGGTGCTATTAACCCTTTTGTTCCATTTGGGGGTGCAAAAAAATCCGGTTATGGCGTAGAATTCGGAATCGAAGGCTTAAAAGCGGTAACGGTTCCTAAAGTAATCAGTATCAAAAAGTAACAAATCAAATTAAAACTCATGAAATACGATTTTATAGTTGTCGGATCCGGTTCGGCAGGAGCTGTAGTAGCCAATAGATTAAGTGAAAATGAAAATATAAATGTACTCCTGTTGGAAGCAGGACCGGATGATCAGGTTTCTGAAGTTCAGGACCAGTCAGGCTGGCCTGCCATATGGAATACCGAAAGAGACTGGGCCTATCAAACCGTTGCGCAGGAAAGTGCGGGAGGAAATTCCCGGTATTGGCCTCGCGGTAAAACATTGGGAGGTTCAAGCTCTATCAATGGAATGATCTATATCAGAGGCCACCAGCAGGATTATGACCACTGGGCCTATAACGGATGTGTGGGCTGGGACTGGGAAAGTGTTTTGCCTTATTTTAAAAAATCAGAAACTCATGAAGACGGTGAAGATCAGGTGCATGGAGGGGAAGGACCGCTTTTTGTAAGCCGTATCAAGCATCCGAACGCAATTTCAATAAGTGCGATCGAAGCCTGTAAAGAACTGGGATACCCTTTAACAGATGATTTTAATAAAGAAATCTGGGGAGCGGGGCTTAATCATCTGAGCGTAGGAAAAGACGGCAAAAGATGCTCTACAGCAAAAGCATTTTTAGATCCTGTTAAATCCCGCCCGAATTTGGATATTCAAACCAATGCCATGGGGCAAAAGTTATTGTTTGAAGGAAACCAGTGTGTAGGAATTCAGTACCTAAGAAATGGAGAAGTACTGGAAGCAAGAGCAGATAAAGAAGTCATTGTATCCTGTGGAACTATAGAATCTGCCAAACTTCTGATGATTTCAGGGATTGGAGATAAAGAAGAGCTGGAATCAGTGGGTATTTCAGTAATAAAGGATTTGAAGGGAGTAGGTAAAAATCTTCAGGATCACCTTTTGACGAGCGTTATTTTTAAAGCTAAAAAAGAAATTCCAGCTCCGGAAGCCAATTTGCTGGAAGCACAGCTATTCTGGAAAAGCAGAGAAGAAATGGTTTTCCCTGATCTGCAGCCTTTGTTTATGGGACTTCCTTATTACAGTCCCGGATTCACAGGTCCTGAAAATGCGTTTACTTTCTGTGCCGGATTTATCAGACCTGCCAGTAAGGGATATATTAAACTGACCTCTTCCGATTCTTCTGCACCGCCGGAAATTAATCCGATGTATCTTTCTGAAGAATCCGATCTTGAAGCCCTTTACCGCTGTGTAGAAATCTGTCGTGAAATGGGAAGGACAGAAGCGATGAAAGAATGGAATGACGGTGAAATTTATCCGGGGGAAGGTAAAACCAAAGAAGAAGTGATTGATTATATCAAAAAATCATGTTCTACCTATCATCATATGACCGGAACCTGTAAAATGGGTATAGACAGCCATTCCGTGGTTGATCCCAGGTTAAAAGTATATGGTGTAAAAGGACTCCGCGTAGCAGATGCTTCCATTATGCCGGATGTAGTTTCCGGAAATACCAATGCCCCTGCAATTATGATTGGAGAAAAAGCTGCTGATATGATTAAGGAAGATTATCATCTGAAAACTTCAACCGCCTCTGAAGAGTTATTGTTAGTTTGAGATAGCGTGTGAAAACGCAGATGAAGAGCCGTTTCCGTGACTTGTGAAACGGCTCTTTTGTATAATTTTTGCTTATATTTCCAAATATAATTGAGTGAAAATACTATAGCACTTACCTTTGTTTAAAAATAAATTCATGACACCAGAAAAAATAAAACTCATTACAGACAGCTTTGAACGCTCAGAAACCCTGAAGTTCTATAAAGCAGAATTACTGGAAGTAGAAACGGATTTTATCTCCATGAAAATTCCCAAAATGGAACTGATGACCCGAAAAGCAGGGATGTTCAATGGAGCTATGATTGCATCATTGGTGGATGTTTCTTCCGGATATGCCGCAGTAAGCCACTATCCCGAAGACTGTTATGTAGTAACCGTGGAGCTGAAAGTAAATTACCTCCGCCCTGCAATAGGAGATGCTCTTATTTCCAGATCGTATGTCATAAAAGGTGGAGCAAAGATCAGTGTAATAAGGACAGAAATTTATGTTTTGGATGAAAAAACATCTTCAGAAAGTCATGTTGCTACTTCTCTGGTTACAATGATGAAAATAAAATAAAGTCATGGTATTACCGAACAAATATCCATGAATAAAGGGTTTTGTGAAAAAAAAAATATTGAAATGGAATGGCTTTTGCTCAATAACCCCCATAAACATTAAAAAATTAACGAAATGAACTTAATTATCAGATTGTTTGTGACAGCCATAGTTGCATACCTTTTAACCAAAATTTTACCGGGAGTACATTTTGAAGCATTCTCTTCAGCAATCATTTTTGCCATTGTATTAGGGGTCCTGAATATATTTGTGAAACCTGTTTTAAGTCTTTTCGGACTTCCATTGACGATTATCACCTTAGGATTCTTTGCATTGGTGATCAATGCTGCGATTGTTCTGATTGCAGACTACTTCATAGACAGTATGGTTGTGGATGGCTTCTGGTGGGCATTTATCTTTAGTATACTATTATCTCTTGTCACTTCTCTGGCCAACTCAATGTTTTCAGATGGAGATTAGAAAAAAATAAATAATATTTTAAAAAGAAAGAGTTCTGTACTGTACAGAACTCTTTCTTTTTTATTAAATATAATCCTTCATTGCTGTAATAATGGATGTATTCTTTTATTTCTTAATGAATTTCAGTAAAACCAAATCGCCCTGTGCATCTTTAAGTTTTAGGAAATAATTTCCTGAAATAAGATGATTGATAGAAATTTCTTTTGTAAACTGATCCTTTGATACTGTTTTTCCGTTAACATCTATAATCTCGTATTCCTGGAAAGGCCTGTCTGTATTTACTTTTAAAATATCTGAAACAGGATTTGGATAAACCTTGATCAAAACATCTTTACCTTTGGGTAGAATTTCCTTACTTCCTAAAAACAAGCATGAAGGCGGAGTAGAGATAATTCCATCCGTAAAATCATAGTACAAAGTACTTCCCGCCGGGATCATACCGGTACTGATCGCTTGAGGAAAATTTTCATAAGGGAAGCAGTTATTAAAACTTACATTGGCATTTTCAAAATTTCTGTTGATCTTGTACCAGCCTTCGCATCCTGCAGGCTGCATTGTCACTCCCGGCCAAAAAGCATCTATTACAAATCCGTTAATTGAATTTGGGTTAACCATATCAATCATTACACAGCTTCCGGATGTCCATGTAGTAGGAGCTTTAAAATAAATATCAGCAGTAGGAATACTTCCGGTATAATATTTTTTACTGATTACAGCTGAAGATGCCCCCTGTCCGTTAACGAGAAATGCCTTGATCTCTTTATTCTGGTTAATAGGAATTTCCACACTGTTGGTTGCCGAACTTGAACTTAGTGTTGGTGTGCTTCCGTCAGTAGTATAATAAATCGTTCCGTTTCCCGTAATAGTGGCCTGATAAGAAGTATTATAATGATTGGCATAAGGACTTATCGTTATCTGCGAAAAAAACAATGATGATAAAAAGAATGACGCAAGAAGAGAGATTTTTTTCATGAAAATGGGTATTAGTTTAGTTTTTATAAAATTATAAAAATTTACCAGAGCATAAATCATTTATTTCATTTTTAGAAAACTTAAATGTTAATTCTTTCGTTCATTTTATTTTAATAGTTAACTTTGGCAATCTTTGAATTTAATAAAAGGATTTATGAAATCACTCGCATCTCATAGCTCCGTTAAAAATGAATAGCAACATATGAAACTTAAGTACAGTCTGCTGGCTCTGGCAGCTCCGCTTTTAATGAACGCACAACAACTAATGACGCCTGAAATTCTTTGGACTTTGAAAAAAGTAGGAGTACAGGCAGTTTCACCGGATCAGGCTTCCCTTATTTATAAAGTTGGACAGGTAGATCTGAAAACAGAGAAAACAAAAAGTGAGAACTATTTTCTAAATGTTCTTAATAATCAGTCCTCTAAAATCGATTTCGGCAAAAAAGCGCTGATTCAGTGGGATAAGAACGGTATTTATGCGCAGGAAGGGGACAAGATCTATCTTTCTAAAGATACCGGAAAAACCTGGACAGAATTTTATACAATCGGAGAAGCTGACAATATCGTTATCTCTCCGGATGGTAAAAAAATAGCGTTCAGCAAGCAGGTTTTGGTAGAAAAATTAATGGGAAAAGATAAATATGCTGATACTCCTAAAACCACTGCTCAGGTATATACAGATCTGAACCACAGACATTGGGATTACTACAACGAAGGAAAATACAACCATGTATTTGTAGTGAATATTTCCGATAAAGCAGATGCAGCCAAGGATCTTTTGGAAGGAAAAACATGGGATTCACCTCAGAGACCTTTCGGGGGTGCTGAAGATTTTATCTGGAGCCCGGATTCTGCACAGCTTTTATACGTTACAAAACCTAAAAGCGGTAAAGAATACTCAACCAGTACAAATACAGACATCTTTGCTTATGATATGGCTTCAGGAACTACTAAAAACCTGACAGAATCAAACAAAGGCTATGATGTTAACCCTAAGTTCAGCCCGGATGGGAAATCTTTGGTGTGGCAAAGTATGGCAAGAGACGGCTATGAGGCGGATAAAAATGATGTGAAAATCATGGATTGGAAGTCTGGGAAAACAACAAATCTTACTTCCGCCTGGGATGAAAGTGTTTCAGGAGATGTTCTTTGGGGAGCAGATTCAAAAACAATCTACTTCACTGCTGCATACAGAGGAACAAAACAACTTTTCTCTTTAGATTCAAAATCTTCAAAAGTACAGCAGATTACCAAAGGAGACTTTGACGTTAATGAAATCTTTACAGATAATAAATCTTCCCTTGTAGTAGGAAGAACAGATGTAAACCATGCTACAGAACTATTCTCTGTGAACCTTAAAAATGGAGAAATGAAGCAGGTGACCGAAGCTAACAAAGATGCTTATGCTAAATTAGCCCAGGGGAAATCTGAACTGAAAATGGTAAAAACCTCAGACGGGAAAGAAATGGGAGTATGGTTCCACTATCCGCCCAACTTTGATCCGAACAAAAAATATCCTACGTTGGTATACTGCCAGGGAGGTCCACAGTCTGCACTGACACAATACTTCAGCGTAAGATGGAACTTTGCCCTGATGACCGCAAACGGTTATATCGTAGTAGCTCCAAACAGAAGAGGTATGCCGGGATGGGGTACGAAATGGAATGAAGATATTTCTAAAGACTGGGGAGGGCAGCCAATGAGAGATTATCTATCTGCAACAGATTATGCTAAAACATTACCATACGTAGATGGAGAAAGAGTAGCTGCTGTAGGAGCAAGTTATGGAGGATACAGCGTATTTATGCTGGCAGGAATTCATGAAAACAGATTCAAAACATTCATTGCACACGACGGATTATTTGATATGAAATCGTGGTACCTTACTACAGAAGAACTTTGGTTTGCCAACTGGGATCTAGGTTCACCGTGGGAAAAACCATTGCCCAAAGCATATACAGAATTTAACCCAAGTAACTTCGTAGAAAAGTGGAATAAGCCGATTATGATCGTTCAGGGAGGAATAGATTTCCGTGTACCGTACGAACAGGGGCAGGAAGCTTTTCAGGCTGCAATACTAAAAGGACTGAAATCTAAACTGGTGTATTTCCCGAACGAAAATCACTGGGTACTTCATCCACAAAACGGATTAGTATGGCAGAGAGAATTCTTCGATTGGCTGAAGGAAACACTTTAATAATTAATGGAGAATTAAAAATTAAGAATTAACATTAATTCTAATATCAATAGAAACGGGCTTTGGCCCGTTTTTTTATGATTAAAAATTCAAATGGCTTTAACCAAAATTTATATATTTGAATATGCAAAACCGGATTTCTTCATTTTCTGCAATTATTGATGATCAGTCTGCAATTTTGATCTTAGGATCCATTCCCGGAGTGAAATCGCTGGAAATGCAGCAATATTACGCCCATCCGCAAAACAAATTCTGGAAGATCATTTTTGAACTGCTGAAGGAAGATTTTACCGAAGATTATACGCAAAGAATTGAAACCATAAAGAAACATCATATTGCCCTCTGGGATGTCATTGACTCTTGTGAAAGAAAAGGAAGCCTGGATTCAGAAATTAAAAATGAAGAAGCCAATCAGATTGCAGAATTACTGGAAAACCACCCAAATATCAAAGTGATTTTTTGTAATGGCGGAAAATCTTATAAAAATTTGCAGAAACTCTTGGGAAAAAATTACAGGCTGCCAGTTATTTTATTGCCCTCAACGAGCCCGCTTCATACAGTTTCCTTTGAAAAAAAGATTGAAGAATGGAAAAGGATTATTGAGTTTCTTGTATGAGAGCGTTAGAATATTGTAATTTTAAAATACTTAAAATAACTAAAGTGTTAAAAATATTTTGTAGTTTATTCACTTCCAAGATATTCTCTCAACCCTTTCAACAACTGAAGCTGATTCTTAGTCCGGTCCAAATTATGTTCAGAATATTTTGTAGAATAATAAGTACTCCCATTCAGGTAATCGGTTAAAAAACGAAGCTCCTGAATATAAATGGCGACTTGTGCGGCATAATCAAGGTTTTGAGATTCTGATGGCGTCAATTTTTCCTTTAGATAGAATAAAAAGCCTTCTTTTACAACCTTATACATTTCTGGGTTGAAATTGTTTTCGGCACTTCCGTCATCTTCATAGGTTGTATTGGTATAGGACTGGATCATCGTTCCAAAATCATATAAAATAGTAGAAATCATCATGGTGTCCAGATCAATTACAGCTAACGGATGATGATTTTGATCGAAGAGAATATTACTTATTTTTACATCTGCATGGATGATTCGTTTCGGGATTTGATTGCTTTTCTCCATTTCTATCCAATGATCCGGTAAGGACAGAAGTTGGTTGGTGATTTCTATTTCAGCCTTTGCATTTTTTCTTAAATGAGGAGCTGCGTCTTTTAGTGAATTTTTGTAATCTGCTACTCTTTTCTCAAAATTGAGAAAATCAGGAAGGGTATCTTCAATAGCAGGTAGTTTTTCAGTATTTACGATGGTAAGAAAATAACTGAAGGTTTTAGCTGCTTCAAAAGCGGTCTCTAAAGATGGAGCAGTAAGGAATGTAATACTGTTTTCCACGAAGCTTAGCATACGCCATGACTGTCCATTTGAATCTTTTACCAGAAGTTGATGGGTAAGGGAAGGGATAGGTTCTATAATTTGAAATTGATAATTATTTGACCTGAGAAGCTCATTAATCATTACATGATTCTTGATGACTACCTCCGGCTGTTTAAATACATTTTGATTGATCTTTTGCAGGATAAACTTTTCTTTCCGGTCAAGATCTTCCAAAAGGTAAGTTGTATTGATCAGCCCCTCAGTGATAGGAGAGAGGCTGTAATTATTTGAACCTATAAACTGGATAATAATATCATTTATTTCCATACATTTTCCGGATATCTGTTTTTTTGAATCTCTGCGGTCAGAAAATCTTTAATATTCTTTTTATCATCAGCATAAGTGACGCCCATCCATTTTGAAGGTGAGGACTTTACCAAAACCTTTACTTTTTTTTCATCCATCATTCTTTGTACAGCAGAAGGAATATAAAATTCCTGTGCAGGACTGGGGTCAGACTCTATAAAATCATAGAAATAGGCTTCTAATGAACAGAAAATACGGGGATGAAAAATGAAAAAATTCATTGATACCAATGTATCAGGTGATATTTCTATGTTTTTTTCATTCTCTGTATAAATGATAGAGCTGTTGATCTTTCGGATAGAAGTCTGCTCATCTACCGTGATCAGATAATTTTTATCATCCAGTGTACAGATTCCTCTTGCTACCGCCCCATGACCGCTTAATGTGGTTTCCACGGGATAAGCAATCATGCCAAACTGCGACTCGGAAATATGATGATAGTCAATTTCATGAGCCGCAATCTGATAGGCTTCTTTACCATAAAAATCATCAGCATTGATCATCACGAAGGGTTCCTGTATGGTGTATTTGGCACAAAGAACAGCGTGACCGGTCCCCCATGGCTTTTCACGTTCAGAATAATCAAATCCCTGCACCGGAATACTGTTGATTTCCTGATAGATCCAGTGCAGTTCAAACTCTTTTGTTTCAGATATGGTATTGAGCCGTTCAATATAACTCTGAGGAATTAGTTTATTGACAATAATAACAATTTTATTAAAGCCGGCTTCCAGAGCATCAAAAATAGAATATTCCATAATCGGAGAACCATTGCTGAGTATTCCGTCTACCTGCTTAAGGCCTTTGTAACGACTGCCCAATCCTCCTGCTAATATAAGTAAGGTCTTCTTAGAACTCATCGGTCATTCCAAATACAGGTTTACGGGTTTTCCATTTTCCATTGGTAAAATCAGGGATGTCAACTACCTGGCCGCCTTTGGCAATAGACTCTTCGCTCAATGGAGTGATAGAATACCACAAAGCAAGGTCATATACATCCATCGGAAATTCTATATTTCGTTTGATACACTCAATGAATGTATTCATCACAAAGAAATCCATTCCACCATGTCCTGCGCCGGCAGCGGTAGTCTCAAACTTTTTCCACATTGGATGATCATATTCTTTCATCCATTTTTCAGTATTATCCCAACGGTGGGTATGGTTCATTGTTTTTTCAAAATAGATGTGCCCCTGGTTGAAATCTCCCCAGCCGAAATCCTGCCACAATCCTTCAGTTCCCTGTACACGGAATCCTAAATCATAAGGTCTCTGTAAGCTGGTGTCGTGGGTTAAAAGTATTGTTTCTCCATTGGCACAGGCAATCTGTGTTGTGACAATATCTCCCTGGTTGAATTTTACTTTTGCACTTGGGTGATTTTCCCCTCCCTTAGGATGTTCTACAATATATTTATGCAGTCCCACCGATTTTGAAGAAAATGAAGATAATCTCGTTAAACGGTTTCCCCGGTTGATATCCATCATCATCGCAACCGGGCCCAGTCCATGAGTAGGATAAAGCTCCCCGTTACGTTTTACATAATGTTCGGTTCTCCATTTTGCCTCACTGAAACCTTTCTCACCAAATTCAGTTCCTGAATTGTAAGGCGTAACTCCGTCATTGAAAAGAACCCCTCTCAGATCATGCTGATAACCGCCCCTTCCATGAACCAGCTCTCCGAACATTCCTTTACGTACCATATTCAGAATAGCCATAATATCTCTTCTGTAGCAGACATTTTCCATCATGAAAATAGGAACCTTGGTTTCCTCATATACCTTCACAAACTCCCAGCAGTCCTGGAGCTTTATAGCTCCTGAAACCTCCATTCCCACAATCTTTTTAGCACGCATTGCCTCAACGCCCTGAGTAAGATGCCATTCCCATGGAGTAGCGATCACAACGGCATCTATTGCTTTTGATTTTAAAAGATTGCGATAGTCGTATTCACCATTTGAAAACTCCTGGGCAGCGGTTTTATTATTGTCTTTTAATATTTTTTGAGAGGCTGCAAGCATTCTTTTATCAGGGTCCGCAAAAGCTATGATCTCTACATCACTGCGTTTCGCCAGCAATTTTACGTGTTCCTGTCCGCGAAGCCCTACTCCAATAAAGCCGACACGGACTTTTTTATCAGTTTTAAAATCATTGGAATAGGCAAATAAAGAATTGGGTAAAACCAAAGCTCCAAAGCTTGCCAAAGTTGCAGTTTTTATAAAACTTCTGCGGGAAGTACTGTTCTCCATCTATTTTTTTCTTAAATATATTAAAACTTTTGGAGAGAGAATTGAAAGTTGAAGATGGAAATTCGAAAATTAAAAATGGCGAGTGATGAGCTTTTTTTTAAATATAATTACAGACCATTCATTTAAAATTTGTAAATGATAACCAAAAACTCATCACTCTCAACTTTCCATTTTCAATTCTTAACTCTTAACTATTTACCGTAGTACGCCATAATCAACTTCTCCCGCATTGTATTCAGATATTTGATGTCTTTTGTATTGGAGAGAATAATTAAAGTAAGGTTTTTATCTGTTAAGTGAACCCAGTTGGCACTATGCCCATAGCCTTCACCCTGACGTTCTACAAATATTGTATTGACTGATCCGAACTGTTTTGGATATACCCAGAAACCAAGAGCTGTATCTTCAAGGTTCTTATCGGGAGTAAGCATGGTTTGCAATGTATTTTTGCTGAATAAAGTAGGGCTGAAAATGGCCTGGTCAAAAATAAGAAGATCTTTAGGAGTGGAATACATTGCTCCGGCCGAATAAAAATTGTCAATATAAGTATTGGTAGGAGTATGAAGAGCAAAAGCATCTTTTTCGTCAGCACAATAGCCTTCATCAATGTTTTTAATAATATCATTATGATGCAGAAATCCGGTGTTCTGCATATTGAGCGGAATTAGGATCTGCTCTTTGAGAACCTGTTCAAAAGGCTGATGATATATTTTTTCAATAATCTTTCCGAGAAGTATGAAGTCACCATTGTTGTAGCTGAACTTCGTGCCGGGCTTGTCAACCAGTTTTTCAGAGAGGTAAGTCATAATGAAATCATCCAGATCCCAGATGGTATTATCATAAGCCTGGTGAATAAGTTCGGGTGAGCTGAGGTCTTTGTTATCTCTGCCGCTGCTGTAGGTAAGAAGGTTTCTTATTGTTGCCTTTGTTGCGGCTTCACCTTTGTATTCGGGATAATAAGTGGAAATAGTAGCATCCAAATTAATTTTTCCCCGTTCGTAAAGCTGCATGATCAGAGCGGCAGTAAACGTTTTGGTAAGTGAGAAAATAGGAAACCTGGTTTCATCGGAAAAAGGAATGTCATAATGTCGGTTTGATAAACCTTTATAAGTAAGTAATTCAACCTTTCCGCTTTTGGCGACCAATACAGAACCGTTGAAATTATCCTTTTTTACACATGAATCGATCACTTGTCTGACTTTTTGAATCTGTGGATAAGCAAGGTGAATCATCATTAATAGCAATCCTGAAAGTGTTTTTTTCATAGATAATGTATTTTGAATATAACGCTGAATTACTTCTTATTAAAGATAATCAATAATTGTATTATTTACGTTAAGGATGAGGCTTTATAGTTTAATTAAACTTGGAAGAGAGAAGATAGAAGAGGAAAACTACTGTAGTGAGTGGTCTTCCTCTTTTATCTATTTAAAGACAATTTCATTTATTCCTTTTATAATAAAATGCCTGTAAATTCAGGAATGATATGACATAAGATTTATTGACCTAACCATGCTTTCCTTAAAGCTAACTGTTTTGAATCAGGGTTAGGTAAAAGACTAACTTTTCCTGTAGATTCATCATAGTTGAAACCAGCTTTTGTAAGATATTCTTTCAGAGGAACAGGTTGAGTACCTTCTATAAAATCTTTAAAAAATGTACGTATTTCCGGGTAAGTCATTTTTGCAATTTCATCAAAAAGCTCATCATCATTGAAGTATTTACCTTTTCCGTATTTCTTCATCAACATCTGCATTAGATTCTGAGTACCTATTTTCCCATCAGAAAGTTTTCTTAATCTGATATCTAAACATAAGCCTAGTAAGGCTCCTTTTTGATAGAAATTCATATACTGATCCTGTCTTTCCATTGCATTCTTACTCAGATCCGTAAAAGACAGTTTGTTGTCAAACTCTTTCATGCCTTTTATTTTTTCTTCCAGGCTTTTTTCAAAGTCGTCCAGACTGATCATTTTTTGTTTTATAGGCATATGGATGGTGGCATATTCCGTCATACCTTCATATAACCACAGATGTTTGGACATAACAGGATTGAGAAAATCATAATGCTGAATTTCTTCCGAATGGATGTTAAGAGGAGTGATGATATGGAAAAACTCATGAGAAGCCACTCTGCTCAAAGCATCAGGGAGAAAATTCATATTTCCGGCACTGTACAGGCATATTGTAGATTTGGAATGTTCCAGGCCGTCTCCCATATATCCTCTTTCATTTGAAGATTCATAATAGATCAGGAAAGCATATTTATTTACCGGTAAGGTTCCTCCCAGATAAGCCTGCTGGTTTTTTAAAATAGTTTCCAGCTCCCGGGCTATTTTCTGTGAATAATGACGTTCTTTTTTATCGTAAAATGATACTAGTACTTCGGTATGGCCTATTTTAATCCATGTCGTATCAGGAACACAATATAAAACGGGAGAGTCCACGAGTTCCCGGTAATCTTTTGCCCAAACAATATCTGTATTTTCATTTTTCTTTTTATAATCCAATGCAGAAGAAGCATAAAAGTCTTTGTTTTTTGTAACGTTAATTTGGTAAGGAACATCTTTTATTTCTTCAAAATATCCTACTAAAGAATTATAATTGATAACGGAAACACTATCTTTTTTAAACATACTGCCGGGAGATTTTGCCCCTTGGGTATCCTGTTTTAAAGAGTTCCATCCACCTGCTACCTGATATGATATTTTGCTGACATGCTTAAGGTCCTCTACCAGCCAGCTGTTTTTATCCAAACGTTCCGCAGCTATTTTTTTGCCATTTTTATCAGTCGCAGTGAAGTTCGAAATATATTGCCCAAAATCCATAGCCTGATAAAATCCAGGGACCAGTTTGGGAATAATAAACTTCCCTTGTTTAAGATTATTCCTGGGCGGAGTAAAAGAAACAGATACCTCATTATCTGACATATGAAGAAGATCTATATTGTATTCGTACTTTTTCTTTGAGGTCTGGGCAATGATTATATTGGGAAATATAATGATTACAAAGAATAGTTTTGCAAGTGTTTTCATATCATTATGATTTCATGTACTCTGTATATTCAAAATTACTTTTAATAATTGTCTACTTTATTTTTCCATATAATAGACTTCTTCATAAGGCTGTATTAAGACCCATCCATGTCCGGAAAACTTCATTTGAAACTCTTCACCGCTTCCTCTTCCGATAAGGCTTTTGAAAGAAACATTGGTTTTCAGCTCAGGATTCAGGTTTCCGGACCATGCCACTGTTGCGTTGGGATCTGTGAAAACCGGACTGTCCGGAGTAACCAGCAAAGTCAAAGGATCTCCGTGTGTCGTTATGGCAATATGCCCCGTTCCCGAAAGTTTCACCTGGAAAAGACCGCCAGACATCATACCTGCAATGCTTTTAAGCATGGTAATATCACTTTTTACACTTTGTTCATGCGCTAAGACATCATTTCCGTTCACGCATACCGATTCATTATTCAAATAAAGAATACGTACTTTTTTCCCGGAGTCTGCTACATAAAGTTTTCCTGTTCCTTCTGCTTTCATCAGCTTGCTTCCTTCACCACTGATGGCTTTCTTCAAAAGATTTCCAATACCTCCGGAGAGCATTCCCTGTCTTTCGAAGCTGATATTTCCAACATAGCTTACCATACTGCCTCTCTTTGTCCATACCGCTTGGTTATTCAGATTGATTTCCAAAAGATGTTTGGTTTCCAGCTCAAAGTAGTCTCTTTGCTGAGGATTTTCTTTCGTCTCGTTGATGAATGCTTCTATAGAATATTTACTCATGCTTATATTTTTTTATCCGTTGTTTTTATAGTGTTGCTGTCTTATTTTGTCGAGTTTACCCCCTCTTTTGTTACATTTAATATTCAGATTTACCAACTAAATACTTTTTAAACCGGACAAGTTTTGCTGAAAATACTTTAGCTGTTTTTTCATTGATGATGGTTTAGGATCATGTATTCATTGACTATTAACTGCAGAAATAATAGTTCTTCTATACGATTTTGAAGCCTTATAAGGTATGTTTTCACCTTCTTAAGTGCTTTATTATGGCTATTTATATAATAATTTCATTTTTTTAAATGGAAACCAAAGTATTATAGATCTATCCTTTTCAAACTATCATATCCAGTTGAAAGTAGTAATGATATGTTCACCAGAATGCGGATTATTAAATAAATAGATTTTGCAGATCGGTAGGATACCGAAATTTAATTTTTGCCAAAATAGCCTTTCTGACGTGTTAAATACCCCATAAAATGAGCGTTTTGAATTTGATTGTAAATAATACTTGACAAAGGGGTGTTCAATGTCGTATATTTGCACTCCGAAAATTACACCAAGTAATTTCAATAATTTTTAAACCGTAATTTAAAAAATGAAAACATCAGATTTTAATTTTGATCTTCCTGCGGAATTATTAGCAGAGCACCCATCAGAGCACAGAGATGAAGCAAGATTAATGGTTCTTGATAGAAAAACACAAACTATCGAGCACAAATTATTCAAAGATGTGGTGGATTATTTTGATGAAGAGGATTTGTTCATCTTCAACAATACTAAGGTTTTCCCTGCACGTCTTTATGGAAATAAAGAAAAGACAGGTGCTAAAATTGAAGTTTTCCTTTTAAGAGAACTTGATAAAGAAACCAGAGTATGGGATGTGTTGGTAGATCCGGCAAGAAAAATCAGAATTGGTAACAAATTATTCTTCACTGAAGACGAATCTTTGGTAGCTGAGGTTATTGATAACACTACTTCAAGAGGAAGAACACTTAGATTCTTATTCGATGGTTCTTACGACGAATTCAGAACAAAACTAAAAGAATTGGGAGAAACTCCACTTCCAAAATATATCAAAAGAGCAGTAGAGCCGGAAGATGCAGAAAGATATCAGACGATCTATGCTAAAATAGAAGGAGCAGTTGCTGCACCTACAGCAGGTCTTCACTTCTCAAGACATTTGATGAAAAGATTAGAGATCAAAGGAATCAATTTTGCTGAAGTTACTCTTCACGTAGGATTGGGAACCTTCAACCCAATTGAGGTAGAAGATCTTTCTAAGCACAAAATGGAGTCTGAAGAGATCATCATTGATGAGAAAAATGCTGATATCATCAATAAAGCTGTAGATTCTCACAGAAGAGTATGTGCTGTAGGTACTACTACAATGAGAGCTTTAGAAACATCTGTTTCTTCAAATAAAAAGATCTCTGCTTTCAACGGATGGACTAATAAATTTATTTATCCACCTCACGATTTCGGAGTGGCGAACTCAATGATCACTAACTTCCACACACCGAAGTCTACATTATTAATGATGATTGCTGCATTTGCAGGAAGAGACTTCGTAATGCATGCTTATGAAGAAGCCGTAAAAGAAAAGTATAAATTCTATTCTTACGGTGATGCAATGTTAATTCTATAAATTATGTAGTAATGTAGAATGTACAAAGTAGATGTGTTTTTTTAATTGCTTTTAAATTAACAGAATACATTCAGAATATTACTTTGTACATTTTACATTATACTTTTACAACAATGAAAGATATTCGTATATTATCACTAGACCAGCTTAAAGACTACTTTGAATCTTTGGGGGAAAAGCCGTTTCGTGCGAAACAGGTCTATGACTGGCTATGGAGTAAAAACCTCCATTCGATCGATGAAATGACGAATCTTTCGAAGTCTCTTCGTGAAAAAATTTCGGAAGAATATACCATTAACCCTGTTTCCGTAGATCTTCTTCAAAAAAGCTCAGACGGAACCATTAAAAACGGTGTGAAGCTTCATGACGGATTAATGGTGGAATCTGTTCTGATTCCAACAGAAACAAGAACTACAGCTTGTGTATCTTCACAGGTAGGCTGCTCGTTAAACTGCGAATTCTGCGCTACAGCAAAACTGAAAAGGATGAGAAACCTTGAAGTTGCTGAAATTGTAGATCAGGTTGCGTTGATTGACAGCCAAAGTAGAATGTATTTTGACAGACCCCTTTCCAATATTGTATTTATGGGAATGGGAGAACCGATGATGAACTACAAAAATGTAGTGGAAGCCATCAAAAAGATTACCCAGCCGGAAGGATTGGGAATGTCTCCAAGAAGAATTACCGTTTCTACATCCGGAATTCCAAAGATGATTAAAATGCTTGCCGATGATGAGCTGCGTGTAAAACTGGCACTGTCTCTTCACTCTGCTATCGAGTCAAAGCGTAATGAAATTATGCCTTTCTCAGACAAATTTCCATTGACGGATATTATGGAATCTCTTCAGTATTGGTATCAAAAAACCGGTTCTGTAGTTACTTTTGAATATTGTGTTTGGAAAGGTATCAATGACGGAGACGAAGACATTAAAGCTTTAATCAAATACTGTAAACAGATTCCTTCTAAAGTAAACCTCATCCAGTACAACCCGATTGGAGATGGAAAGTATGACCAATGCAACAAACAGGCGGAAGAAAACTATATCCGCCAGCTTGAAAATGCAGGTATTACAGTAATGGTAAGAAGAAGCCGTGGAGGTGATATTGATGCTGCCTGCGGACAGTTAGCCAACAAAGCAACAGATTAAAATTTCCTTAAAAAAATCCCAAAATCGCCCTGTAAAATAGCTCAAAGTCCTAACTTTGCACAAATTATTTTGTGATGATGGATTTTATAATGAGCGAGAACGGGCTGGAAAATGTTTATGCATGGTCTATTCCATTGCATGCAACGGTTATTTTAGCTGAAATGATTTACAGCCACGTTTCAGAGGCTAAGCTGTATAGTGGGAAAGACCTTGTTACGAATGTTTATCTGGCATTGATGAACTTTGGTCTGGACCTCATCATGAAGGCGTTTGCAATGGGAGTAATGTTCTTCTTTTATGCTCACAGACTTTTTTCATGGGACCTTAGCATCTGGTATCTGTTAGCTTGTTTTATAATTACAGACTTTGCTTACTATGTACTGCATTATGTGGACCACCGATCCAGAGCATTCTGGGCCGTTCATATTACCCATCACAGCTCAGAATATTTTAACCTGACAACAGGATTCAGAAGTCCTGTATTGCAGCCGCTTTACAGATATTTATACTTTTCACCCCTGGCATTTTTAGGATTTAATCCCTGGCATATTATGGTAGCTTATGCTATCGGGCAGGTTTATGGAACATGGGTACACACGCAAACCGTAAAGACTATGGGGTTTCTGGAATATATTTTGGTAACTCCTTCCCACCATCGTGTACATCATGCCTGTAACGTGAAATACCTGGATAAAAATATGGGTATGTGCCTGATTATCTGGGATAAGATATTTGGAACCTTTCAGAAAGAAGACCCCAATATTCCGGTCAAGTATGGTATCTATCCCAAAATGCCGGACAACAGACCGGATACCGTTCTTTTTTATGAATGGAGAAAAATCTGGAAAGATCTTAAACAGCCGGGATTAAAATTCACGGACAGAATCAATTATATTTTTAATTCTCCGGGATGGAGACATGACGGAACGGGAAAGACGGTAAGGCAATACCAGAAAGAGTATTTCGCAAGACAGGCTGGAAAGAAAGAACAACAGGAAAATCAGAAAGAGCAGAAAACTGCTTAACTTCTTTTTTATATCAATAGAAATCTAAGGAAAAACGGGCTTTTTAGCCCGTTTTTCTGTTGTATAAATAAAAAAACAAGAAAAAGTCCGCAAATAAGTTGATTCTTGCTTATCAGTTTTCATAATCCTAACCTCTTACCCCTACCTCAATCAAAAGCCCTATTTTTGTTTTATGAAAAAATTTCTTCTGATTATCACTCTTATCATTGCTCAGTCTGCATTTTCACAGCAGACCGATTTTCTGAAAATAAAAAAATACAGAGTCAGCCATTTAGACGACAGAATTCAGGAAACTTCCGGTCTTAATTTTTTGAATGGAAGACTTTTTACATTCAATGACAGCGGGAATGCACCGGAACTGTTTGAAATCAACAGAACATCGGGTGAGATCGTCAATGTTTTAAAAGTTAATGGTAAAAATAAAGACTGGGAAGCCCTCACCAGTGATGGCACTCATTTTTATATAGGAGATTTTGGAAATAACGGAGGGAGGAGAAAAGATCTTGAAATTTATAAAGTACTTTTTCAAAATGACAGTCTGCAGAATAGCAGTATCAGAAAAATTCAGTTTCAGTATCCGGAACAGGAAGACTACACTTCCGGGTATCTGCACACGGATTTTGACGGGGAGGCGATGGTATTTGCCCACGGAAAACTTCATCTTTTTACGAAAGAATGGACTTCAAAGGCAACGACACATTATGTGATTGATCCTGAAAAATATGAGAAACAAGATGCTGTAAAGATAGAATCTTATAGAACCAATTTTGTGGTCACAGACGCCTCTTATTTTGAAAATAAACTCTATCTGGTGGGATACACAAAGAAAACAGAGGTTTTTCTGGATGTGTTCACAGAAACGGAAGAAGGTATATTCTTCAAAGAAGCTCCCAAGCACTATTATCTTGGAAGTGCATTGTCAATAGGTCAGATCGAGGGAATTGCCGTAGATGAAACCGGAATCTATATTTCAGGAGAAAAGTTCAAATCTCCATTAGGAAGTACAAAACCGTCATTCTATTTTATTCCAAAAGATCAACTCAAATAGTAATTTTATCTTAAAATTGAACTAAAAAAATTATCTTTGTGAGAATTAATAATTATTCACCCAGCATTCGCAGATTGTGGCAAATACAGTAGAAGAGATTAAACGACCGATCAATGATGAAATGAAACTTTTTGAACAGAAGTTTTATGAATCAATGCAGAGTAAAGTAGCTTTATTAGATAAAGTAACCCGTTTTATTGTGACCACCAAAGGAAAACAGATGCGTCCTATGTTTGTATTTCTTTGTGCTAAACTGGTAGGAGAGGTGACGGAAAAAACATATCGTGGCGCTTCCATGATAGAACTCATCCATACAGCAACTTTAGTACATGATGATGTGGTGGATGAAAGTTTCAAGAGGCGTAATTTCTTCTCTATCAATGCTTTGTGGAAGAATAAGATTGCGGTTTTGGTAGGGGATTACCTTTTGTCCAAATCGGTACTGTTATCTACAGATCATAAAGACTATGATCTGTTGGGTGTGATTTCAAGAACAATTCGTGAGATGTCTGAAGGTGAGCTTCTTCAATTGGAAAAGGCCAGAAAATTAGATATTACAGAAGATGTTTATTATGAAATCATTCGTCAGAAAACAGCTACCTTAATTGCGGCATGCTGTGAAATAGGAGTGCTTTCCAACACTACAGATGAAGCGCTTGCCAAAAAAATGCAGGACTTCGGTACTTATACAGGAATGGCTTTTCAGATCAAAGATGACCTTTTTGATTATCTAAGCTCCAATGTAATTGGTAAACCTGTAGGAATAGATATTAAAGAACAAAAAATGACCCTTCCTTTGATTCATACTCTGAAAATAGCTGAAGAAAAGGACAGGAAATATTATTTCGATACAATAAAACGCTATAATAATAATCCCAAAAGAGTTAAAGAACTTATTGAATTTGTTAAAAACTCAGGAGGATTGGAATATGCAATTACGGTGATGAAAGACTTCCAGCAGAAAGCCAAGGATATTCTTAATGAATTTCCGGATTCTGAAGCAAGAACATCGTTACATATTATGCTTGATTATGTAATTGAAAGAAAATTTTAAATTAAATAATTTTAAGGGTTACAATAATAACGGCTAGAACTATACAAAATAAAGCGATTAAAAATAAATAATCCGCAATAGTCTCAAATGTGTATTCCCGCTTTCCATGGCTTGTTCTGATAGCCAGAAACGAGAAGAAGCAGCTGCACGCGAAAAGGATACAGGCAAACCCTGCAAATTCATCCAGATACGTACTCTGACTTATTCTAGCGATTTTCAAAGAGGTTATAATAATCAATGAAAATCCTAAAAGATTGCTTGAAGCATTCAAAATATGAGGTGACTTTTTTTCCATCTGTACAATTTTTTTCAAAATAAAGCACAATTTTTATTATTATCAAATTTTTAAAAAAGATTATTAAAAATTAAAATTAATTTAAAAAGTGTATATTAGCAAAATACTTGAAGAATAAAAACTTTTTTACTTAGCTATGCAAACAACCTATATTGAAACACAGCAAATATCCTTTCAAGATTTTAAAAATCAAATACTTGATGACTACAAGTTAGGAAGAATTTCTCGGGAAATGTCTTATCTTGGAAGAAGAGAAGTACTAACGGGGAAAGCTAAATTTGGAATTTTTGGGGACGGTAAGGAACTTCCTCAGCTGGCAATGGCAAAAGTTTTCAGAAATGGAGACTTCCGTTCAGGATATTACAGAGACCAGACTTTTGCATTGGCAATAGATGCTCTTACAGTAGAAAGTTTCTTTGCACAAATGTATGCAGATACTAGTGTGGAAAGAGAACCTGCTTCCGCAGGAAGACAAATGAACGGGCACTTTGCAACAAGAAGTTTAAATGAAGACGGAAGCTGGAAAGATTTAACAGCACAGAAAAATATTTCCTCCGATATTTCTCCTACAGCGGGTCAGATGCCAAGATTATTAGGATTGGCTCAGGCTTCTACAATTTATAAAAGTGTAAAATTCGAAGGTTCTGAAAAGTTCTCAAGAGAAGGTAACGAAATTGCTTTTGGAACGATTGGAGATGCTTCTACCGCAGAAGGTCATTTCTGGGAAACATTGAATGCTGCATGTGCACTTCAGGTTCCTATGATTGTTTCAATCTGGGATGACGGATATGGAATTTCGGTTCCTACAAAAAATCAGAGAGCAAAAGCTGATATCAGTGAAATGCTAAGCGGTTTTCAGAGAAAAGAGAATGAGAATCAGGGATGTGAGATTATTCAGGTAAAAGCCTGGGATTATCCTGCTCTATTGGATGCGTATGCTAAAGCAGAACATTTTGCAAGAACTGAAAGCGTTCCTGTAGTTGTTCATGTAATAGATGTTACCCAGCCTCAGGGGCACTCTACATCAGGATCTCACGAAAGATATAAAAATGAAGAACGTCTTGCCTGGGAAGCTGAGTTTGACGGATTGGCAAAATTCAAAGAATGGATTCTTAATTATTCCATTGAAATTGACGGGAAAGAGGAAGTTATTGCAACTACTGAAGAGCTGACTGCAATTGATGATGAAGCCAAAAAGATTGCAAAAACCGGACAAAAAATTGCCTGGGAAAATTATCAGAAATCAATTACAGAACTTACTCAGTCTATTGTACCTTTAGTGGAAAATCTTAAAGGACAGAATGCTGAAGTTGAACAATTTATCACTCAGTTCAATAAATTGGTTTCTAAAGCTAAAAAAGATGTATTCCATTTGGTAAGAAAATCTTTACTGGCAACCAGAGGAACAAATTCTCCGGAAAGAAATCAGCTGATTCAGAAATACAATGAGGTAGCAGAGATCGAAAAAGATAACTATTCTTCTCATTTATATTCTCAGTCTGAGTGGAAGGCAGAAAATATCAAAGAAATCAAGCCGGTATACTCTGAAAGTTCTGAAGATGTAGACGGAAGAGTGGTGATCAGAAACAATTTTGACAAAATTTTTGAAAAATACCCGGAAACATTAATCTTTGGTGAAGATGCCGGAAATATCGGTGACGTAAACCAGGGGTTGGAAGGAATGCAGGAGAAATACGGTGCATTACGTATCGCAGATACCGGAATTCGTGAAGCTACAATTCTTGGACAGGGGATTGGAATGGCAATGAGAGGGCTAAGACCCATTGCTGAAATCCAATATCTGGACTATGTTCTTTACTGTTTACAGGGAATGAGTGATGATCTGGCAACAGTACAATACAGAACCAAAGGAGGTCAGAAAGCTCCGTTGATCATCAGAACAAGAGGTCATAGATTAGAAGGAATCTGGCATTCAGGTTCGCCAATGGCAGGAATTCTAAACCTTTCAAAAGGTATTTTAGTATTGGTTCCCAGAAACCTTACAAAAGCAGCAGGATTCTACAATACAATGCTTCAGACAGACGAGCCTGCAATCATTGTAGAATGCCTGAACGGATACAGACTGAAAGAAAAACAGCCTGATAACCTGGGTGAATTCACTGTTCCTGTAGGTAAAATTGAAGTAACTAAAGAAGGTAAAGACGTTACATTAGTAACTTACGGTTCTACATGGAGAATTGTAACCGAAGCAGCTAACGAACTTGAGAAATTAGGTATTTCTGCAGAAGTGATTGATATCCAGTCATTGATTCCTTTCGATTTATCTCACGAAATTGCTGAAAGTGTTAAGAAAACGAACAGGCTAGTAGTGATTGACGAAGATGTGGAAGGTGGAACTACAGGATTTATCTTACAGCAGATCTTAGAAAAGCAGAAAGCATTCAGACATCTGGATTCAGATCCGTTGACGATCTCTGCAAATGATCACAGACCTGCGTATGCAAGTGATGGTGATTATTTCAGTAAGCCGTCTACAGACGATATGGTAGAAAAGATCTACGCTATGTTTAACGAAACAAATCCTCAGAAATATCCTGCGATATTCTAATAAGGATTAAGTATAAATACAAGAACCGCTTTCATAATCTGGAAGCGGTTCTTATTTTTATAATAATGAAATCAGCTGTACAAAGCTTTCTTGAAAATCATTCTTCTTCAGCCAATGTAATCCGCAGCTTATTTCAAGTATTTATTAAGGTAATATTGGCTGTTAATTCCACGATTTCCCTTTCTGTAAAATGCTCCTTAAGCTTTTCTTTAATTTCATACCAATCATTGCTGTTGCTGATAACGGCTTCAGCCCAACCTAAAACGAGCTTTTGTTGATGATCGAAGACTTGGGTATGTTTCCAGTCGGGAAGCCTGTTAATGATGTCCCATTCAAAACCAAAGTTGGAGAGTTCTTTCACATGATAAATGCAGCAATACGCGCACCCGTTGATTTGAGATATCCGTAACTCCACCAGAGCAATCAGTTTTTCATCAATACCGGATTTTCGTATGCTGGTATGGACCTTATACAGGTGGCCAATGGTTTCTTTAGCAATTTCTTTGTAATTCATAATGAAAATTTTCTTACAAAGTTGAAGGAGAAATCGCTCAGAAACTACATACTTAATTTTTGGTTCTATACTTACCTTTTGAAAGTATCATTACAGAATGCTAGTAAAATTGTTTTATACTTTCAATGGTTTTTGTCTCTTGATCAACAAATAAATAGACCCATCCGGCATCATGGAAAAGGTCGGAATTTTTAATTTCTATTTGCCCTAAAAAGAACAGAGGTTTGTCGTTTTTTATTAACCAGTCTGGGTTCTGGATCCATTTGGGAGGTTTAGTCTGATATTTGAAAAGCTCGGCATAACGTTGTTTAATGTACTGTTTCTGTTCAGTTTTTGAAAGTGTTTTGTCTTTAGGTAAAATGTATTTTTCAATAAATTCTGTTCCGGCATTTATGTACTTTGGGCTTGTACCGAGTAGAAGATCATACTCATCAGAATACTTTGCTGATGGAGTGACTTCAATTCCGGTTTTTGTAAGAAATAAACTGACAGTTCCCTGAGCATTTAACTTGCCGGAGACACTTTTATAATTCTGTTCAGCTAAAGATAAAAATGGAGTAGTATCCTGCAGATATGTTCCACGCCAATTAGGCTTAGGATCCGAAAGCAGCTTTTCTAAATCCTTATTGGTATAAAGCTGTTGCTCAAAGTCTTTTTCAGAAATTTTACCTCCAACAAAATCTCTTAAAATCTGTATTTCGTTTTCCATTTTCCAATGTTGTTTACCCGTAAAATTATCGTTACGCAAATATAAAATGGGTTCTTATTTATCCTGTTACTGTTTGTTAAAATAAATCTGGTTAAACATTGACAGCCTTTTGCGTCTCTTTTTTCACTATGCTGCAATCCTCAGAATATAATCCTTTTACCTGATATTTTGCTTCCCATTCTTCCAGTAAATATAAGATAGGTAAGAGTGCCAGCCCTTTTTCTGTAAGAGAATATTCTACTCTGGGAGGAAGTTCCTTAAATTCTTCACGGATAATCAGACCATCGGCTTCCATTTCACGCAGTTGATCCGTTAAAACTTTTCTGGAAATTACATTAATTCGGACTGCCAATTCTCCAAAACGTAACTTCCGGTCCTTAATAACCAGTACAATAATAGGTTTCCATTTGCTTCCCAGGGCGGCCATTGCCTTGCCCAGAGGACAGCTGTATTGCATCAATTCGTTCTTTTTCATACAGAGATATTTATTTTTTAAAGGCATATGGAACAAACGCTTCATACGTTACTTTAATGTTACTAATGTAAGTTACTGCGAAGTTACCACTATTTTTTTAATAAAAGATACAAAAACGAACTATTATTAGTTACTTTGTGTAACAATTATAAAATGCAATATTAAATATGAGCACATCATCATTATTTAAACCGTTTCAGTATAAGAATTTAGAGCTTAAAAATAGAATTGTAATGGCTCCTATGACCAGAGCACAGTCAGACAATGGAGTTCCTACACAGAATATAGCAGACTACTACGGAAGAAGAGCCGCTTCGGAAGTAGGATTGATCCTGTCAGAAGGAACTGTTATCAACAGACCCGGATCAAAAAATTTACAGAATATTCCGGATTTTTACGGAACAGAAGCTTTAAACGGCTGGAAAAATGTCATTGATACTGTACATCAGAATGGCGGGAAAATGGGCCCTCAGATCTGGCATGTAGGTGATACCAGAACGTCAGAAGATTACCCGTTGACCTCTATGGAAAAAGCTTCAGCAATGACTATTGAAGATATTCAGGATACCATTGCTCAGTTTGCGGCATCGGCAAAATCTGCAAAAGATCTTGGTTTTGACTGTCTTGAAATTCATGGTGCTCACGGATATCTTATCGACCAGTTTTTCTGGGAAGTAACCAATACAAGAACAGACGAATATGGCGGTAAAACGTTGAAAGAAAGAAGCAGATTTGCTGTTGACGTAGTTAAAGCCATCAGAGCTGCAGTAGGAGAGGACTTTACTATTATCATTCGTCTTTCACAATGGAAACAACAGGATTATAAAACTAAATTGGCCTTTACTCCTAATGAAATGGAAGATTGGTTATTACCTTTAAAAGAAGCCGGAGTAGACATTTTCCATTGCTCACAACGTCGTTTCTGGGAACCGGAATTTGAAGGCTCAGATCTAAACTTTGCAGGATGGGCTAAAAAAATTACCGGACAGCCAACTATTACAGTAGGATCTGTAGGATTAAACGGGGATTTCCTTAATTCCTTTGCCGGTGAGGGAACAGAAAAAAAAGACCTTACAGACCTGATCAGAAGACTTGATAATGAGGAATTTGATCTCGTTGCAGTAGGAAGAGCTATTCTACAGGATTACCAATGGGTAAAAAAAATCAAAGAAGGAAATACAGAAGAACTTCTTGATTTTTCAGCAGCAAGTATGGGCGTATTATTCTAATGTGAATGGGAAAGAATGAATCAGCTTCATAGTTAATTTTTTACAGCATATTGTATTCACAGGCGAAGTAAAATTGACGATTCACCATTCATATTAATCATCATAATTCACTTTATTTTATATTTAATTTTCACCTATTTATTAAAAACCGGTCTTCAGAATTTCTGAAGACCGGTTTTGTCATTTTAAAATCTACATCCGAGTTCTGCCGGTTCACAGGACCAATAAGCAGGAAATCCATCTTCAGCTTTATGACGGCAAGCAATTTGTCCGCCTTCGCAGGAAGGAGCATTTCCACCATTGATTTTTCTCAATTCTGATTTTGCTAATTTCTTTAGATTTTTCATTTTTAATAATTTGTTGGTTGTTACAAATGTAATATTTTTTTGAAATACGGCAATACTTTGCACTGAAATGTGAATATATGTAGTTGCCAGAAAATAATTACAAAAGCAAACGCGCTCCCGGAATTTCCGGGAGCGCGTTTTTAACAGATTTAAATATCTAAAACCATCATAATATAAATGGTAGAAGTGATTTATTTTTTACAGACCAATGTTCTTCGTTGGTTTCAACTGCTTAAGGATGCTCTTTGGAATTGCATTCTTGTGAACCAGAATAGCGGTTGATTTGTATTCAACATAAGGTCTTGTTACATACAGGTATCCTGCGAAGTCATTCGTTACTCCCCATGAATTTTTTACCATATAATATTCTTTGCCAGTCTGGTCTTTTGCCAAACCTACAATATGCATACCGTGGTCATCAGTGGTAGAAAGATTGTTAAGAGCTTTCTGACGCATATCTTCAGAAATGGTTTTATCCTTTTTAGGCTCTGTAAACAAAGTCTGCTTATTCTCAGCATTGATTTGATCTAAATCCATATCCGGAACATAAGCCACCCCGTTTTTGTAAGAGAAATAAGGCTCTGAAACATCAGTAGCCCAACCTACAGAATATCCTTTAGCCACTGCATTGTCAATAATTGCAGTAAGGTCTTTCATCGGAACGTTCCAGTCAGAATCATGGCTCCAGTTATCAGGAATAGGCACTACAAATTTCTGATAATAAGGATAATCTTTATAAGAAGATAATTCTACATAATCATCAGCATTGATTCCCACCACTTCTTTAGCAAAAGTTTTAGGAGTATAGTTCTTTCCTTCATAAGTGAAGGTAGAAGGTACTTTTCCCAGATATTCATCAAGAATAGCATCTACAGAATTCATCCAGTTATCAGAAAGTTTTCCTTTGGAAGATGCCTGAACAAGACTGTCAAGAGCCGTTTTCAGTTTTCCCTGCATTTCCTTGAAGTTATTGGTTGTTTGTCCGGCTTTTAATCCCGTATAAACATCCTGAGGTACCGCACCGTACTTTTTGTACATATTGATAACATCATGAAGTTCACCTCCGTCACCCCAGCTGATAGCACCTCCATTCAATACATAAAGCTTTGCTTTATCATGATAAGAATTTCTTGCTGTAAAGATTTCGGCCAGATCTACAGGTTTTTTGCCCATTCTCTGCATTTCAGATTCAAGGAAAGAGTTTCCTGAGTAGCTCCAGCAGGTTCCTGATGAACCTTGGTTTTTTACAGAAGTTGCACCAACGTCTTTTAACGTTGTGAACTGAAAATTAGCATTTTGTGAGTGGTTGTTTTTTAACTTATTGATTAAGTCATCTTGGGCAAACATCATACTTCCTGCAGACAAAACAAAAAGTAATGATGCAATTTTCGAATTTTTCATTACTATAAAAAGATTATTTGTATTAATAGTCGTTAATATTAAAGATTTGTTACAAGGGGAAAAGTTAAATCAGAAATTAAAAAAAAGTGCTATTTTACTGAAAAAGTTTCCCATGTTTCCAACCTGTTCAAAAGTTTCTGCATCTATAATGGTATAACTCCTGACTATGGAAAAAGAATTATTAATAGAATGCCAGCGCAGTGACCGCAATGCACAGCGGAAGATCTACGAGAAAATGGCCGGTAGGATGTACTCTGTCTGCAGACGTTATCTGAAAAATGACGAAGATATAGAAGAAGTATTAGCCGATACATTTTACAAAATCTTCACGAAAATCAGCCAGCTTCAGAATCCTGATACTTTTGAATCCTGGGCCAAAAAAATTGCCGTAAACGAATGTCTGCAGAAATTAAGAAGTAATAAAGCCCTGTTTATTTCCCTGGAAGATCATTTTATGGATTCCTTAGAAGGAAATACGGAATATCTTTCGTTTGAAAAAGATATTCTGAGCCTGCTGAATTTCCTTCCGGAAGGATGCAGAGCTATTTTCAACCTATTTGCCATTGAAGGCTATCCGCATAAGGAAATAGCAACGATGCTTTCCATTAGCGAAGGAACTTCAAAATCCCAGCTCAATTTTGCACGTAAAAAGCTGCAGGAACTCTTAGTGAATCAAAACATTTAAACTTTTACAAAAATGGAAAATAATCATATAGATCAGCAATTCAATGAAGCCTCAAAGTTTTCAGAAGAACCTACTGTTTTCCCTGGTTTTGAAAAAGTATGGGAAAGCATTGAAAAAAAATTAGATAAAAAAGAAGAGAAAAAGAAAACTATTCCTTTTTGGCTTCCTTATAGCGTGGCAGCAAGCTTAATCATTGGCCTTGGAGCTTTTTACTTTTTGAATAAAAAGGATTCTACAGAACTTTTAAAGCCTGTAATAGCAGATAATACAAGTGTAAATGGCCATGTTACAAGTACAGATATTATAAAAATAGATAGCATTACGAAACAGAATATTCAGAAAGTTAAAAAGAAAACGGAGCCTATTATAGAAAAATTGGCAGTTAATAAGAGATTTGTTCCCGCTCCGTTAAGAATTCCTGCTCCTCAGCCTGTAGCTCCACAGCCTATTGTTGAACGTGATTTTGAAACTCCTGATTATCAGGAGAGAAAAATTGAAGAAGTTGTCATTGTGGGGTATAATAAGACAAGCACTAAGTCTTCAACAGCAGCGAACACCATCGTAAATAATGTACCACAGCCTACCGTTTATAGCTCATTACAAGGAACTGTATCAGGAATACAAATAACAGCTTCTGCCGGAGGAGATCGGAATAAGAGTGCCATCAACAGTTTAAATTCAGGTTATTTTAATAATAGTGAAATAGTCATCAGAGGAATATCTTCTATAAAGCCGGAAAATATGCCTTTATATGTCATAAATGGAAAAATTGAAGAGGCTGACTACTTTAGAAGTTTAAATCCTAACACAATTAAAAGTCTGAATATCTTAAAAGGAGATTCAGCTACAGCAATATACGGAAGTAAGGCTGCACACGGAGTAATTATAGTAAAGACTCAAAAGCTTTCAAGGAAGGAAAGGAAAAGGATGGAAAAACTTCAGGAAGAAAGCAATAAACAGAAGCAAATTTCACCTGTAACCAACAATGAAAGTTATGATACTTTTGTTGAAAACCCTTTTGAACTGACCTACAGTCAGCCGTTATCTACATTTTCTATTGATGTTGATAATGCCTCTTATTCCAATATCAGAAGAATGATCAATAACGGACAGGCTGTCAATAAAGACGCTGTAAGGATCGAAGAGATGGTTAATTACTTTAAATATGCTTATCCCCAGCCAAAAAATGGAGAGCCATTTTCAATAAACACCGAGTATAATGAGGCTCCATGGAATCCAAACCATAAACTGTTAAAAATAGGGCTTCAGGGTAAAATCCTGCAGACGGATCAGCTTCCTGCATCGAACCTTGTTTTCCTTATTGATGTTTCAGGCTCTATGAATGCCGAAAATAAGCTGCCATTGCTGAAATCTTCTTTGAAAGTTCTGTTAAACCAGCTTCGGCCTAAAGATAAAGTAGGAATTGTAGTATACGCAGGAAGTGCCGGAATGGTGCTGCCATCTACCTCAGCGGGAGAGAAAGAAAAGATTATGCAGGCACTGAACAATCTTCAGGGAGGAGGAAGTACAGCAGGAGGAGAAGGCATTGAGCTGGCCTATAAAATGGCTCAGGAAAATTTTGTAAATAATGGAAATAATCGTGTTATCATTGCCACGGACGGAGATTTCAACGTAGGAGCCTCTGCCACATCAGATCTTAAAACACTTATTGAGGATAAAAGAAAATCCGGAGTTTTCTTAACCTGTTTAGGCTTTGGAATGGGCAATTATAAAGATAATACCCTGGAAACCCTTGCGGATAAAGGAAACGGTAACTATGCTTATATTGATAATATGCAAGAAGCCAATAAATTTCTTGGGAAAGAATTTGCAGGAAGTATGTATGCAATTGCCAAAGATGTGAAAATTCAGATTGAATTCAATCCGGAGTATGTACAATCGTATCGTCTGATTGGCTATGAAAACAGAAAACTGAGAAACGAAGATTTTGTAAATGATAAAATTGATGCCGGAGAATTGGGAAGCGGTCATACCGTCACAGCTTTGTATGAGATTATTCCGGACAATATAAAATCTGACTTTACCCCAAAAGGCAACAACTTGAAATATATTCAAAATACTCATTCAAAAGAATTTGGAGATGAACTGGCTACCATAAAATTCAGATATAAAAAGCCTGATGAGGATAAAAGTCGGGAGATTACCGAGAGTATTAAAAATGTTGATTACAAGCTGTCTTCAGCAAGTCCTGATTTTAAATTTGCTTCTTCAGTAGCATGGTTTGGATTGGTATTAAGAAATTCTCAACTGATTATGAAAAAGAATCTTTCGGATATTGAGAATCTGGCCAGGCAGGGTAAGAATAAGGATGAAGAAGGCTATCGCTCAGAATTTCTCAGACTGATAGAGACTTATAAAACACTTCAAAAATAATCTTTAAAAAAAGAAATTTCCCCGGAAATTTCTTTTTTTATATTTTTAAGCATACTAATCACCAATGAAAAAGAATTATTTGCTGTTATTGCCTTTTACCATTACCGTATTAAAGGCACAAAATTCACAACTTTATTATTCAGGAAAATTTTTAACGACAAAAGATAAGGAACAGAATTTTTTAAAAGTACAGAATAAGAATAGTGGGATTTATGAACTGACTGATGAAAAAGGATTTGCGATCATTGCTGCTAAACCTTATGATACTCTGGTGTGGAATCAAGGGAAAAATATGTATGTTGTTCCCTCTTATCAATTGAGAGAATTAAAGAATATACTGGAAGACCAGACGGAAAAGAAGCTGGTGGAAAATATTTATAGTAAAACCTACGACAGTCTGACTTCAAAAGAAACCAGCGATCATTTTAGCATAGAAAAAACAAAAGCAACTCTAAGTAAAAGATCGGACAAAGACTTTTATAAAATAAGAATAGTGAAGCAGAGAAATGACAGTGTTTATACTCTGAAAAATATTAATCAAAGAACCTTCGTGCTGAATGGAAGCTTTACCACTTCTTTTGATGTTAAAAGCAGAAATGCTATTCCCCACATCCAAAATAAGTACGTACAAGGAAGATCAGAAAACGGATCTCTGATCTGGAGGGGGCCTGAAACCAATGAAATGTTCAGTTTTGGGCCTGATGTTTCTATATTGGGATTTAATGGTGTGCCCTACGAGTACGATCAGAATGGAAGATTACTTCATTGGGTTAATGGGCTTCAACACGCACGGAATTATAACAACAACCTTTTTAAAACAACCGTAGGATACAGCAATCAGCTTAATGTTAATGCTTTTATAAAAGATGGATATAAAGAGAAAGTTCGCCTTTCATTGAATCTTGGTCAGCAGAAAAACCAGATGTATTTTATAGATCAATACGATATTGCTTCCAGTTTTAAAGCTAAGCTGAATACAGAATTTAAGGGATATTTGATAGATGTCGCTTTTAATTATGAAGAAGATAAAGCAACAAATACAAATAGAATAGGATTATTCAACAGAGCTTATCAGAACTCGCTGCTGACTCCGGTTTCTTTTTCCAATAATCAGCAGATCTTATTAAGTAATGGTTCACAAAGAAGTTACAGCAAATACGCTGATAACCCGTTATACCTTTTTACGCAGGATAGCAAATACCATTATCAGAGTGATCAAAGACAGTTTAGCCTGAATGCAGTCAAAACATGGGACGATTTTAAACTGAACCTCAGCCAGTCTTATGAAAACAACAATGTCTGGAATGTAGATCAGTATAAACCTACCACATATGGTTTTAGTAATGGATTACGGAATGAAAGGACACAAAATAACAGTTTGTACTATTCTAATATTCTCGGAATTTATACATTGGGAGATTATCATTTTAAAAATGTTTTCAGTCTGAATTTTATTTTAAATGACAGACGATCGGATGTTTCTCATAGTTTGACGGCTAGAGAATACCTTTATCAGAGAACTTCACAGGATCATATTTTTAATTATAATATGGAAATCCGAAACTATGATTTTGGAACAGGCCTTAATATTGGTAACTCATTTTATATCTCCAATACCTCTCTTAAAAATAATTACTGGCTTCCGAAAGCAAATGTTTATTTAAAGTTTAGTGACATTTTTGACTGGAATAATTTCAGCTTCAAAATGTTGGGAAGCTACACCCAACTAAGCTCGGAGCCGGAAATCACAAGATCATATGCTTCTTATGCCACCACTTTGCTGAATGCAGAAAATTACTATCGGTATTTCCCAATACAGGAAGTTGAAAGTTTCAAAGGCTTATCTAATATCAATACCCGGGAATGGAAAGTTGGCGGAAAATTGAATTTGGGTTATAATATAAGTCTGGAAGGAGAGTATTTCAACAAAAAGATAACTGATGATCTGTTTCCCGTATATGAAGAAAATCAGTTGAAGCTAAAGAATATGGCTGATCATACTTATAGCGGCTATGAATTCAATTTCGCATATGATCGGTTACGTTTGGGGTATGAGTTTTATACAGTCAACAAAATTTCATTTTTCAAATACAGAGATATTGTTGACAGGATTTCTCCGGGGTATCAGAATCTTGCTCTTTCAGGTTTTAAGGATATCTACAAAACGCTGGCTGAAGGGCAGGCCCTTGGAGCTGTAATGGGTAGTTATTTTGAGCGGAATGCACATGGGCAAATAATTATTGATAACTCAGGATTCCCCGAAAAGGCGGCAGGAATGAAGATCATTGCAGATCCTACACCAGATTTCGTTATGAAGTTTAATCATAACCTAACCTATAAAAACTTTTCTTTGGATATCAACTGGGAATGGAAAAAAGGAGGTCAGTTGTGGAACGGAACCCAGGCTGTTCTCGATTATTATGGGCGTTCATACGAATCCGGAGAAGAAAGGAATATCAAAAATTATGTTTTCCAGGGAGTTCATGCTAATGGAACTATCAATCAGATTCCTGTAGATTTTTATGATACTAACCAGAATATTCAGGAAAACAGATGGTCGAGATACGGCTATTTGGGAATCGCAGAAAATTATATCCAGAAAGCAGATTATATAAGAATTAATAATATTTCACTGTCAGTCAATTTTCCTATTAACAATCGAAAGCAGTTTCTAAAACTTAGTTTTTATGTAAATAATATACTGCTTTGGCAGGCTAATAAAGGGGTAGACCCCAATCAGAGTTTTTATGATGCAGACTATGGAAGAGGATTGGATTTTTTCAACCTTCCTTCCTTTAAAACATTTGGCAGCATTGTTTCATTCAAATTTTAACCTATGAATCTTAACCTTAAATCATATATCATCCTGTTAAACGTACTGCTTTCAACTGTGGTTTTTAAAGCTCAGCAATCTTTTCGGGACTTTGAAAAAGAGAAAACATATATTCAGACCAACCATGTTTTTTATAAACCGGGAGAAGGAATGTATTTTAAAATATACGTTATAAAAGGAGAAAATAACCTTCCGGCAGAAGACAGCAGAATTGTTAACCTGGAAATTATTGAGCCTAACGGGAGCATTTTAAAAAAATTAAAATACGAGATTACTAATGGATATGCCCAGGGATATTTCTACTTTGATGAAGATATGAAAGGCGGTATTTATAAGTTCCGGGCATATACGAATTGGATGCAGAACGAAGATGGGAAAAATGCTTTTGAAAAAGAAATTAATCTCCAAAAAATCGTGTCTCCCAGAATTCTAATGAAGCTTGATTTTCCTAAAAAGGGCTATGGACCCGGGGATGAAGTGTCAGCAAACTTTTCTATGCGAAGCCTGAGTAACCTGCCAATCCCTTTTTATGAAGCTGAGTATACGGTGATGCATAACGGAGAAATGGTTTCAGAAGGGAAATTCACCACCGATAAAGAAGGTAAAAAACTTTTGAAATTTAAGCTTCCGGAATCTTTGAAATCATCTGATGCACTCTTGAATATTAAAGTGAATTTTGATGGATTTACAGAATCTGTTTTCAGAAATATTCCTGTTGTTCTGAATAATCTGGACGTAAAATTGATGCCCGAAGGAGGAACCTTCATCAACGGAATAGAACAGAATATTGCCTTTAAGATTCTTGACGAATTTGAAAAACCCGTAGATGCAGTATTAGGTATTTACAATCAGGACAATGAAAAAATAAAAGAAGTTCCGGCTTATAATTTCGGGATGGGAAATTTTCTTTTTACCCCAAAAAAAGGTGAGAACTATTATGCAAAGGTTATAAAGCCGGAAAATATAGCCGGAACTTATCTTTTACCTTCTGCTCAGGATGATGGAGTGATTCTGAACATCAAAAAGGAAAATAAAAACCTGATATTGACAATTGTATCTACTCAGGAAAAGAGTATCGTACTAAAAGGAAGATTCCGTGGAAAAGAAGTCTTTGGCAAAGTGCTTTTGCTAAAAAAGGGAACCAGTCAATTTAATTTACCTGAAAAAGACTTTCCAGTTGGAATCTGTAGCTTTACGGTATTGGAAAATGACGCTCCTGTGGCAGAACGTATTGTTTTTACCAATAAAAGTACTCAGCTAAAGATTAAAGTAAAGCCAGTGAAGCAATATTATCTGCCCAGAGAAAAAGTAGAGCTGGACATCGAAACCACTGATGAAAATAACAAGCCCGTTACTGCTAATCTTGGACTCAGTGTAGTGGATGATAAACTATGGACCTATGCTGATGATAAGCAAAATAATATCGTTTCATGGTTTCTCATAGATTCCGAATTGAAAGGAAAAATTGAAAAACCACAGTTCTATTTTGACTCTAAAGAAGACAAAGCCGAGAAAAGTCTGGATCTTGTTATGCTGACAAATGGATACAGGTACTTTGAACTTACTCGCGAAGTCATTAAAACAAACAAGTACCAATATCTTCCCGAAAAAAAGAATACCGTCTATGGAATAGTAGAGGATGAAAATAAAAAACCTGTGGCATCAGATGTTTTTCTTGTAGATGTTTCTGGTAGCAGGATTCTTAAACAGGTAACTGCAGAAAATGGGAAGTTTTATTTTTCAGATTTAGATGGAAACAGTTCGTATAAGATCATTGCTAAATCTTTCCAACCTAAAAATAAAGTGACGGTAAGGTTTTTATCCTATAATTTGGACATTAACCCTTTAATAAAACAAAAGCTTACAAATATAAATGTAGAGGAGATCATAAAGGAAGCTGAGCTAAAAGAAGAATCAAAGACAGAAAACAGACACAATATCCAGCAGCTGAATCAGCTCAACAAAGGAAGATATGACACAATAAAAAATCAACGTATTGAAGAAGTAGTTGTTACGGGATATTCTATGGTGAGTAAAGATAAAAATGCAACAGCATCCGTCACTATAACGTCTCCTTCAGAAATTCAGAACCCAAACGTAGCCTCATTATTAAGCGGAAAAGTAGCAGGATTGATAATAACACCTGCTGGGCAGGCAGGTGCTAATGCACAGATAAGAATCAGAGGTGAAGGTTCAGTGGCCAATAAAACCCCACTATTTATTGTTGACGGAATTCCGGTAGAAAATTTTAATACCATCATAAATCCAAATGACATCAGCAGTATTACAGTTCTTAAAGATGCTGCTGCTACGGCCGTTTACGGAAGCAGAGCCGTGAATGGAGTAGTGATTGTGAATTCTTTTAGGAATAGTACCTCACAAATCCAGTTTGATATCACTCCGAAATCCTATTTTGCAGTACAAGAAATTCCTTATGCTCGTCTTATATTATATTCTGCAGCAAGGAAATTTGCTTACCCCGAATATAAAACAACCAATACTTCCTATCGCTTTGATTACAGAGAATCACTTTATTGGAATCCTGTAGTAGAAACCGACAAGAATGGAAAGGCAAAAGTTGAATTTTATAACTCCGATGCCACTTCCACATTCAGGATCATGACAGAAGGGGTCTCCGCATCAGGACTGTTGGGTAAAGACGAAACTACTTATTCAGCGCAGAGCCTCATCTCATTGGATGCTAAAATCCCACAGTATCTGACAAGAACAGATCAGATGACGATTCCTGTTGTCATTAAAAATAATTCTCCGGAAACTAAAATAATGAAGATGAATGTGATTGTTCCGAATGATGTAAAACTGATAGAAGCAGACAGTCTTATTACCTTGAAACCCCTGGAATCAGGAAGATTATTTGTCAGAATACAGACGGATGAGGTCGTGAATTCTAATATTCAGTTTACGGTGAGATCAGGTGATTTCAGAGAAACGATGATACTTCCGTTTAAAGTAGAAGAGAAAGGTTTTCCTCATCACTATTCTATTATCAATAATAAAACTGAAGATCTGAAAATCAATATTCCAGAGTATATCAACGGAAGTCTCCATTCGTCTTATTATATATATCAGAATAGAGCCTTACAGATGTTTGAAGATCTCGAAAGATTGAAAAGAGAACCTTACGGATGTTTTGAGCAGCTTTCTTCAACGGTTTATCCTAATATTTTCATTTTGGATTATTTAAAATCAATAAAAAAAATAGATACTAATACCGAGAATCTGGTGATTAAGAATATGAAAAAAGGATTTCAGAAAATGTTGAGTTACAAAAACAAGGACGGAGGTTTCGGGTATTTTAATAGCACAGCATCAGATATAACACTTTCTGCATTCGCATTATTGGTGTTTACAGATTTAAAAAAGCATGTAATCACAGATCCTAAACTGATAGAGGGACTTTCCGCATTTATTTTGTCAAAGAAAAATGCAAACGGATTATTTGAGGTAAGAAAAGAATATGAATCGAAAAACACCTATTCTGAGCATTCCTGGTCCAGAAATATGTACATTATTTATGCTTTGTCTAAACTAGGCTTCAAGAATGAACTTGAAGATTCTTTTAAAGTAATGATGAAAAGGGCTTTGGCTACTAAAGATTCTTATCAATTGGCTTTGCTTGCCAATGCTTCTGCCAACCTCGGAAAGCATCAGGAATATGATAATCTGATGACCATTCTGAATAAACAATATGAAACCCAAAGTATAAAACCTGAAATTACTTTTACCGGTTCGGGAGGCTTTTCTGCTGTTGCGGAAACACTTTCATTATACATTATGGCCCTTCAGAAAGATGGTAAGATTAACCAGTTAAAAATAGCTGAAGTTGTAGATAAACTGATTGGTTATAACGGATATTACGGGTTTGGTTCTACACAGGCAACAAGTCTGGCAATTCAGGCACTCACTGATTTTTACTCAAAAAATGAAAAATTGTATGGAAATGAAAGCCCGGTGATTATTATCAACAAAGCCAATGTATTCTCTGATATAAGTATTTCTTCGGCCTATAAATCAGGAGAAAACGAGATCGGTGTACATTATCCATCCCAGAAAGGACTTCCTTATAAACTGGAATATCAATATTACACATTACAGGCTCCAGAAAGTAAAGTGATCCCCCTGACACTGGAAACAAAGCTTAAATCTAAGCTTGCCAGGGTAGGAGAGACCAACAGAATGACCATTACCATTACAAATAAGATAAACGGTCAGCTGCCAATGACTATAGCCAAGATTGGTATTCCTGCAGGGCTCACATTGCAAAATGCTTTCCTGAAAGATCTGATTGATAAGAAGCAGATTTCTTACTACGAGATTTTTGACAATTATCTGGTACTGTATTGGGAGCATATGGATGCTGAGGAAGCAAAAACGATCAATCTTGATCTCAAAGTAGAATTTTCCGGAACCTATACCGGAAAGTCCAGCAATGCCTATTTATATTATATGCCTGAAGAAAAATACTGGAACCAGGGAATTTCAGTCAGCATTGAACCCTGAAAATTTCTGAAATTCATTAAATATTATACTTTAAAACATAATCAAAACAGGCTTTCTCAGGAAGGTCTGTTTTATTTTGAAAATAAACTTTCAAAAATTATTGAAAATTCAAAAAATATAATTACATTTGTTTCAGAAATCTAAAAGACATCTACAATGCAACTTTCAGAAGCAAAAGAAAAATATATTCAGACCTGGGGAACCTTTGCTACCAATTGGGGAATCAACCGGACAATGGCACAGGTACATGCTCTGCTTTTGGCAAGTGGCAAGCCGCTTTCTACCGATGAGGTGATGGAACAACTGGAGATATCAAGAGGAAATGCCAATATGAATCTTCGTGCTTTGATAGACTGGGGAATTGTAAGAAAAGAATTTGTAAAAGGAGATCGGAAAGAATATTTTGTAGCAGAAAAAGATGTATGGTATCTCTTCAAACAGATTACCAAAGAACGCAGAAAAAGAGAAATTGAACCTGTTATCTCTTTCCTTGAAGACTTAAAGAATATTGAAGATAATGATTCAGAAGAAGCAAAGGAATTTATCAAGCTTATGAATGATTTCAGCTCTGTCACCGGGAAGATCAACAATATCATGGATCTGGCGATAAAAAGTGATGATCATTGGTTGGTAGGGAAGATTACCAACTTATTGAAATAAAGAATAGAATAGGATGAAAATCCTTTTTTATTTGAATTTAATTTTCAAAAATTACTGAAAATATAATATTTATAAAATGTTCAATATTGTTTCGTATTTACTTTTCCTCAGTATCAGTTCGTATATCACAATTGATGTGGGAAGAAGGTGTTACCAGGCAGGAAAAGCTTATCTGAAATATCTGCTTCATGATGAAAATCTTTGTCTTACGATCAACAGGGTACTTCTGGGAGGTTATTACCTGTTGAATTTGGGCTATATCGCAGCAAGCCTGAGTACCTGGACGAAAATCAATACGATGCAGGAGGTCATAGGTATAACAGCAGTACGCATAGGAAGCATTTTATTGATTCTTTGTGCATTGCATTATGTGAACATTTTCATCCTTTACTTTTTGAGAAAAAAAATAACCTTAAAATAATACTATCATGACAACTGCAATTTTAACTACGGCGTACAATTTTTCTGCGTACATGATCTACCTGCCACTTGTAATCATGCTTACTGTTTTGGTTTCTCAGTTTCTGTTTAAAAACTCAAAGACCTTTATGATTGATATTTTTCATCAGAAGGAAGATATCGCTATGGCTACAAACTCACTTTTTAAAATAGGATTCTATCTGTTGAATATAGGTTTTGCTCTATGCATTATTGAGTTTGCCCAAATTGAAACAGTAGAAAGGCTGGTGGTAGCTTTAAGTAAAAAAATAGGAGGCTTTTCAATTTATCTCGGAGTGATGATGCTTTTGAACCTGTTCTTATTCCTGAAAGGTCGTAAACATGCTTTGAAAAAAGAAATACCAATCAAATATGAAAACTTTGATATTTAAAATCTGGATGTATTTTACTTTCAGATCTAAAAACAAACGAACCCGTGGAGATTTTTTAACCTTTTAAAGTAAACCGGATGAAAATCTTTTCAAAATATGATTATTACATTCAGTTGTTTTTTCTGATAACAGGACTTCTTGGGACTATAGTGAGCGGCTTGGAAGGATGGATGATGTTTTACTTTATTGTAGGAATTCCTCAGCTTATCAGTTTTATCATCAAAATTCGGCTTAAAGTAAAAATATCACCGCTTTTTCTGATCTATGGAATGACCATAATGCCCGTTTGGATTTCCTTACTCCTACTGCAAATAATAGGAATTGATCATAAAATAATGGAGATACCCGGGGGGCTTGTTATAATGGCATTTTTCTACAGTCCTTTTATGGCTTTATTCTATGTGATCGAAAGTCATAATCTATATAAATCCTTAAACACAGACCAATGAAAAATAAACTGTCCAAAATGTATTTATCCTGAGACCGAAATAAGAATTTCTGATAACTTCCCTATTCCAGGTCCAAGTCTTCTAAACTGATAAAAAAAATTAAAAGAAATGTCAACAATCTATTTAAACACCCTTATCAAAGCAGATATTCACTATGTTTTTGATCTGGCAAGAAATATTGATCTGCATCAGCAGTCAACTGCAAAAACAAATGAAAAAGCAATCGCCGGACGTACCTCAGGCCTGATTGAAAAAAATGAAACCGTCACCTGGAGAGCAAAACATCTGGGAGTGTATCAGAATCTCACTACAAAAATTGTCAGTATGGAGGCTCCCAATCAATTTACAGATGAAATGCAGAAGGGAGCTTTTAAATCGCTCAAGCATCAGCACATTTTTAAATCTGTAAACGGAAAAACCCTGATGACCGATGTCTTTGAATTTGAATCTCCATTGGGAATAATAGGAAAGCTTTTTAATGCTCTTTTTCTTACGGATTATCTTAGAAAATTCCTGTTACAAAGAAATGAATTAATAAAAGCCGTTGCAGAATCTTCTACTCATGAGGGGATAGCAATTTTTTAATCTAAAAAACAAGTATTATGAATTTTTTACGGGCAGAATGGAGAAAATTGGCCATTGCCAATTACGAAATTGATCCTGGATTATTAATGAAATACCTTCCTGAAGGTACAGAGATTGATTTTTATAAAGGAAAATGCTACGTCAGTTTAGTGGGATTCATGTTTTTGAATACGAAACTGTTAGGCTTTCCCATTCCTTTTCACCGGAATTTTGAAGAGGTCAATCTAAGATTTTATGTAAAGAAAAAAGAAAATGAAAGATGGAAAAGAGGAGTGGTATTTATCAAGGAAATAGTTCCGAAACCTGCATTAAGTCTGGTAGCAAACTCTGTATACAAAGAAAATTATCATACCATGCCGATGAAGAATAGTATTATGGAGAAGGATGAGGAGCTGCTGATCAAATACTCGTGGAAGGATAAAAGCTGGTATTCTATTCAGATCACAGCTGAAAAGAAAGCTCAGGCAATGAAAGCAGATTCAGAATTTGAATTTATCACAGAACATTACTGGGGTTTTACCAAAACAAAAAGCACAACTTCAGAATATGAAGTCTGCCATCCGAAATGGGATTGCTATTTCGTAAAAGACCATCAGTTGGATATTGATTTTCAGAAGATCTATGGAAATGATTTTGATTGTCTGAACCGTCAGGAACCTGTTTCAGTAATGCTGGCAGAAGGTTCTGAAATTCAGGTGAAAAAAAAGAAACATATAGTGTAAAACAGGAAATTTCTATTCTCAAACCTTCAAATTATTAAACAATGAAAATAATCATAGCCGGAGGAACCGGATTTCTTGGCGGAAACCTTGAAAAATACTTTACAGAAAAAGGAAATCAGGTATATATTCTGACCAGAAAACCGATGCGTAAAAATGAAATCTCCTGGAATGCAGAAACCATAGGAGATTGGAAAAAGACCCTTGAAAATGCAGATGTGCTGATCAATCTCACCGGAAAATCTGTGGATTGCCGGTATCATGATAAAAACAAACAGGAAATTTTCTCTTCAAGAATCAACAGTACTAAAGTTTTGCAGGAAGCAGTAAATGAATGTTTAAACCCGCCAAAGATCTGGATGAATGCCAGCTCAGCAACCATTTATGTACATTCCGAAAAACATCTGAATACAGAAGAAAACGGAATTATCGGAGACGACTTTTCAATGAATATATGCAAAAGCTGGGAGAACGAATTTTTTAAAACCGAAAATCAGGGCATAAGAAAAGCAGCTCTTCGTACTTCTATTGTTCTTGGAAATAACGGAGGTGCTTTTCCAAAACTGAAAATGATTACCAAACTGGGCTTAGGAGGAAAACAAGGAAGAGGAGACCAGATGGTAAGCTGGATTCATATCAGTGATTTCTGTAAAGCGATAGAATGGATTATTCAAAATGAACATATTTCAGGGCCTATCAATGTAACTGCTCCTGAACCTTTATCAAACGGATCTATGATGCAGAAATTAAGAAAAGCATTAAAAAGATCTTTTGGGCTGGATGCTCCGGTTTGGCAGCTGGAAATAGCCTCCCTGTTTCTGGGAACAGAAACAGAACTGCTCTTAAAAAGCCGTAATGTTTACCCTGAAAAACTGATAAAGAGCGAATTCCGGTTTTCTTATCTGGATTTTGATAAAGCCCTTGTTAACCTGCTGAACCCCTAAGTTTGTAAAAAATTCGAAGAATACCGAATCAGTAAAGACCATTTTCATATGCTCATAGTCCAAAGGCTGCCTGCTCTTGTCGTTATGTTTTATTTGCTCAGTGCTGTTTTCGCCGTTTTTAATTAAAGAAAAAGAGCAGAAGAAATCTGCTCTTTGTTAAATGTATTTTTTATATGACGTTAATATTTTCTTGCTAACAGAACATTCAGCAGGAATGTTCCTGTCCAGTTACTGTTATTGGCTCCATTACTTCCTATAAAGTCAATACGTGCAACAGACACCGTAAGCCTCGTTCTTCCTGCAGTCCCGTTATTGGCAAGACTTACAAAAGAGGCGGTAAATACATCAGGAAAACTTGAATTATTTCCTGCAGTAAGGATGGGATACATATTGGCTACATTAAAAGGGGTCCCCTGATATTCATAAACAAGAGTCATTCTGCTGGCATTGGAATAGCCTGCTGTATGTGCATTGTCCACTGAGGTTTTACTGATGATCCACCACCTGTCGGGGGCAATACCGGTATCATAAGTAGCATTGGCATGGTTGGTCCAGTCCGTAACCGGGGAAGTTCCCAGCCCATGAGGCGGAATAGAAAGCTGTGTTCCGTATATTTCTACATTACTCGGTTTAGGAAGAACCGTAAAAGACAAATCCCATGTTCCTGCAGTCGTATTGCTGTTGTTAACAACCTCAGCATATGCTCCTGTAGGAATCAGAAAAGATGAAACCGGAGTATTGTCAATTCTTAATGTATTGCCACTGGATGCCTGAAGGGTAATTCCGAAAGCAGAAATATTTTTAATCTTATAAATTCTTCCCGTATAACTTGTTGTCCCGGTTCCGACGACAGGGAGGGTGAATGTAGCATTAGCTGCTCCATTGTAGGTAATGTAGTGATCCGTTGCCTGAAATCGTGTAGGCTGGGGTGGTCACTTCACTGTAGCCTGCTCTTAATGAGCCGTTGACAGCAAGTGTACTGTTGGGAGTAGTGGTATTAATACCTACTTGTGCATTTATGAATACACCTCCAAATAAAAGAATTGAAATGTACTTTCTCATTTTATTTTGTTTAAATGGTTTATTGTGAAATTATAAAAAAGCGTAAGTTTTGTGTAAATCTACTCTCTGTGATATTTTTTTATTTGTAAACTTTATATCAATCTGCAGGGTACTTCTAAATCTTCAGTAAGATAATAACTGCAGCACAAACGATGATAACCATCAGCAATAATAAGGTCATGCTCACCCCTTACCAGTAAGATGGGAGAAAGCTTTTTGTTTTTCTCTACCTTTTTTAGATTTTCCTTCACATGAATGTTTGTTTCTGGAAGCAAAGGGAGCCTGCTGGCTCTTAGGATATCTTTAGATTTTTTGGAGATGGTAGCGGCTTTTTTTAATTTTCCAACAAGCTTTTGTGCCTGATCGGGTTCAAAAATAAGCTCAAGGTAATCAAGAGCGGCCGGGAAATCATGATCTTCAGGTTCTTTTAACCAAATTTTATCTCGGGTAAGTAAATTTTTTTTCATGAGTGCTTGTATAGAGGTGAAATAAGTAATAAAAGTATGAAAAAATAGTTCATAATCAATACTTTAAATGTTAAAATTGTATGTTGTGAATTTCTTTTTTAAAGATTGTAAATGGAAGAAAGATCTCTTTTTTTATGAATATTGGTACGATATGTGTACATTGAGATATAAACCAGAATGAATTTAATTGATAATAAATATTTGATTGAAATCATTCAAAAAATATGAACATTATGAAAAAGTTATTTATTTCAACATTACTGTTATTAGGTTTATCCGCGAATGTTTTTGCTCAGAAACATCCACCGGTTCCGCCACACCCGTCAAAGAGCGAGTTGGTTAATATTAAAATGCAGGAGCTTACCAAAAAGTATAATACTGAGAAAAAACTGATCCTTAATCATCCGCTTGCTACCAAACAGATGAAGAGAGACCAGATGAAGGCTTTAAATAACAGATATCAAACTGAAAAACGATTGCTTCAAAAGGCTAAATAATACAGAATTATTGCGGGTATTAAAATTAGAAAAGACAATTTTATCATTTGTAATTTTAAGGAATTTTCAAAATAAAATAAATAATATTGAAAGAGAGTGCGTATCGTGCTCTCTTCTCTTGTTTTAAATTAAATAAAAACACCTTGTTGTTGCATTTTAAGATCGGTTGGCAGAAACATAAAACATCCAATATTTTTCCTTAAATTCGCATAAAAATTTTTAAAGTAATGAATTACGATATTATTGTCATTGGAAGTGGTCCTGGTGGATATGTTACTGCGATCAGAGCAGCACAGTTGGGTTTCAAAACCGCAATTATCGAGAAAGAAAACTTAGGAGGAATTTGCTTGAACTGGGGATGTATTCCAACTAAAGCTTTATTGAAATCAGCTCAGGTTTTTCATTATATCAACCATGCTGAAGATTATGGATTGAATAAAGTGGAGGCAAGCTTTGAATTCCCGAATGTGATCCAGAGAAGCCGTGGAGTTGCCAGCAAAATGAGCAAAGGAATCGAATTCTTAATGAAAAAGAATAAGATTGACGTAATTCTTGGTACTGCAAAAGTACAGAAAGGTAAAAAAGTTTCTGTTACAGATAAAGAAGGAAAAGTAACTGAATATTCAGGAAGCCACATTATCATTGCTACAGGAGCTCGTTCAAGAGAATTGCCAAACTTACCGCAGGATGGTAAAAAAGTAATCGGATACAGACAGGCATTGTCTCTTCCTGAGCAGCCAAAATCTATGATTGTTGTAGGTTCTGGAGCTATTGGAGTAGAATTTGCTGATTTCTATAATACAATGGGAACAAAAGTAACTGTTGTTGAATTTATGCCAAATATCGTTCCTGTAGAGGATGAGGAAGTTTCTAAGCACTTAGAAAAATCTCTGAAAAAATCAGGAATTGAAATTATGACCAATGCGTCTGTAGAAAGCGTTGATACAAGTGGCGAAGGTGTAAAAGCTAACGTGAAAACGGCTAACGGAAACATCACGCTGGAGGCTGATATGTTATTATCTGCTGTAGGTATTGCTGCAAACATCGAGAACATCGGACTGGAAGAAGTAGGTATTCAGACAGATAAAGGAAGAGTACTGGTAAACGAGTGGTATGAAACTTCTGCACCGGGTTACTATGCAATCGGAGATATCATTCCTACTCAGGCATTAGCTCACGTTGCTTCTGCTGAAGGAATCACTTGTGTAGAAAAAATCAAAGGAATGCACGTTGAGAAGATCGACTATGGCAATATCCCTGGATGTACTTACTGTCACCCTGAAGTAGCTTCTGTAGGTCTTACTGAGAAGCAGGCTAAAGAAAAAGGATACGAAATCAAAGTTGGTAAATTCCCTCTTTCTGCAAGTGGTAAAGCAACTGCTAACGGGAATACAGACGGGTTTATCAAAGTAATTTTCGATGCTAAATATGGTGAATGGTTAGGATGCCACATGATTGGAGAAGGAGTAACGGATATGGTAGCTGAGGCTGTTGTAGCAAGAAAACTTGAAACTACAGGTCATGAGATTATCAAGTCTATCCACCCGCACCCAACTGTTTCAGAAGCCATCATGGAAGCAGCAGCAGCAGCTTATGGTGAAGTGATCCACATTTAATTAAATGTAAAGAAATATAAATAATGAAAGCTCAGATTTATCTGAGCTTTTTTAAATATTATTATGAAAAAAATTATCTTTTTATTCGCATTCTTTTGTTTTATGCTAGGTTTTTCTCAGGAAAATGTGGATAAAGGATATTTTCCGGTAAAATATATCCTGAAAAGCTCAAGTGATACAATAAAAGCTAAAGTCAGGAATATAGGTAAGTTTACAAACAAAAAGTATTCTTTTGCTACCATTGTATTCAAAATGAAAATACGTGATAATGCCGGAAATGAGACCTGGATACAACCAAGTGATGTAAAATACATCAAAATTACTGACGAGAATAATATAAATCATGAATATTATGCTTCTTCAGATAAACTGCCAAAAGATCAAGGTTTAGTTGAAATAATATATGAAGGAAATAATATAAATTGGTATAGAAGTTTTTATAACTCGGCTCTTAGTATCGGTCTTGAAATCAGAGAGCATGTTATTGATAAAAGTAAAAAAAAGATTTATGGTTTTACTGACCTGTCTAAAAGTGTTTTTAAAAAGATATTTAAGGACTATCCTGATTTGATTGAAAAACTTGAATCAGCAAAAACAGAGAAAGATTGTATCAATCTTCTACAGCTATATGATGCTAAGATTGATAAAATTTAATTACATATAAACCACATATTCTACCTGTGGTTTTTTTTAGTTCTTGTAAATCCACTCTTCATATTTAATGATAAATTTATTTATGTTAAAAATAATGTAAAATCAGCGTATTTAAAAAAAATAATCCGATTATATCGTCTTGTTTTCTTACATTTATTCTATGAATTTTGAGAAAGTCGGACTTGTTTTATCAGGAGGTGGTACTAAAGGAATCGCCCATGCAGGAGTATTAAAATTCTTGAATGAAAAAGGAGTAGCCGTAGATATCCTTTCTTGTTGCAGTGCAGGATCTATTGTAGGATGCCTTCATGCCATCGGAAAGACTCCGGAAGAAATCCTTGATTTTTTCAATTCGGTTTATTTTTTCAACTGGAAACATTTTGCATTTAACCAGCCGGGGCTGGTATCTTCCATCATTTTCAGAAACTATCTAAAACCTATTTTTCATGATATGAAACTGGGAGATCTGGATATTGAAGTGAAAATTGTAGCCACAGAACTGGTTTCGGGGACTCAGAAGATTTTCGATAAAGATTTCGAAATTGTAGATGCTATTATTGCTTCTTGCTCTATTCCCGGTATCACAACTCCTTATATTATAGGAGATGAAATGTACTGTGATGGGGGAGTCCTGAATAATTTCCCTGCCGATATTATCAGAGAGACCTGTGATAAGCTGATTGGGGTATTTGTTTCCCCTCCCAATGATGCAAAGATTAAAGACCTGAACTCAATCAAAGCCATTGTTTCCCGTTCTTACGACCTTCTTTCCTACAGGATTGAAAAAGTGAAGTTTGATTATTGTGACTGGTTTATTTCCTCTCAGGAATTATCTACTTACGGAACTTTTGAACGGGGAAAAGACCGTTTGGAACAGATTTTTAATATCGGTTACAAAGCTGCGGATGAAAGTTATGAAGGCAGTGGTTTCCTTACAGAATTAAAACAAGCCGGAACATAAAAAAATCCTGTATCAATACAGGATTCTATTCTTTATTACAATCAGTTTACTGAAAGATTTTTGATACGGTTGGTGGGTATTATTATATTCTATTTTTTAACCACATATCCGTCCTGACGTACAATTTCGTTATCGTTAACATCGCTTACAACTAATGTGTATGGTGCTTTCTTCGCAGAATCTGTCAGATAATTTCTCCAGATCTGGTATGTATGACCTTCATTACTGAAAGAGAAATAATAATTACCTCCTGACCCGTCCGGGATCAGTTCTCCGTCACCTATGATCATGCTTGGTTTGCTGGTGATATTGGCATTGGCATTCCAGGCCTGGTAAAGGTATTTTCCGTTGGGCTGCTTATCAATTCGTATCTTGAACTTTTTGGTTTTAATAATTACGGTCTTTGGTACTTTTTGAAAAGTAGAAGAAGTAATAAAACGGTCCGGTGTTGAATCATGCGGAACTTCTTTGGCATATGCTAAAGAAAACTGAGCTAAGCAGAAAGTTCCTAATAAAAGATGCTTGATCATATTAATCGGTTATTGGTTTAACATTGAAAGCTAATCAAATATGGAGCCATTATAAAATCAGTACTTTAACTGACTTATATTCAATTTATTGAGATTATAGGTGTTCCGGGTTATCGCTGATTCAACAGATTTCGAAGGTCTTTTATAAAATATTAAAAAAGAATAACAAAGGGTGTAGAAAACCATTTCTTTGTTATTCTGTGTAAAACTTTTTATTTTGTAGCAGCTGTATAGCTTGCAAAAGCCTCTTCCAGGCTTTCAAACCTTCCCTTAAATTCATCAATAGGGCAGTCCTGAAGAATATTTCCCTGATGAATAAGAATAACCCTTGAGCAAAGCGCTTCCACTTCCTGCATAATGTGAGTAGATAATAAAACCGTTTTTTGCTGGCCAATTTCTTTGATCACATTTCTGATTTCTATAATCTGATTGGGATCCAGCCCATTGGTAGGTTCATCCAGAATCAAAAGGTCTGGTTCATGAATAATGGCCTGTGCCAATCCTACACGTTGTTTGTATCCTTTGGAAAGCTGACCGATTTTCTTTGATTTTTCAGGAGTAATTCCTACCAGTTCAATCACCTCATCTACTCTGGATTCTGAGATTTTGTGAATATTAGCTACAAACTGAAGGTATTCTTTTATATACATTTCCAGATACAGTGGATTGTTTTCGGGAAGAAATCCAATTTTCTTCTTGCTTTCAATCTCATGATCGGAAATATTTAAACCGTTAAAGATGATTTCTCCCTGATCAATCTTCAACGCTCCTACAATGGATTTCATCAGGGTTGATTTTCCTGCTCCGTTTGGGCCCAGAAGACCGATGATTTCATTTTTATCAATAGATATGTTGATGGTGTCAAGAGCAGTTTGTTCACCAAATTTTTTGGTTAGATTGATTATCTGAAGCGGCATAATTTTTAATATCTTTCTGCAAAAATAAAATAAAAAAACTCATCCGCTGGAATGAGTTTCGTAATATTTATAAATTATAATTATTTTCTTGATTTTTTTCCATTTCCAACACCGGATCCTGAATTAGTACCAGAGGAAGTATTAGAGCCTGATTTGGCGGGTACATTATGATTAATGGCGGCCGGCTTATCATACAATGCCGATTTTCCGTTTGTTTTTCCGAATACTTTGTCAACCTGTTTTTGGTTTAAAAACTGTGATTTACCAACATATTTTCGGTTTTTATTAATTATCTGGATAAACTGTACCGTTTGCTGGCCGTAGTTTTTCTCGTAGTGAAGTTCAATAATATCATTAGGAAGTTCCAGGACTATATTTTCATCAGGAACAGATATAAAGCCATCCATAATTAGCTTATAAAGTCCAGATACATCTCCATTCAGATTTTGAAATGAAAAAGATCTGATCGTATTCAGGTTACTGGTATTCAGATCCTGGTAATTGATAGTAAATTTGTCTTCCTTTTTATATAAACCAACAGAATTATCTTTACCGATTTCCACCAAACTTTCATTTTTCAAGACTTTAATCTGCGAGAAAACTGAAATACTGAACATACATGTAATAAGTAGAATTATTTTTCTCATGGAATGAATTTTAATGTTTTATAAATTTGGTGCACATAAACTTACTAATAAAAATGCTAAAAAGCAATTTTATTCGTTGTGGCAAAAATAGCATTTTTTTTTAATATTTATAAGAGAGTATCAGCTAACATCATGTACTTTACTGCTGTTGCAACGGATTGTAAATCATTTGATTATTTCATTTTTGTAAAATGTTCTTTAGAAAATGACCGTAGAAAATTAAAAAAATTAATGCGCTGTAATGCGTTGAAAAACAGATCTCAATATCACTCACAGAGAAGTGATATTAAGAAATGTTAAAAATAAATATTAAAAATAATAGTCTTGAAATTGGTTGCAGGATTATTTTATTGTTAAATGGTTTGTATACAGTTTTATAGAAGTTTATTCTTTAAAATAACAGAGGTAAAAGAATCATATTCTTTTTTATAACTTCGTCCGACAGGAATTTCATATCGTCCGAGAAATATTTCATGAGTACTGAAAGCGGTGACACACTCCGTATTGATGATGAAAGACCTGTGAACTCTTACAAATCCCTTGTCTGAAAGTGCTGCTTCGAGATTCGCTAACTTACTTTTAGATATAATGCTTTCCTGATTAGCCAGAACTATTTTCACATCGTTTCCCTGACTTTCAAAATAAACGATTTCTGAAAGAGAAAGTTTCTTGTGGATTCCTTCAGTTTTAATGATCATAAAATCATCTTTCACATCAGATGTATTTCTCAGTATACGTTCTACCGATCTGAAGAAGCGTTCAAAAGTGATGGGTTTCAAAAGATAATCTACAGCTTCGAGCTCAAAACCTTCAATTGCAAAATCACGATAAGCGGTGGTGAAAATAGTTCTTGGTTTCTGAGGTAGAGATTTTAGAAAATCGATTCCGTTGAGATGAGGCATCTGAATATCCAGAAACATAAGTTCCACTGCCTGGTTTTGAAGAACTTTATAAGCTTCCAATGCATTTGTTGCTTTTCCAATCAGTTTTAAACTATCAATTTTGGAAATATGATTTTCCAGTAATGATGCCGCCAGTGGCTCGTCGTCTACAATAATGCAGTTAATCATGTTGTGAAGGAGTGATTATTTCAACCTTAAAAATATGGTTTTTGTGGGAGATATTGAACTCAAAATTTTCCAGATAATGATGCTGCAACTGTTTTTTTATATTTTGAAGTCCGATTCCTTTTTCATTGGTATTCTGAGTTCCGGTATCATTGTTTTCAATTTTAAAAACAGAATATTTTTCATTCGTTTCTACTTCGATCTTTATTTCGGTAGGTTCTGAGCTTTTTCCTGCACCGTGTTTAAACGCATTTTCTACTAGAGTAAGATAAAGAAGGGGAGGTACGGTATTGGAAGAATGGAGTGTTATCTGTCTGCTTATTTTCAATCTTTCGTCATGATACCGGAGACTTTCCAATGCTATATAATGATCAATAATCGCCAGTTCGTCAGAAATGGGAACCCATTTTTTCTGACCTTTATACAGAATATAGTCCAAAATATCGGAAAGCTGGCTGATAGACTGTGAAGTTTTATCAGAATGGCTTAGTGACAGTGAATAAATATTATTCAGGGTGTTGAACAGAAAGTGAGGATGGAGCTGTGACTTCAGCGACTTTAATTCAAGTTCAGTTTTCTCTTTCAGCAATCTGATAGTACGTTCTTTTTCATCTTTATAACGGATAATAAACATGATAGAAATAAATATAAATGCCCCGCTGATAATGGGAAATGTGTAATGAAATAAAAGATACCTGATATCTGTTACAATACTGATAAAGCTGTCTTTCTGTTCATTGATGAAAAAAGGTTCGGCTATATGAACAATAAAGACTCTGTTGATAACCGAAAAAAGGTACAGACTGGCGATAAGAGAGAGCGTAAACTCAATATACTTTTTGCGATCCAGAAAATGACGAATAAGGACATAGTAAATAAAGTTGGCCCCTATAATCTGAAAAATCCAGTGGCAGAAATTATAAATTGCCATTTCCCTGACACTCCCGTCACTATACTCACCATACGTTCTTCCGATCCCGAATAGAAATAAAGCAGGCCAGAATAATAACTGAAAATATAGATATTGTCTGATGTGAGTTTCTTGTCCGGTTTTCATGATGATCAAAAATATAAAAACTTAGAATACAATACATAAAAATTCTGTGAAAGGTAATGAAATCAAGGCAGACAGCGTTATTATGTATGCAGGCAGTCTTTTTTACAGTTGGCACCTTATCATGTACTTTCCGGATCGTGAGGTGGAAAATGGGATGTAAATAGACAATATTTGCAGGAAAAAATATGATAACAGATCGTTCAGAAAGACTTTATGGATTGGACCACCTGAGAACTGCCGCTATTTTATTGGTATTAATGTACCATTACAGGGCATTTAATCATCCTTTATGGATTGATAATGTTGGGAAATTCGGATGGACAGGGGTTGACCTTTTTTTTGTTTTAAGCGGTTTCCTGATCTCCGGTCAGTTATTTAAAGAAATTGATAAAAAGGGAAAACTTCATTTAAAAACGTTTTATATAAAGCGTTTTTTTAGAATTATTCCGGCTTATTTTTTTACGCTTTTCCTGTATTTTACATTTCCTTTTTTCAGGGAAAAGGAGGCCCTGTCTTCTGTATGGAAATTTGTGACTTTTACGCAGAACTATGGATTAAACGTCATTGATAAGGGGACGTTCTCTCATGCTTGGTCATTGTGTATTGAAGAACAATTTTATCTTGCTCTTCCTGTGGTTCTTCTTATTCTGGCCAGAACCGGTTTACTTAAGTACCTTACTGTTTTGATCATATCAGCAATTATTTTTTCAATGATTTCAAGATTCATCATATGGAATGAATATATTGCTCCCGCAGAAAATGGTTCGCTGGCTTTTTGGCGTTTATGGTATATGAAGATTTATTATCCCACTCATACCAGGCTGGATGGGATTGGAGTAGGAGTATTGATTGGTTACTTAATGCAATTTTCATCAGTATTTAAAAGAATCGTTCATAATAACGGAAACCAATTTTTCTTTTTGGGACTATTGTTGTTATGCACATCATTTTGGGTGTGCAATGACCAGGTTTCAAAAGGAGCATCTATAATTGGATTTACAATGGTAGCAGTAAGTTATGGGATTATTGTAATGTCTGCTGTTTCCAAATCATCATTTCTATATCGGTCAGAGTCTTATATCACGGCACAGTTAGCAGCTTTATCTTATGCTGTTTATCTTTCTCATAAAGGAATTATTCATATTGTGCAGAAAATATTGGATCAGCGTGATATTCAAACTTCAGATAACGTATGCATTATCATTTGTCTGGTGGCTTGTTTTTCAGGGGGGCTATTGTACAGATTTCTGATTGAAAAGCCTTTTTCCCTAATTAAGACTAAAATACTCACGGCAAAGAATAAGCAGGATCAATAACAAAAAGTACTGCACCCGCAGTTTTAAATAAAATTCTAAGATAGAGATAAAAATCCTTTTTAATCTGTGGGAAAATCATATCGTACCCTGAAATAATAACAGAGACAGCTTCAGAAATAGAGGCTGTCTCTTTATGATGTTTATTAAACGTTATTATTTCGAAGTAATGCTTTTCAATACCACATTTTTGATTGCTGCTTCCTGAAAACTCCAGTTTCCCCTGTTTTCCGGCATTTGGTTTTCAAGAATGATCAAAGCTGTATCTGTAGAAGGGAAGTAGACATTCAGACTGGTAAAGCCATCGCCAAGTCCGGTAACTCCATAATAAGTGAGACCTGCTTCTTTGATGATTCTCACATTGTACCCAAATCCCATACTTTCTTTCCCGAAAACATTGTGCTGAGAGGTAGTGGAAGGAGTGAGCATCTGTTTCTGAAATTCCGGGGAAAGAAGCTTTCCTTTAAAAAGTGCCTCATCCCATTTTACAAGGTCCTGTACGGTAGAAATTACACCTGCCGCAGGTGCAAGGTCATCATTTAAGAATGTTTCTTTTACTTTTTCAAAATGGTTATTCTCACTTTTATAGCCAGGAACTAGAGATTGACTATTTCTGCTGTTATAAATAAATGTGCTGTTCATGTCTAATTTTTTGAAAAGTAAACCTGCCAGTTCTTTAAAACTTTTCCCGGTTGTATTTTTAAGAATATCCCCTAAAAGCATATAAGAAAGGTTTCCGTACTTGAATTGTGAACCCGCTTTGAAAGCTGCAGGTTTGTGAATGTCTGAAATACCATGAGTATGGTTGAGGAGATGATGCACCGTAACGGAGTCTGCCCATGACTGGGTAAGAGACGGCAGATATTTCTTTATGGGCGTATGGAGATCCAGTTTTCCCCGCTCTGCAGCCTGTAAAACCAAAACGGCAGTAATCTGCTTTGAGTTTGACATGATTTCAAACTGATCATCTGTTTTCAAAGGTATCTTTTTTTTTAAATCCCTGTAGCCATTGGATTTCATATATTTTATTTTCCCTTTTTGAGAAACCAGAACAACTCCGTTGAATTTTAAAGGAAAAGAAGCAGTGATAATACTATCGATCTTGCGGGTATAAGTGTCTTTCTTTTGTGCATTGACAGCTGTAGACAGTAAAACGGAGAGTGTAACTGTGAAGAATAATTTTTTTTTAATCATAGTTTATTTTTTATTGTAATAGTCATAGGCCGCTTTAGCAATTTCGGCAATAATAGCTTCTGCATTTTCAAATTTTTCGTAGGTATTATGAACGAAAACGGCAACATATATTCTCCTGTTGTATGAAAGTTCAATAATTCCAAAATCATTCACTGCGCCTGTCATTCCGGCATCATTAGTAAAGGAAGTTCCTGTTCTGTGAGCTACTTTCACCTCTTTCGGAAGTTTGCCTTTAAGCCTTTTCATTCCTGCTATGTTATTGAGCATAGCAGTATAAAGCCATTGAGAATGCTCTTTGTTTACGATTTTTCCGTTATAAAATTCCTGCAGTAAACGGATGGATTCATTAGGGGTAATCGTATTGATAAACTGAGACTCCCAGTTTTTATGCATAGCCTCTTCATCATTCTTAATGACCATATTTTTACTGTCAATGAACTGTTGAACATACTGAGGCCCGCCAATCAGTCTTAGCAGAATATCTGTTAAATTATTATCACTGTAGGAAACGATCCATTTCAAGGCCTCTTCCAGTGTGATTTCTATATTTCCGTCAGGATATTTTTCTTTGAACGGACTCCAGGTATCTTCCAGAAGTTCTTCTTTTTTGATCAATAATTTTTGTTGCATAGAAAGTTCGCCTTTCTCTATTTTGTGCAGAACTGCCAGTGCAATCGGAAACTTCACTGTACTCAGCATAGGGTAGGATTTGCTGCCATTGATTTGTATGATATCCCTGTTGGAAATACCAATAATTGATACCCCCACATCTGCTTTCTTGTTTGAGAGAATAGTCTCAATTGTTTTTGTTAGTTCCGGACGTTTATTTTTCTGAGAAAAAAGGGGCAGGCTTGAAAGTGTGATGAGTAGTGTGAAAATAATTTTCTTTGTCATTTGGTGAGTGGTTATTTCGAATGTTTTTTAGTTTTCCAAATATAAGTTTTTCCAACACTTGTTTGATGAAGTATGCCGGCTATCTCCTCCTGTTTTTAAATGATTTCTATTGAAATAAAAAGAAAGCGACGCCTGTAGTTCCGTTATTTTTCATAAGAATAAAGAATCGATTTGTTTTTAAAATCATAGTTTAATGATATTTAATAAATTAGCCGATAGAACGGTAGGTTCAAACTTAAAAAAACGAATACAATCATGATGAAAGATTTCAATAGTAATATCCAAAAAAGGAAAACATTTTTAAGATCAGAATCATTTCTGAGGACAGTATTGATATTGGTTCTACTGTGCATATCAGCTGTTGGTTTTGCACAGAGCCATAGTTCAGCATTTAATGTGATGTATAAGCAGGTGAAAGTAAAGAATTTTTTCAAAGCAAGGGATCTGTTTGCAGGAAATAAGAAAGAGTTACCGATAGCATATCAGTACTTTATGGAAGCAGTTCTTGATAATGCATTTAATAAGCCTGAAGAATCTAATCAGAAAATTTCACAATTGCTCACTTTGAAAACCAGCATTCCTGACTCACTGATGTTTAAATTATGGCGTATCCGGGAAGATAACAGCATGAAGCAATATAACTATTCAGAAGCGAAAAGGGCAGTGCAGACGACCCTTCAAAAATATGACTATCTGCTTACAGATGAAGAAAGAAAAGACCTGAAAAACAATCTGAAAATCTGGATCGTTCTGGAAAATAAGCCTCCTCAAAAAATTACCATGAATGGGGGTACCCGCCTGAAAATGGTAAAGGATGTTGCAGGCTTAAAAAACCTTAAAGTAAAGGTTGTAGAAGATTCCATGAACTTTATTTTTGATACGGGAGCCAATATTTCCACTATTTCTGCCAGTACGGCCAGCCGCCTGAAGATAAATGTGATTCCTGCTGATATCGAA